>DATMTH010000179.1:0-112033 GCA_035564915.1 Rhodanobacter sp.
CGGACTGGGTGAGAGTTCGGTCGATCTGGTCGTGCGTGGCTGGACCAGGCCGGGCGACTTCTGGGCCACCAAGACCGACCTGCTGCGCGCCATCAAGGAGCACTACGACAAGGCCGGCATCAGTATCCCGTTCCCGCAGCGCGAGCTGACCGTGGTGCAAGGCAAGCTGCCGGAGGCGGCGAAGCAAGGTTGATCGCACGGCGGAGCTGCGGGGCGCTCCGCCGACATGTACTACTGCATTGTCACGGCCTTTCGGTTATCGCTGGAAACCTTGTCGATCAGTTCGTTGTACGGATCGATGCCGGCCTGCGACGGCTTGCTGTCGACCGTCACCGTGATGGTGCTGTCGCCGTTGGCCACCATCTGCTTTTTCAGATATAGCGGCTTGCCATCCTTGCCGGCACCGGGCGAGGCGGCGAATACACCGACCTCGATCGGGATATCCGGCGTGGCTGGGGTCTCCTTGCCCTTGCCGTCGACGTAGACCTTGCCGGCATGCACCTTCATTTCCACTTCGTACTTGCCGTTTGGCAGTTTCTTCGCGGTGGCCGAGACCATGCGGTTGTCGAACAGGGTGATCTTCCAGAAGAAGTCGTCCAGCATCGGCTGCCATTGCGGTCCCAGCGCCTTGCCCAGCGCGTCCATGAACTCCTGCGAGTCGGTGTACGGCGGGTGCTGGAAACCCTTGTCGATCAGGAACTGCTTGAGCATCGCGTCGAGCTTGTCCTCGCCGACGTAGTCCTGCAGCGCATAGAACACCATCGACCCCTTGCGGTAATGGATGTACGGCTGGTTTTCGACCTTGGCCAGCGGCTCCTCGGCACGGTTCTCGGTGGCCCGGCCGACGAGGTAAGCGTCAAGTTCGTATTTCAAAAACTTGCGCATCTGGTCCGCGCCGTACTTGTGCTTGGTCACCATCAGCGAGGAATACTGCGCCAGCGATTCGCTGAGCATGGTGGAGCCCTGCATGTTGGCGCCGATCACCCGGTGTGCCCACCACTGGTGCGCCACTTCGTGGGCGGTGACGTCGTAAACGTAGTCGAGCTTGCTCTTGTCGCGCAGGTCGGCGATGAAGCCGATCGACTCGGAGAACGGGATCGTGTTGGCGAACGACTGCGCGAACGCGGCATAGCCGGGGAACTCGACGATGCGCAGCTGCTTGAACTGGTACGGCGTGTAGTGGCTGTCGTAATAGTCCAGCGAATCGCTGGCGCTCTCGATCATCCGGTCCACGTTCCAGGCGTGCGCCGGGTTGTAGTAGACCGAGATCGCCACGCCATCGTGGTTCACGCTTTTCACCTTGTAGCGTGCCGACAGGTAGGCGAAGAAGTTCAGCATCGGCTGCTGCATCAGGTAGTGGAAGTAGCGCCGGCCGTTGGCCGTCCATTCCTTCTGCAGGATGCCGGGGGCGAGCGCGATCTGGTCGGCGGCGGTGGAGACGGTGGTGTCGAAGCTGATCCAGTCCGCGTCGTTGCTGATGTAGGTGTTGGCGCGGGCCTTCTCGTCGCCCAGCGGCGGCATCCGCGGTACATCCGCCTTCAGGCCGTACTTGCGCCGATCGTTGCGGTCGGTGAGCTGGACTTGCGGCTGGTAACCGAATTGCGGCATCACGCTGTTGTTGAAGAAGGTGCCGTTGTGGGCGAGGAAGCTGCCGGAGGCACTGTTGGTGAAGCCCTTCGGGGCATATTCGAGCGTGAAGTCGAATGACATCGACGCGCCCGGTGCCAGCGGCGTGTCCAATTTGTAGATGGTGAAATCCAGATCCTTGTCCGCGCTGACCACCGAGTGCGGTGCGAATTGCAACGACTTCACCACGAAGCCCTTGGTGAAATTCACATACAGCTCGCTGATCGGGGTGTCGTGCTTGTTGGCCAGGGTGTAGTGGGCGCGGATATCCAGCGTGCGCTGGTAGGGATGGATGTCGACATTGGCCTGCACCGCGGTGATCCGCGGCTGCGGTGCATCCTGGTAGCTGGCGTACTTCTTCTCGTAGTCGGCGCGCTGGATCTTCTGCGCCGTGCTGCTCTGGAAATGGTTGAGTACGTTGGTGTTGTAGTAGATCCAGCCGCCGCTGCCGATGAAGGCAAGCAGGCCGACCACCAGGGCCGCCATGCCCGGTGCATGCAGGCGCGCGCGTGCCTCACGCAGCCGCTCGCGCCCGGACTGGCCGGTGCCGCGCACCCAGAACAGCGAGGCCAGCACCAGCAGCACCACGGCGCAGGCGGCCCAGTAGAAATCGAACCACAACACGCCCTTGAGGAAGTGGCCGTAGCCGTTGAGATCCGAATACGGTGCACCAGGCGTGGTGCCGTAGTTGTACAGGTGCTGTTCCCAGTGCAGCAGGTCGAAACCGATCGTGCTGAGTACCAGCCAGACGATGGTCAGCAGATAGCCCAGGAACTTATTGTTCGACAGCACCTGCAGGAACAGCGCCAGTACGGCCAGCAGCACGAACGGAATCGCCTGCAGGGCGAGGGTTTGCAGATACAGGCCCAACTCCAGGTGAGTGTAGCCATGGCCCAGCTGCCAGCCGATGCCGACCAGTGCGCCGACCAGCAGGAAAGTGGCGATCACTGCCAGCAACGCGCCAAGCTTGGCAGTCAGCGGCACCCAGTCCGGTACCGGGAACGCGTCGCTGACTTCGGCCGAACGCTGACTGCGCTCACGCCAGACCAGTTCGCCGGCGTAGAAGGTGATGATGATGTACAGCAACCACTGGAAGCCACCCTGGATGTTGTCCAATACCTGGTGAGTCACCGGCCAGGTGGCGGTACCGTAGATCTGGCCGGACAGCAGGAAGGCACCGAACAGATTCGCCAGGCCCAGCGCCAGCATGATCAGGAACGGCACCCCGCGCAGCACGCCCAGCGTGTCGAAGGCGAACTGGGTGCGCAGCTGCAGCAGGTGCGCGCGCAGATTGTCAGCCAGCCTCACCCTGGGCAGCACCAGGCTGCTGGCACTGGCCTGCGGGCGAAGCATCGGCGGTTCTGCACGCTTCTTGCGCCGCGGCATCTGCAGGCCTTCGCGGTTGGGCCGGAACAGTACAAAGGTCGCCACCAGCATGGCCACGCTCACGCCGATCCAGAGCAGCCGATTGAACAGCAACACGCCACCCAGCGCGGGAAGGACGTGGTTCGACTGATCGGCCGACCAGTAACGCGTGACGATGGCCAGGGTGCGCCCGCCGAACGGGTCGAGCATGGCCGCGAGATAATGATTGTTGACGTCCTTGGTCAGCTGGCCAACGATGCCCTGCAGCACGAAATAGACGATCAGGCCGATATAGGTGGCCAGCAGGGAACGCGTGGTCGTGGCCAGCAGGTAGAGCAGGGCGGCGATGAACAGCATGTCCGGCACCACCATCACGCCGAAGGCCCAGGCATAGCCGTTCATGCTGAAGGGCCCCATGCGGGCGGCGTCGATCCACGGCATCAACGAACCCAGTGCCAGGCCGACGGCGCAGGTCAGCATGATCGCCAGTGCCGCCGCGTAGCCGGCGGCGAAACGCCCGCCAAGGTAGGCGCCGCGGCTCATCGGGGTGGTGAAGAACAGCTCCGAGGTGCGCTGATCGAAATCGCGCAGTGCCGCGCCGGCAACAAAGATCGTCACCAGGAAAATGCTCAACACGGTCAATACGCTGAGCAGACGCACGGTCACCATCGGCGCATTGCGCAACACGTTGCCGCTGGCGCCGCCGACGAGCACCGCATCGGTGCTGGCCAGGGTGAAGGCCAATGCACCGAACACCAGCGCGACGATCCAGAACAGCGGCGCCTTCAGCTGCTGGCGCAATTCAAAACGGAGTATCTCGAAAAACATGGCTGATCCTGGCTGGTGTAGGAGCGCACCTTGCGCGCGAACGCTTTTCGTCACGCTGCGAGAAAAGCATCGCGCACGGGGTGCGCTCCTGCGGGATACGGGGAGCTTTTACGCCGCCTTGGTGGTGGCCTGTGCACGCAGGCGGCCGAAGTAGACGTCTTCCAGATCCGGTGCCACCGGTTCGAACCCTGCCTCCGGCATGGTGTCGGCCAGCACGTGCAGCAGGGTGCGGCCGCCGGCGAGGCGGGTGGACAGGATGTTCATGCGGGCGCGATAGCTGTCCAGCTCGCTCTTGTCGATCGTGCGGCGCCAGACCCGGCCATCCAGCGAGCGGATCGCCTCGACCGGCTCGCCAGTCAGCAGCACCTGCCCCTGGCCGATGATGGCCATGCGCGAGCACAGATCGGTGACGTCTTCCACGATATGCGTGGACAGGATCACCACCACCCGCTCGCCGATCTCGGCCAGCAGGTTGAGGAAACGGTTGCGCTCTTCCGGGTCGAGACCGGCGGTGGGTTCATCGACGATCACCAGCCGCGGGTCGCCGATCAGCGCCTGCGCGATGCCGAAGCGCTGGCGCATGCCGCCGGAATAGGTGCCGAGCTTGCGCTTGCGCACGTCCCACAGGTTGACCTGGCGCAGCAGTGCTTCGACCAGGTCGCGCCGCTCGCTTTTCACGGTGACGCCCTTGAGCACGGCGAAATGTTCCAGCATCGCTTCGGCCGAAACCTTCGGATACACGCCGAACTCCTGCGGCAGGTAACCGAGCAGGCGACGGGTGGCCTGCTTGTCGGCCAGCAGATCCATCTCGTCCAGCTTGATCGTGCCTTCGTCCGGATCCTGCAGCGTGGCGATCGTGCGCATCAGCGAGGATTTGCCGGCACCGTTCGGACCGAGCAGGCCGAACATGCCGTTGGGGATATCCAGCGAAACCCCGCGCAGGGCCTTCACGCCATTGGCATAGGTTTTCGACAAGTCACGAAGAGTCAGCATGGATTTGGCTTCCTGTGCCGCCCGGCGCGGCTTGAGAGTGTCGTCAGGGTAGGGTATCTGGCGCGCATGTGCGTGCGCTCAAGGTAATGCATACGCATGCGCATGGTAACCGTGCATCGATCATCGGCGCGATTGGTGCAATACGAATGGTTGCCGCCTTGGTTATGATTGAACACTTCTGAGCGACCGCCATCCCCGTGCGGCACGCCATTGCCATTCGCAGGAGTCATCATGGCCGACCTCAAAGAAGCCCGCGTTCCCGACATCGGTCACGACGGCGTCCCCGTTATCGAAGTGCTGGTCAAGGCCGGCGATCGCGTCGAGAAAGAGCAGAGCCTGATCACGCTGGAGTCGGACAAGGCCACCATGGAAGTCCCGGCACCGTTTGCCGGCGTGGTGAAGGAAATGAAGCTGAAAGTGGGTGATGAGGTTTCCGAAGGCGCGGTGATCGCGATCATCGAGGCCGACGGCGAGGCGGCTGCCCCTGCCGCGCCCGCGCCCGCTGCAGCAGCAGGCAAGACCGAACAACCGCCAGCTCCGGCGCCAACCCCGGCAGCAGCACCCGCGCCGACGGCTTCAACGCCGACTGAAAAGCCGCCAGCCGCCGCACCCGCGCAGGCTCAGCCGCGCCCGCCCGTGGACGCCGCGGTGGTGATGCCGGGCGATGCGCCCTATGCCAGCCCGGCGATCCGCGCCTACGCGCGCGAGCTCGGGGTGGATATCCGGCAGGTGAAGGGCAGTGGTCGTGGTGGCCGCATCCAGCGTGATGATGTCAGTGCCTACGTGAAGCATGCGCTCGCCTCCGGTGCCCGGCCCAGCGGTGGTCCGTCTGCTTCGCTGGGTGGGCTCAACCTGCTGCCGTGGCCGAAGGTCGACTTCGCCAAGTTCGGCGAGATCGAGGAAAAGCCGCTGTCGCGCATCCAGAAGATTTCCGGCGCGAACCTCGCCCGCAACTGGGCCATGATCCCGCACGTCACCCAGCACGAAGATGCCGACATCACCGAGCTGGAGGCTTTCCGCAAGCAGCTTGGTGCCGAGAACAAGGAGCTGAAAATCAGCCCGCTGGTGTTCCAGATCAAGGCGGTGGTCGCCGCGTTGAAGGCGTTTCCACAGTTCAATGCCTCGCTCGACGAATCCGGCGAGAAGCTGATTCTGAAGAAGTACTTCCATATCGGCATCGCGGTGGATACGCCCGACGGACTGGTGGTGCCGGTATTGCGTGACTGCGACAAGAAGGGCTTGCTCGACCTGGCTCGCGAGATGGGCGAGATCTCGAAGAAGGCACGCGACAAGAAACTCGGCCCGGCAGAAATGAGCGGTGGCTGTTTCTCGATCAGCTCGCTCGGCGGCATCGGTGGCACCGCGTTCACGCCGATCGTCAACGCGCCGGAAGTGGCGATCCTCGGCGTGTCCAAGGCGGCGGTGAAACCGGTCTGGAACGGCAAGGAGTTTGCCCCGCGCACGATCCTGCCAATGTCGTTGTCGTACGACCATCGCGTGATCGACGGTGCGCTGGCGGCACGCTTCGCCTCCTTCCTCGCCAGTCAGCTCGGCGACATCCGCCGGCTGCTGCTGTAACAGGCGATCCGGTGCAGGCGACCTTCGCATCGATACCTTTCGGCTTGGCGCTGGCACCAGCCGCACCTGCCGCGATTCACAAGGGGATGGCGGAGGTCGGAGACTGGCTGAACCTGTACAAGACCATCGGCGGGGTCAAGATTTACCTCGGCTCGATCCTGGGTGCGATCCTCCTGTTCCTGGGTTTCCTGATTGCGACGGCGATTCTCAGGCGCGCACTGCGCCGTTATGCCGAGCGCAATCATCAGCTCAACCAGTCCACGCTTTACACCGTGGAGCGCCTGCTGCACTACCTGTTGCTGGTGATCGGCCTGCTCTGGGCGCTGGGAGTGGCCGGCATCCCGATGGCGAAGATGACCGTCTTCGCCGGCGCACTCGGCGTGGGCCTGGGCTTTGGCCTGCAGGCGATCTTCAACAATTTCGTGTCCGGTCTGATCCTGCTGTTCGACCGCAGCCTCAAGGTCGGCGACTTTGTCGAGCTGGCCTCGGGTGTCCACGGTCATGTGCGCGAGATCCGCATTCGAGCCACCCTGATCAGCACCAACGACGACATCGACATCCTGGTGCCGAATTCCGAGTTCGTCACCGGGCGCGTGGTCAACTGGACATTGCGTGAAGTGGCTCGCCGGCAGAAGATTCCGTTCGGCGTGGCCTACGGCACCGACAAGGAACTGGTCAAGCGGGCTGCGCTGGAAGCGGCAGCGGAAGTGCCGTTCACGCTCAGCATGGAAGGTAAGCGCGCGCCGCAGGTATGGCTTGCCGGCTTTGGTGATTCCTCGCTGGATTTTCAGCTGGTGGTATGGCTCAACGCCGAGGCTACGCGTCGAGTCGGTGCCGTCACCGCGGCTTATTACTGGGCGTTGCACAGTGCTTTCGAGCGGCACGCGATCGAACTGCCGTTTCCGCAGCGCGACCTGCATGTGAAGAGCTGGGTTGCACCCGTGCCGCGCAGGGCCGGCAGCATCACCCAGTTGACTGATGCGCAAGACAACGATGCCGCGCGCGATGTCGAACGCGATATCGATGAGGAGCGTCGTGTTCGCACCACCCCCCATCCCCATGATCCGGACGCCGCCCGCTGACGTCCCGCAACACGAAGGAAGCAAGACATGGCCAACACGATCGAAATCAAGGTGCCGGATATCGGCGGTCACGACAACGTGCCGGTGATTGAGGTGCTGGTGCAAGTCGGTGACAAGGTGAAAAAAGAGCAAAGCCTGATCACGCTGGAGTCGGACAAGGCCACCATGGAGATACCCTCCAGCGCCGATGGCGTGATCAGGGAGCTGAAACTCAAGGTTGGCGATGAAGTCTCGGAAGGCGCGGTGATTGCCGTGCTTGAGGCTGCCGACGATGTCGCCGCTGCGCCGTCGGCGCAAGCAGCAGAGGCGACCGAAGCTGTCGCGCCTGCGCCTGCCGCCCCGGTCGCTGCCGCCCCGGCGCCACAGGCTGCCGGCGCCTCCGGTCGCAAGGCCGACATCGAATGCAAGCTGGTCGTGCTCGGCTCCGGCCCCGGCGGCTATACCGCCGCATTCCGTGCTGCCGACCTCGGCGTCGACACCGTGCTGGTGGAGCGCTATTCGACGCTGGGCGGGGTCTGCCTCAATGTCGGCTGCATCCCGTCCAAGGCCTTGTTGCATGCGGCTGCGGTGATCGACGAAGCGGCCGCGATGGAAGCGCACGGCGTCAGCTTCGGTGCGCCGAAGATCGACATCGACAAGTTGCGCAGCTTCAAGAACAAGGTGGTCGGCCAGCTCACCGGCGGGCTGGCTTCGATGTCGAAGCAGCGCAAGGTGCGCACGGTCGAGGGCAATGGCAGCTTCGTCTCGCCGAACGAACTGGAAGTGCAGACGAAGGACGGCGTGAAGCTGATCCGCTTCGAGCACGCCATCATCGCCGCCGGCTCGCAGTCGGTGAAGCTGGGCATGTTCCCGTGGGACGACGAGCGCATCCTCGATTCCACCCGCGCGCTGGAAATGAAGGACGTGCCGAAGAAGTTGCTGGTCGTCGGCGGCGGCATCATCGGGCTGGAAATGGCCACCGTGTATGCCGCGCTGGGCAGTGAAGTCACCGTGGTCGAGTTCATGGACCAGATCATTCCCGGCGCCGACGCCGACCTGATCAAGCCGCTGGCCAAGCGCCTCGGCAGCCGGCTCAAGGGCATCCACCTGAAGACGAAGGTGGTCAGCGCCAAGGCCGGCAAGAAGGGCATCGAGGTCGGCTACGAGGGCGACAGCATTCCCGAAACGACGCTGTTCGATCGCGTGCTGGTGTCGGTCGGGCGTTCGCCGAACGGCGGCAAGATTGGCGCGGAGAAGGCCGGCGTGGCGGTGACCGAGCGCGGCTTCATCAACGTGGATACGCAGATGCGCACCAACGTGCCGCACATCTTCGCCATCGGCGACCTGGTCGGTCAGCCGATGCTGGCGCACAAGGCCACGCACGAGGCCAAGGTGGCCGCCGAAGTGGTGGCCGGCCACAAGAGCCACTTCGATGCACGGGTGATTCCGTCGGTCGCATATACCGATCCGGAAATCGCCTGGGTCGGCGTGACCGAACGTGAAGCGAAGGAAAAGGGCCTCAAGGTCGGCGTTGGCAAGTTCCCGTGGGCGGCGTCGGGGCGCGCGATCGGCATCGACCGCACCGAAGGTTTCACCAAGCTGATCTTCGACGAGGAAACCCATCGCGTGGTCGGCGGCGGCATCGTCGGCGTGCATGCCGGTGACCTGATCTCCGAAATCGCGCTGGCGATCGAGATGGGTTCCGAGGCGGCCGATATCGGGCTGACCATCCATCCGCACCCCACCCTCAGCGAGTCGGTCGGCATGGCCGCGGAAATCTACGAAGGCACCATCACCGACCTGTACCTGCCGAAGAAAAAATAGACCGGCAAAAAAAAGAAAGCCCGGGGGGAGGGTCCGGGCTTTCTGGCCGTGCGTGGCCGCGAGAGGGAGGCTCGCGGAGGCGGGCGGCTTACTGGTTTATCGGCAGCGGCTGCTGCTTCTTGAATTGCTGCCACTGTTGCCGGCGTGCCTGCGCCTGCGCCTTGAAGGTGGCCGCCTGCGCCTGTTGCGCCGGGGTCAGCAAGGCGTAGATCCGTGCGCGCACATTGGCCATCTGCTGCACGCGTTGCCGGGTGGCCTGGCCTTCCGCCTGGGCCAGGCTGGCGGCAGCGGACTGGTAGCCGACCTGGTTCGGTGTCATCGACTCGAACGCGCTGCGCTGCTGGCGCAATGCCTGCCGCTCAGCCTTGCTCTGCGTGCGGCTGGTGCTGATGATCTGCTTGACGCTGGCCTTTTGCGCGTCGCTGAGGTTCAACTTGTGCAGCATCATCATCTGGCCGTGGCCGCGATGACCATGCCAGCCGTGGTGGGAGCCGCCGTGTGCGGGGCCGCCAGCGGGGGCGGCCAGCGCGACGGAGCTGCCGATGGCCAAAGCCGAAGCCAGGGCCAGACCGAGGAGTGTGTTCTTGCGCATGACGTATACCTCTGTGGTGGGGGAGTTGTACGCCATCATTTGACGACACTGCTGCGTGTATGTTCTTTGCGGGTAGGTAAAGAACGGTAAAGCCTGTGGTGCTGACGCGACGCCACCGTATTGAATGGACACCATGCAGATTCCCACCGCTTCCCGCATCCTGATCGCCGACGATGACCGCGAGCTCTGTCGCCTGCTGGCGGACTACCTCCAGCGCGAGGGTTTCATCGTCGATCTCGCGCACGATGGCGAGGAGGCGCTGGCGCGCCTGCGCAACCCGGCCGAACGACCCGACCTGCTGATTCTCGACGTGATGATGCCCGGACGCGACGGGCTGGACACCTTGCGCGAGCTGCGCATGCAGCATCGCTTGCCGGTGATCATGTTGTCCGCACGCGGCGAACCGGTGGACCGGGTGATCGGGCTGGAACTCGGTGCCGACGATTACCTGGCCAAACCTTGCCTGCCACGCGAGCTGCTGGCGCGGGTGCGGGCGCAGTTGCGGCGCACCGCGCCGTCGGCGGCCGGTACGGTACAGGCAGGCAACCTGCAATTGTTCCCGGGCGAGCGGCGTGCCCAGGTGGATGAGCAGGAGTTGTCGCTGACAGGCGCCGAATTCTCGCTGCTGCTGGGTCTTGCCCAGCGTGCCGGCGAGCTGGTGGACAAGTCGGTCCTGACGCGCCTGGCACTGGGTCGCGAGCTGGAACGCTTCGATCGCAGCATCGACGTGCACGTGAGCCGGTTGCGGCACAAGCTGGCCGAGGCATCGCCGGAAGCGCCGCGGATCGAGTCGGTGCGCGGGTCCGGCTACGTGCTGGTGGTGGCTGCGCCATGAGCCCGTTGAAGACTTCGCTGTACTGGCGATTGCTGGTCTGGTTCTGTGTGGCCAACCTGCTGGTGCTGTTCCTCGGCGGCCTGTTTGCGCGACGCTTCATCGAATTCACCACGACGGTTCAGATCGACTGGTCGGCCTTGGCGCAGGATGCCGACCAAGCGTACGAGAGCGGCGGTCGCGATGCGCTGGCTGCGTGGGTGGTGCAGCAGCGCGAGCAAGGGGTCGAGGCGACCCTGATCGAAAATGGCAGGATGATCGTCCCGATCCGCATGCACGGTCCGATGGATTCGATCCTGAAGGAATGGTTGCCATCGGGCCAGAGCATCGTGCTGCAGCCGCGGCAGGGTTACTACGTCGCGTTCCAGCAGGTCACCGGCGCCGACGGACACACCCGCCAGTTGCTGGCGATGAGTCGCTCGCACGTGCGCCTGCGCCCGCAGACACGGGAAAAAATCTATCTGGCCGTCCAGGTGTTGTTGTCGTTGCTGTTCATCGCCCTGGTTGGCTGGTGGGTGGCACGCAGCGTGGCACGCCCGGTCGAGGCGCTGCGTCGGGCCACCCGGCGCATGGCCGAAGGTGAGCTGTCGACGCGGGTGGGTCGGCAAAGCGGCCTGGCCCATGACGAACTGGCGCAATTGGCCGGCGACTTCGACCTGATGGCCGGGCGCATCGAGGCACTTGTCGCGCACGATCGTGGCGTGCTGCAGGATTTGTCGCACGAGTTGCGCTCGCCGCTGGCCCGGCTGCAACTGATCATCGACCTGGCCCGTCGCAGCGACAAACCTGCCGAAGCCGAGCCTTACTTCCTGCAGGCCGAAGGCGAGATTGCCCGGCTCGACCGCATGCTGGGCGAGATGCTGGCGCTGTCGCGGATGGAGGGCGGCCTGCCCGGCATGGAACGCGAGCGGGTCGATCTGGCCGCGCTGGTCGGTGACGTGATGGAGCAGTTCCGGATCGACGCCGACGCCGGTCACGTCGAACTGCATCTGGCCAGCGTCGACTCTCTCGTCGTATCCGGCAACGCGATGTTGCTGGAGCGGGCATTGGGCAACCTGCTTGCCAACGCCATCAAGTTCAGTCCCGAGGGCGGCAAGGTCGAGCTGACTCTGCGTGCCCGGCAACGGCATGCCGAACTGGTGCTGCGCGATCACGGGCCCGGCGTGCCGGAGGACGAGCTGGACTTGTTGTTCCGGCCGTTCTTCCGCGGGAGCAATGCGGCGCGGGCCCAGGGCCATGGACTGGGGCTGGCGATCGTGCAGCGGGTGGCGCAGGTGCATGGCGGCACGATCGAGGTGCGCAACGCCGAAGGGGCTGGGCTGGAGATCCGCTTGCATCTGCCGCTGGCGTGACGGTATTTGTCCTGCCCAGCTGATGCGCCTCCCGATGCTGTAGGAGCGACTTCAGTCGCGATGCTCTTGGGTCGCGGTCGGTAAAAAAGCACGACCGCGCCAGGATACGCATCTATCCAGGCTCTCGTTGCCCGGTGTTGCACAGATCAAGGGGGCCACGGGTAGAGCGGCGCGCGATCGTGGCGCGTGCTCGGTGCGCCACCGCTGCGCGATGGCGAAAGCCCGAACGCGAAGAGTGGGAGATCCCGCGCAGAACGGGATTTTCGAACGTGGCGAACGTTGCAGTTCGGCAACAAGCGGACATTCGATCAGGCATGATTCAACCCGACCGCAAAGATGGCCTCGTGCTTCGAACGCGTGTGTCGCCAGTTTCGCGGCGCAGATGCCTATGCGTCCTGGATGCACTGAGCCGAGCGCTACGGCGAACGAGATCGGCGTGTGGGCATCGGGCATGGCAGCCTGCATGGGGCATCCGAGCCGGATTGCCGGGCTGATCCGGATTACTCTTGGCCATCCATCCAGTGAAACGAGGTCACCATGTCACTCAAGGTCTGTGTTGCCGGTGCCACCGGCTGGGCCGGTTCCGAACTCGCGCGGGGTATTGCTGCGGCTGATGATATGAGCATGGTCGCGGCGGTGGGGCGGCGACATGCCGGGCAAGTGCTTGGCGAGGTGCTGGGCGAGCCCCGACTGAATGCGTCGATCTTTGCCAGTGTGAACGAGGCGCTGGCGCAGCCGTGTGACGTGCTGGTCGAGTACACGCATGCCGACAGTGCGAAGGCGAACATTCTGGCTGCGCTGGAGCGCGGTGTACATGTAGTGGTGGGGAGTTCCGGGCTCAGCGACGAGGACTATGCCGAGATCGATGCGCTGGCGCAGGAGCGCGGACGCGGTGTGCTGGCTTGCGGTAATTTCGCCTTGACCGCGGTGCTGCTGATCAAGTTTGCCGAGATGGCGGCGAAGATCATTCCGCAATGGGAGATCATCGACTACGCCTCCGCCGGCAAACCGGACGCGCCCAGCGGCACGGTACGCGAGTTGGCCGGGCGGCTGGGCAAGGTGCGCCAGCCACATCTTGAGGTGCCGATAAGCGAGACGCTCGGCATGCCGGAGACGCGCGGCGGCACGCTGGCCGGCAGTCAGGTGCATGCGCTGCGTCTGCCGGGTTTCGTGCTGGGCGCGGAGGTGATCTTCGGCATGCCGGATCAGACCTTGTCGCTGCGCCACAATGCGGGCAGCAGTGCGAAGCCCTATGTCGACGGCGCCTTGCTGGCGATCCGCAAGGTGCCCGGCCTGGTTGGCCTGACCCGTGGGCTGGATGCCGTGCTGGAGTGGTGAGCGCTGGCGAAAGGGTCAGCGCAAATGTGGCCGCTGCCATAGCGCGAACAGCCACGACATGCCGACGCAGGCGCCGAACGCGAGCAGCCAGCGGGAGGCGCCCGGTGGCGGTGCCGGCACCGATATGCTGATCGCGGCGAGCCAGTTGCCGCCATACAACACGCTCACCACGACGGCGGCCAGCAGCATGGCGATGGCGAGGCTTGCGGTGAGTGCGCGCTCGAAGCGGGCGTCGACGACCTTCGCTGGTACACCGGCAACCTGGTGGGCCAACTGTTGCGCGAAGTCGGCGGGCAGGCCGTCGGGTTGCGGTTCGCGCAGTGCGCGCACGAGCAGGCGGTAGCGTTGGGCGCGCGCATCGTCGGCGGCGGGGTCGAGGTGGAGGCGTTCGCGTCGCGTCGCTTGTTCCTGCGCCAGCCATTCGCGCTCGTGCGCAGGGTCGGCGAAGGTCGGGATGTCATCGTGGGTGGTGGGATTCATGCGGCAACTCCAAGCCGGGTCTCAAGTTCGCCGCGCAGGCGAAGTCGGGCGCGGAACAGGTGGCTCTTGATGGTACCCGTGGCCAGACCGGTCATGTGGGCAATCTCGGGAATGGACAATTCCTCGAGGTGATACAGGGTCAGCACGCTGCGTTGCAAGGGCGACAGCTGTTCGATCGCGGCGTGCAGATGCTGGGCGGTCTGCTGGTTGGTCCAGGCCGCTTCCAGATCGAAGCCGTCGCCGACTTGCTCGACCAGGTTGATTTCATCATCGTCGCCGCCGTTGTCGACCAGCGGGATGCGTTTGCGCTGCAGGTGGCGCAGCGCGATGTTCCAGGCGATCCGCCCGATCCATGATTTCAACGCACTCTCGTAGCGGTATTGATGCAGCGACTGGTGCACGCGCAGGAAGGTGTCCTGGCACAGCTCGCGCGCATCCTCGGGGTTGCGCACCATGCGCTGGATGATGTGCCAGCACAGGCCCTGGTGCTCATGCACCAGGCGCGCGAACGCGCCCGGCCGGTTGGCCAGTACGGCGTCGACCAGTTCGCGGTCGCCTTGGCGGATGTCATCCATGAGGTCATGGATACGCGCATCGCCGGATCGGTTGCAAGTGCGCGATTGCAACCGATCCGGCCTGGCCCGTATCTGTGGATTCAAGCGGCCCATCTTCGTGGCCATCAACCAGGGAGCGTTTGTATGGAATTCGGCATTTTCATTCCGATCGTCTTGTTCATCTGCATCACCTACGCCATCAAGGTGGTGGTCGATGCCCGCGTGCGCAGTCGCATGATCGGCGCCGGCGGTTCGGAGGAACTGGTCAATTCGATCATGCGCGACGAGGAGCAACGCCGCCGCCACTCCTCGCTGCGCTGGGGCATCGTGCTGCTTTCGGTGGGTCTCGGCTTCGGCTTGATCCAGTGGTTCGGCTGGCACGACGTCACCCCCGGCATGGTGGCGGTGCTGGCAGGCGCCACGGGCCTGGGCAACCTGGTGTTCTTCGCGGTCGCGCGCAAGCTCGGCTGAAGCGGGTCAATGGCGGGCATCTGCCGCGTCGTCGGCGTGCCCGCATGAGCCACCACGGTTCTTGCGGCGTTGCCGGTGCCGGGCGAGGTGGCTGCCGATCCTGGCCTGCTTCGGGTTGCGCTTTCCGTCGTTGCGCCTGCACTGGAAACCGCCTCGCTGCGGTCGCGACCGCGGACGTTGAGCCGATGGGCATCCTGCGGGTTGGCGCGACAAGGCCGCGTTCCGGCCGTCGTTGACCGGGGAACAACCGGCATCAGTCACCTTTGCCCGATCATCGCGGCATGCTAGCTTTGAGGATTCGGGCGGGGAGCCCGGTTTTCGAGGAAGTCGTGCATGACGGCAGCGAGTGTTCGCATCGAGTCGGTGACCAAGCGTTTTTCGGGGCATACCGCAGTAAATCATCTCAGCATGGAGATTCCCGGCGGCGGCATCTTTGGCCTGCTCGGGCCGAACGGTGCGGGCAAGTCCACCACGATCCGCCTGATCATGGGCATCCTGGAACCCGACGAAGGCAGGATCGTGCTGTTCGATTCGCCGCACAACAGTCGCGCGCTGTCGCAGCGCATCGGCTACCTGCCGGAGGAACGCGGCCTCTACAAGAAGATGAAGGTGCTCGACCACCTGATCTTCCTCGGCGAAACCAAGGGCATTGGCCGTGCCGATGCACGCAAGCGCGCGCAGGCCTGGCTGGAGCGCCTGGGCATTAGCGAATGGTCGTTGAAGAAGGTCGAGGACCTGTCCAAGGGTATGCAGCAGAAGGTGCAGTTCGCCGGCGCGTTGCTGCATGAGCCGGAGCTGGTGATCCTGGACGAACCGTTTTCCGGACTCGATCCGGTCAATGCGCAGGTGATGAAGGACATCGTGGTCGATATCGCCAAGGGCGGTCGCACGGTGTTGTTCTCCACCCACGTGATGGAGCAGGCCGAGCGCATGTGCGATCGTATCGCGATCATCGCCCGTGGCGAGATGGTGGTGAACGGAACAGTGGCGCAGGTGAAGGAAGACTTCGGCGGTCGCCATGTGGCCCTGGGCTTCAGCCATGACAAGCAGCGCGCCGAGGCGATCCTCGCCGATCGCACGCTGATCGCCCACGTCGACGATTACGGTGCCAGCGCCGAGTTGCAGATGGCTGACGGTGCCGATCCCGAGCAGCTGCTTGCCGCGCTGGTGCGCGAGGGAGTCGGTCTGCGCCGGTTCGAGGTGGTCGAACCGTCGCTGCATGCCATTTTCATCGCCAAGGTCGGCGCCGATGCCGCCACCGCCCACGCCGGAGTCGCCGCATGAAGAAGATCCTTGCCGTTGTCCGGCGCGAGTTCGTGGAGCGCGTGCGCACCAAGGCATTCGTGATTTCCACCGTGCTGCTGCCGGTGTTCATGGTGGCGATGGTGGTGCTGCCGGCCATGATGATGAGGGGCGGCGATCGCGCCAGCCGGGTGGCGGTGGTGGATGCCTCCAGCACGAACCTGGGTCAGCCGGTCAGTCACGCGCTCGCATCGGAAAAGATCGGTAGCGGGCCGAAGGCGGAAGCGCGCTATACCGTGCAGGTGTTTCCGGCCACCAGCAGCGACATGGCCAAGGTGCGTGACGGCCTGATCGCCAAAACCGGTTTTTCCAGCGCCAAGCAGCGGGATGGCTGGAATGGAGTGCTGGTGCTCACCGACGAGACTCTTGCCACCGGCAAGCTGGCTTACTACGGCGGCAATGTCGGTTCGCTGGAAACGATGTCCAAGCTGCAGCGCCTGGTATCCAATGCGCTGGCGGGCGTGCGGCTGGCCAAGTCCGGCGTGGATGCCGCGCTGGTGAAGCAGGCCATGAAACCGGCCGACATGGACACGACCAAGGTCTCCGATGGCAAGCTCACCGGCCAGAGCGGTACCGAGTCGTTCATGATCGCGTACTTCATGGGCTTCATTCTCTACATTGCCATCCTGATCTATGGCCAGCAGACGATGACTTCGGTGATCGAGGAAAAGACCTCGCGCATCATGGAGGTGCTGACCTCCTCGCTGACCCCGTTCCAGATGCTGCTGGGCAAGGTGCTTGGTGTCGGCCTGGCCGGGCTGGCGCAGATGGCGATCTGGGGCGGCACGGTATTCCTGATCAGCAGCCAGCGCACCAATCTTGCCGGCATCTTCGGGATGAGTGCCGATGCCGCCCAGAGTTTTCCGATCCCGAGCATGGCGCCAGGTCTGCTGGTGGTGTTCCTGCTGTATTTCGCACTCGGCTTCATGCTCTACGGGGCGCTGTACGCGGCCATCGGCGCGATGTGCAACACGATCCAGGAGACCCAGCAATACGCGATCTTCGTCACCGTGTTCATCATCGTGGGCTTTTTCTCGGTGTTCAGCCTGATCAAGGATCCGACCGGCCCGCTCGGCGTGACGATGTCGTACATACCCTTCTTCGCACCGTTCACCATGCCGGTGCGCTGGTCGCTGACCTCGGTGCCACCGCTGGAACTGGTCTTGTCGCTGGGGCTGATGGTGCTCGCCTTGCTGGCCTGCGTATGGCTGGCCGCGCGGATCTATCGCACCGGCATCCTGATGTACGGCAAGAAGCCGTCATGGCGTGAATTGTGGCGCTGGATCCGGGCGTAAAAGCACTTGTTGGAGCGGCTTCAGCCGCGATGCTCTTTGCTTTGCGACATCGGAGCAAGAGCTATCGCGACTGAAGTCGCTCCAACAAAATCCGGCGTGCTGCAGGAGCGCATCAACCCTGCGGTTTATCGAACAAGTCGGTCTGCGCCTGGTAGCTGTCGCGGTCGACGAAGCCGGACAGGCCCACGCCGACCAGCCGGTAGCGGCTGTCGGGCGGGCGCTCGACCCGCTCGCGCAGGGCGCAGGCGATTCCGGCCAGCTCGTGTGCCGAGCGTGGTCGTTGTGACGGGGTGAGGCTGCGGGTCAGCGTGTGGAAGTCGGAGGTTTTCAACTTCAGCACCACGGTGCGAGCCACCCGGTCGCGCTCGCGCTGATAACCTGCCCAGGCCTTTTCGGCGAGCCGGCGGATGTGCGGTTCGAGATCGCCCAGAGTGAGGTCGTGTTCAAACGTGTCTTCGGCTGAGATTTGCAAGGTGGGCCGGTCGGGCTGCACCGGGTGCTCGTCGATGCCTTGCGACAACTCATGCAGGCGCCGGCCCCAGCGGCCGAAGCGTTGTTCCAGCTCGGCCAGCGCCAGCGCGCGCAGGTCGCCCACGGTGGCAATGCCGAGGGCGGCCAGCTTCGCTTCCATCACCTTGCCCACGCCGGGCAGGCGGCCCACCTTCAGCGGGGTCAGGAAGGTCTCGATCTGATGCGGCCGGATCACGCAGATGCCATCGGGCTTGTTCCAGTCCGAGGCGATCTTGGCCAGGAACTTGTTCGGCGCCACACCGGCCGACGCAGTCAGCGATGTTTCCTCGCGGATGGCCGCGCGGATCGCCTCGGCGGTGGCGGTCGCCGTGGGCAGGCCGGTATGCGTCACGGTCACATCGAGATAGGCCTCGTCCAGCGACAGCGGTTCGATCAGGTCGGTATGCCGCGCGAAGATTTCGCGGATCTGCCGCGACACCGCCTTGTAGCGCACGAAGTCCGGCGGCACGAACACCAGTTGCGGGCACAATCGCTCGGCGCTGATTGCCGGCATCGCCGAACGCACGCCGAACACGCGCGCCTCATAGCTGGCGGCACACACCACCGAACGCGCGCCACGCCAGGCCACCGCCACCGGCTTGCCACGCAGCGACGGATCGTCGCGCTGCTCCACCGACGCGTAGAACGCGTCCATGTCGATGTGCAGGATTTTTCGCGCTGGTGCGGACACGTGGGAAAACCGGGGAAGCTGTTGCGCCGATTCTAGAGGCAGCCATGGTCATGGCGTGTCAGCAGAGTCCGGGCGAACCCGATCGTGCGCATGACCGACGCCTTGGCCCGGTCTATCGCCAGAACGCGATCAGGTAAGCGTCGTTGTTGTCGGAGGTGCGTTCCTGCGGCGATGTCGAAGCGCGTTCGACCCGCAGAAGATGGCGGCCGTTCGGCAGCGAGCGCACATCGATCATTGCCTGCAGTGCCGGGCGAGCGGTGCGCGGGTCGGTGCCAACGGCATAGCGAAGCGAGGTGAGCGGCCGACCGTCCAGCGATGTCCCGTGCAGGCCCGTCAGGCAGCCGAGCAGGGCATTGCCGCGCGCCTCGCCCGCGGGCTGATTCAGCGCCGCGGCACAATGGGAGCGGATGGCGGCTGCATCGTGCTGCGGCTGATAAGGCACGGTCAGGCGCAGATACGGCCCATCGATCACCGCGCTTTGCACGAACGGCGTAGCCGGGTCATGCAAGGGGTCGCGCTGATCGTCGTAATGGGCGCTGTTCAGCAGGTTCGAGCTGTCGACCGATTGCGGAAACAGCGAATAGCTGCCGACCTGCGCGGGCGATTTCATCGAGCTCAAGCCGAACATCATGGCCATCACCAGCGTCGTGAAAGCGATAACCGTCGACACGTTGAACAAGCGCTCGTTGCCGTGGCTGACCAGCAGCGCCATCACCTCCGAGCGCCGCCCGACGCCGCTGCGTGCATACGAGCGAAGCACCGCTGCCAGCACGCGACGGGGCATGCCGCCGTCACGCAGGTGCGCGCCAAACTGGCGATCGATCCCGCGGGTGGCCAACATCAGCAACATGAGCACCGCGAAGAAGAGGCTGAACAGCAGGAAGACATCGACATGCAGGCCGGCCAGTGTCGCGCCAGCCATGATCAGCGCGAATACCACAACGACCTGCACGCTGATCACCAGCAGTCGCGTGGCCAGCATCACCCCGATCGCGAATATCACGGTAGCGCGATTGTCGGCGCGTTCGATCGATGCTGCCGCCGATCCCTGCGTACGCTGCTCGATCTCGCGCTGTACCGGGCCCGCGCGCAGTTTTTCCCAGCGCACGCCATCGGGGTAGACCGAGTGCATGCCGACCAGGGCGATCCAGTGGGCACGCAACAGGAGGTGCAGCGAAAAAGTCACCGCCAGGATCACCGCGGCACTCTTGAGATAGATGTACAGCGGCAAGACCACGCCGGCGAGGTCGGTGCCCAATCGGGGTATCAGCGCAAACAGCTGGTTGTCGAACCAGTTTGGCAGTTGCAGCATGGCAAATACCGCCACCCCGGAAATCAGCAGCTCGACCTCCCACGTCGGCGTGGTATGCGGCGGCAGCCGGTCGGCATCGTGCCCGTTGACGGATGTGGTGTCGGTCTCGCTCATGTCGTCAGGCTCCGTTCGGTTCTGCCGAGGTCAGCGGCTTGCAGCATCGCGGTCCGGTGCGGGGCCGTCACCGGGCAGACCTGCGCGCACATAGGCCCATGCCCTGATTCCGGAGGCGAGGCTAACCGCGATGCGCTGGTAATCGTCCACTTCGTAAGCGTCGGCATGGGCCAGTTCCGCGCGGCTGAGCTGCAGCACGGTGCCATCGACCGAATCGTCCGGGTTGCCGGTTGGATGGACGATCGGGTGATGGCTGGCGCCACTGGTGGCGACCACTTGCGGATCGTCGATGCGGATCAGCTCGCGCCGATGGCCGGGCAGGCGATCCGGCTGGCCGCTCGGCCGTCGCCCGAAGGTGGCGAGCTGGACCGCGGGGTCCTGCAGGGTGCCGTAGGAGAACAGATGCTCGGTGCACGTCGCCGCACGCGCGGCCAGCACTTCCAGCCGGCGGTCGAGCTGGCCGGCGAAGCGTTCGGCGGTTTGCGGATGCTCGGCGAGGAACAGGAACGGTTCGATCAGCTCCAGCTCCATGACCAGGAAGCGGCCGTCACTGATCACCCCGTCGACGCGCGCATAGGCGAGCTCGCCGAAACCCATCGCCGCGACCGCTGCCAGCGCCTGTTCGGCGGAGGCCAGGGTGGCGGCGCTTGGCACCATCGCGTCGACGCTGCCGCCGTACTCGCTCTGCACGCGCCAGTCGCCGCTGGCGGGCCGCTTGATCACGGCATGGCTGAACTCGCCGCCGAAATACAGCAGCGACCACTCGCCCGCACTGACGATTTCCGGCACGAACGGCTGCACCAGGAAGTCGATGTCAGGCGGCAATCCGGCCACGGCCCGGCTGAAGTCGGCGTCTCCGACCCGGCCACTTGCCGTATGCCAGGCACCACCGCTGACGGTCGGCTTGATCACCACCTGCTGTCCCGACATCGACGCCAGCGCGCCGGTCAGCTTGCCGGCTTCAGCCAGTCGGGTCGGAATGACCGCCACACCGCGACAGTCGAGCTCGAGCAGATAGCGCTTGTCGCTGTTCCAGCGCAGCATGCGACTGTCGTTGATGGTGGAAACGCCGAGCTGGTCGAGCCGATCCAGCCAGGCGATGAACGCGGCATGGTGCTTGTAATAGTCCCAGATCGTGCGGATCAGCACGGCGTCAAATGCCGACCAGTCGACCGCGGGATCATTCCAGATGCACGACACCGGCGTGATGCCAAGCTGTTCCAGTGTGCCGGCGAGGTGCGCGTCATCGGGCTGGATCGAGGGCAGCTCGGCCGAGGTGGCGAACGCCAGGCGACGCGTGGTGGTGACGGACAAGACGATACCTCTGGTACGGGAAAAGATCGTTCGTGGGGAAGCCGGCTTGCCGGGGGTGGCTCGACTGGATCTGCCGGCTCGCGCTCATGACCAGCGCAGTGTTTCGATGCCGTCGGGGATTGTCAATTTGCGCAACGCGGGATACCTGGCGTGATCGCGGAAAGCGGACGTTTCGCTCATTCTGCGCCGGCATGCGTGATTGGCGCGGCCGACTGCACCAGATAAAGGCGTACCTCGGAATTCCCGCTGGGCAGCTCGAGCGCGGCGCCATCGATGATCCGGATGCCATGCTTCGGTGGCGTGATGGATGCATGCACGGCCGACACCAGCCGGTGGGTCAGTTGCTGCCGGGCGATGACGCCGGGCAGCAGCGTCACCAGCAGCAAGCAGATGGTGAGCGCGGCGCCGAGCGGGATCCAGCGGCCGCGTCGGCGGTTGACATGGTTGCGCGCCGCGAGGCTGTGCTGCAATCGCTGCAGTCCGCCCGGTGGAGGCGACAGGTCGACGAACAAGCGGTTGCAGTCAGACATCGGCAGAGTCTCCCATCAAGGTCTTCAAACGCGCCATCGCCAGGTGCTTGCGCGAGGCCACCGTGCCTGCCGGGATGCCCAGCACGGCGGCGATCTCGTTGCCGCGCAGGCCGCTGAACTCGGACAGCAGCAGCACCTGCTGCCAGCTGCGCGGCAGCTTGCGCAAGGCATGGTGCAGCTGACGCGTGGCGAGAAAATCCTGCGGCCGGTCAACGCCAGCCAGCTGCAGCGACGCCTCGTCGAGCTGGTCATGTCGACGCAACACGCGCCAGCGCAGGCGGTTCTTCGCCAGGTTGAGCGCGGTGGTCCAGACCAGCGCATCCAGTGTCGCTTCATCGACCTTGTCCCGTCGCTCCCACAGGCGCACATAGGCGTCGTGGATCACATCCTGGCAATCTTCGGCCTGCCACAACTGCCGATACAGCACGTTGTAGAGCGGTCGCTCAAGTCGCCGGTAGCTGGCGTACAGCGCGTCCTGGCGCAGTGACATCGGGCTCGCTCAGGCCTGCGGCGACAGGATGTCCGCACGGACGATCAGCAGTCGCAACGCGGGCTTCTGCGGACACGGTGGCGCCGTCACTCCCGGCATTGCGGCGGCGCACGCGCCCGGGGCCTGGGCCAACACGACATAGTGACCGGATGAGATGTCGATCTGGGTGTCGAGCTCGGCGAGACCAGTCTGGCCCCTGTCGTCATAGCTCAGGGACAAATGGATAGTGTTGTCGTGGGTGGCGATGACTTTGAACCGGAAGTCGCGCGAGTAGCCGTTGTCGGTCGCCGTCTTGATGACTCCCGGAGGACCTGCCGAGGTCATGGCCGCCGCTGCCTGATTCAACTGGAAGTGCAGCGGGCCCATGCTCTTGCGCACGCCTTCCAGCGAGCTGGCCAGTGGCTTCAAGGCGACATCATCGCTACCCGGGCCGGCTTGGGCATCGACGATCCAGAAGTGCAGGTCGACCCGTGCGGCAACAGGTTTGGCGGCCGCCGATTTGCCGAGGCTGCTGATGGCCTCCCCGATCGAGGCTTGCGCATCCTCCGGCGCGTAGACCAGCAGCTTGCCCGGCGCAGGGGTGGTGATGTTGGCCGCTTTCCCCAGCGCATCCATCAGCGATTGAGCCAATGCGTTGGTTTGCTCTACAGGCACGGCGTAGATTTTCAGCTCCATCGGCGGCGCAGCCTGGCCGGCATGGTTGTCAGCTGGCGCACGGCACGCTGAAAGTGCCAGCAATACGGTTGCGCCAACGATCAGTCGAAGTGTGTGCTGCATGGGATGCCCTTCACGACGACCGAAAAGTCGCCTTCCCGACTATATACACGCCAGCGCGGATTTCCTTCATGGCCGCAAGCGCAGGCCGGGCGAATGTGCGGCTGGAGCGATCACTCGAAGCTAGTCCTCGTGCTCCCACTTCACCGTGATCGCGTCGCCGTCCATCGAGCCGGTCCAGTAGGTGCCCAGCCTTGCCCATGCCGAGCGGATGCGCTTGAGCGACGCGTCGTAGACCGCCACGTGATAGACCACCTGATATTTCGACGTGCCGAAGTACATGCGCCATGGCATGAAGATGCTGCGGCTCGCGTGCAGGATCTTGTAGCCGTTCGCATCGGCCCAGGCCTGCAGCAGTTCGCGTGCCTTGACGTAATGTCGATGGCAGAGCCAGCCGGTCAGCGCCAGCACGGTCACGCACAACAACAAACAGCCAAAAGTGTTCATCGTGCAGGGTCTCCGCGGGGCAGGCGATGGGCGCCAGGGGATCAACTCGGCAAGCATTGCACCAAATCGCAAATGGGACTGGCTGAAACGGCCCGGACAATGGCAAGGTAGCGGCCATGCTGACCGAACCTGCCAATGCCTATGCCCGTCGCCTGAACACCTGGGACGCCGCGATGATCGTCATCGGCGGCGTGATCGGGGCGGGCATCTTCCGCACGCCGGCCACGGTCGCCGAGCGCACCAGTTCCGGCCTGCCCTTGCTGGTGCTGTGGGTGCTGGGCGGCCTGCTCACGCTGGCCGGGGTGCTGTGCTACGCGGAGCTCGGATCGCGTCGACCGCAGGCCGGCGGCATCTACCTCTATCTGCGCGAGGCGTTCGGCATGCTGCCGGCGTTCCTGTTCGGCTGGACCATGGCGCTGATCAACTACCCCGGCAGTGTGGCCGCGGTGGCCACCACGTTCGCGGATTATTTCTGCAGCGCGATCGGCCTGCCGGATCTGTGGATCAAGCCATCGGCTGTGGGCGCGATCGTCTTCATCGTGGGGGTGAACCTGTTCGGCATCCGCGCCGGTGCGCTGATGCAGAACATCTTCTCGGTGTTGAAGCTGGCGGCGATCGCGCTGCTGGTGGTGGTTGGCCTGGTGCTGGCACACGGCCAGCTGGGCGGACTGCTGGCGGTGGATCGTTCGCATGCGGTTTCCAGCGGTGCCTTCGTGGGTGCGCTGCTGCCGGTGCTTTTCAGCTATGGCGGCTTTCACTATCTGAACGATCTTGCCGGCGAGGTACGCAATCCGCAGCGTACGCTGCCACGCGCGCTGATCATGGGCATGGTGGGCGTGGTGCTGTGCTACATACTGGCCAACGTGGCCTATCTGGCCGGGCTGGGGCACGCCGGCCTGGCCGCCAGCCAGGCGCCTGCGGCGGATCTGATGAGCCGCCTGTTCGGCACCGCCGGCGCCAGGCTGATGGCGGTGGGCATCGCCTGTTCCACCTTCGGCTATTGCAGCATTGCGGTCGCCGGCGGTGCCCGCGTGCTGCAGACGATGAGCGCGGATGGCCTGTTTTTCCGCGCGGTGGCCCACATCGATCCACGCACGCGCGCCCCGCATGTCGCGCTGGCCCTGCTGGGGGCGTGGACGGTGGTACTCGTGTTGTGGGGCAACTTCGGCCAACTGGTGGATTACACCACGGTGGGCGAGTGGCTGGGCCACGCGTTCGGCATCGGCACCCTGTTCTGGTATCGCTGGAAGTTCGTCGACGAGCCGGCGCCGTATCGCGTGCCGCTGTTTCCGCTGTTGCCGCTGGTGTTCGTGATTACCGTGCTGGGCGTCATTGCCGCCACTGCCATCGCCAAGCCGGCCGATGCCGGCATGAGCCTGCTGATCATCGCGCTGGGCCTGCCGGTGTATTACGGCTGGCAAGCCTGGACGCGCCGGCGTTCGGCTTGAACCAGGCGCAGCAGCCGATCGAGGTCAGGCGGCATGCGAAAGAAGCATGCCTTGCTGCCGCATCCAGTCCAGCGTGTCGGCCAGCAGGTGGTCCAGCGCCGGCTCGACATAATCCAGTTCGCGCCGCGCCCGCGATGAATCGACCTGCAGGGCGTGACAGGTCAGCGCGGCACTTTCAGGGGTGATGTCCGGCTCCTTGCCACTGATCCGCGACCAGCCGTCGCTCAATCGTGCGACAGCCATCAGCAGCCAGGCCGGGCTGGCGCCACGCGGCGTGCGGCGGTCGAGCATCCTGCCCACGCGGTGCACCAGCTCGACGAAGCTGGCCTGCTCGCCGCCGAGCAGGTAGTTGTGCCCGAATCGCTGGCGCTGCCAGGCGCGTACCTGCGCACGGGCGACCTCGCGCACGTCGGCGAATGCACCGATGCCGGGCGGAATGCCGGGCAACTTGCCGCGATCGATCAGCATGATCAGGCGGGCCCAGTTGTGGCGGTCGCCGGGGCCGAGGATGTGCGAGGGGTTGAACACGATCCATGGCAAGGACGAGCCGCGCACGAGTTGCTCGCCAAGGAACTTGCTGCGCTCGTAGTTGATCCGGCTCGCGCCACCTTGCTGCGCGGTCGATTCGTCGATGACGCCGCCGACCCGATGCGACCACGCCGACACCGACGAGGTGTGCATGAACGCTTCCACGCCAGCCGCTTTGGCGGCGCGCAGCAGGTTTTCGGTGCCGTCGACATTGGTGGCGGTTTGCCGGGCGGCATGCGGTCGCCACATGCTGGTGTCCGCGGCGGCATGGAATACCGCGCTGCAACCGTGCAGTGCCGCCTGCAGCTCGGCACGGTCGGCCAGGGTCGCGCGTACCGGCGTGGCGCCGGCAGCGGCGATCGCGGCGTCGCATTCGGGACGCCGCGACAAGGCCCGCACATCGTGGCCGGCCGCACGCAATTCATGCAGCAGATGGGCGCCGAGAAAGCCGCTGGCGCCAGTCAGGAGGACGGTGGTCATGGACAGGCCTGATGAGATGTGAAAGTCGTCGTGCGAGCCGCGGCTGGCGGGCGATTCTGGAAGCGGATGGAGGATTGTTCTAGTCTGCGGATTGCCCTCATGCCGGATGCCTCCATGCCCAACCCTCTTGCACCGAGTCTTGCACGAAATGCGCGTGGCGCCATGTGGGTGTTCGCGCTTTCGTTGCTGCTGGCGGTTCCGGCGGCGCATGCCATCAAGCCGCCACCGCCGCCGCGCGTGCAGCTGGCGGCAGGCATGATCGAGGGCAGCACTGTGCCGGTTGATGGTGCCGCACTCGACGAGTTCCTGGGCGTTCCGTTTGCGGCGCCGCCACTGGGCGCATTGCGCTGGCGGCCACCACAGGCGGTCGAGGCGTGGCAGGGCGTGCGCGAGACGCGGCGCTTCGGGCCGCGCTGCATGCAGCGGCCGCTGTTCGGCGACATGGTGTTCCGCAGCAACGGCATGAGCGAGGACTGCCTCTACCTCAATGTCTGGAAGCCTGCGCATGCCGCCGGCAAGCTGCCGGTGCTGGTGTACTTCTACGGTGGCGGTTTCGTTGCCGGCGATGGTTCGGAGAAGCGCTACGACGGCGCCAGCCTCGCGAGCAGGGGCATGGTCACGGTGACGGTGAATTATCGCCTCGGCGTGTTCGGTTTCTTCGCCCTGCCGGCGCTGGTGGCGGAGTCGCCGCAGCATGCTGCCGGCAACTACGGACTGCTCGATCAGGTCGCTGCGCTGCGCTGGGTGCAGGCCAATATTGCCCGCTTCGGTGGTGATCCGGCGCGGGTGACGATTGCCGGCGAGTCGGCCGGCTCGATCGCGGTGAGCGCCTTGATGGCTTCGCCGCTGTCACGCGATTTGTTCGCGCAGGCGATCGGCGAGAGCGGTGCGCTGATCGCACCGATCGCGCCGGTGACGCGGCAAGCCATGGAAAAGCAGGGTGAGGCGTTCGCCGGCAAGCTGGGCGCCGCTTCGCTGGACGCGTTGCGCAAGCTGCCGGCAGCGACCCTGTTGCAGGCGACGAAAGATCGCGGCTATGCGGATGCCGACGTCGATCTGGACGGCTATTTCCTGAGCGAGCCGCCGGCGGCGACGTTTGCCCATGGAGCGCAGGCGAAAGTGCCGCTGTTGGTCGGCTCCAATTCGCAGGAAGGCTTCTATGCCGCGTTGCTCGGTCAGCAGACACCGACGCCGGCGCATTACCGCGCGGCACTGGAGCGCCTGTTCGGTCAGCAGGCCGATCGTGCGCTGGCGCTGTATCCCGGCGCCACCGAAGATGAAGTGGAACACTCGGGCACGGCGCTGGTCGGCGACATGTTCATTGCCCACAGCACCTGGCGCTGGATGGATCTGCAGCGGCGTACCGGCAAGGCGCCGGTGTACTACTACTATTTCGCGCAGCCGCGGCCGTCAAGGCGCCATCCCGTCGCGGGCGAGGTCGCCGACAGCGGTGCCGTGCACAGTGGCGAGATCGAATACGCACTGGGCAATCTCGATGGCAACGAGGTCTATGCATGGACGCCGGCCGACCATGAAACCTCGCGCATCATGCAGGGCTACTTCGCGAACTTCATCAAGCATGGCGACCCCAACGGCAAATCGCTGCCGCCATGGCCAGCCGTACGCGAATCGGACGGCGGCCTGTTGCGTCAGGTGATCGCTGCGCACACCCATGTCGAAGTGGACCGTGGCGCGGCCAGGCAGGCATTTCTGCAGAGGTATTTCGAGACGCACCACTCACCGTTCTGAACCGGCGCAGGCGTTCGAAGGGCAGGCCACCGTTGCCGCGAAGATCGAGTGGATGTACAAGATGCAGGCGGCGCCGTTCCGGCGTCGCCCCACTTCGGAGACCTGTCGGTCATGACCATCCATCGATTCGTGTCGGTCGCGCTGGTGCTGGCAAGCCTGTCGTTGCCCATGTTGGCGCCCGCCACGCCACCGCCGGGTTCCGCCGGACACGCGGAGTTCTATCCATCACCGGATCCGGTGCTGAAGACGATGCCGTTCTCCGAGGCGGTGCGCGCGGGTGACTTCCTGTTCGTGTCGGGCGAGATCGGTTCGTTGCCGGGCAAGATGGCGCTGGCACCCGGCGGCATCACCAGCGAGTCACGGCAGGCGATGGAAAACATACGCGCCGTGTTGCAGCGTCATGGGGCCAGCTTGCGTGACGTGGTCAGCTGCACCGCCTTCCTCGCCGACATGAAGGAATGGCCGGCCTTCAACACCGTCTATCGGGAATTCTTCAAGCCGCCATTTCCCGCGCGCAGCGCCACCGGATCCACCGGCCTGGCGCTGGGGGCACGGGTCGAGTTGCAGTGCACGGCCTATGCACCCGCGGCGCGGCAACCCCGGCGCAGCCATTGAGTGCCGGTGGTTGATCCGCGCATGCGCGATGCGCTTTGACTGATACCCACTTCGTTGCGACAGGACGTCCATGAGTCGATTGCCCGGTCTCGATCTGCTGCGTGCCATCGCCATTGTCTGGGTGATGCTGTTCCACTCCTACATCGTCGGCGGCCTTGGCCCGCACTTCGCCTGGCTGTCGCGTCATGGCTGGGCGGGTGTGGACATCTTCTTCGTGCTCAGCGGCTTCCTGATCGGCTGTCAGGTGTTGCGGCCGCTGCAGCGCGGGGAGCCGCTGTCGTTCCGGGACTTCTATGCGCGGCGTGCCTGGCGCATCCTGCCGGCATTCGCCGTGGTGCTGGCGCTGTATGTCTTGTTTCCGGCCTTGCGCGAGGCACCGGGCCTGGCGCCCTGGTGGCAGTTCGCCACCTTCACGCTGAACCTGCTGATCGATTACGGGCGCAACCCGGCCTTTTCGCACGCGTGGTCGTTGTGCGTGGAGGAGCATTTCTACCTGCTCTTTCCGCTGCTGGCATGGTGGCTGGCTCGGCGGCCCTCGCGACTGAAGTTCGCTCTGGTGTGCGGCGGCGTGGTGCTGCTGGGGATCGCGTTGCGCAGTGCGGTGTGGCTGCATGACGTGGCGATGGACCCGCCGCGCAACTGGTTTGTCGAGGACATCTACTACCCGACATGGATGCGTCTGGACGGCTTGCTGGCGGGAGTGATGCTGGCGACATTCCGGGTATACCAACCGCAGCGCTGGGCGCGGCTGCAAATGCGGGCCGGGGCGGTGCTGCTCGCTGGGATCGCCGTGTCGGGGCTGGCGTTGTGGCTGTTTCGCGATCGCACCGGCCTGCTGGCGAATGCGCTGGGCTGGCCGGTGCTGTCGCTCGGCATCGGCCTGCTGGTGTTTGCCGCAGCGGATCGGTGCAGCCTGATCGGTCGCCGCGCGGTGCCGGGCACGGGTTGGCTGGCGGGCATTTCCTACAGCTTGTATCTCAGTCACAAGATAGCCATGCATCTGGTGCAGGGCTATCTGGCACCTGCGCTGCAGGGGCATGGCCTGCTCACGTTCGTGGTGTATGCATGCGCGATCTTGCTGCTGGGTGCGGGCCTGCATTATGTGGTCGAGCGGCCTTTCCTGAAGTTGCGCGAGCGTCGACGGGTGCTCACGCCGCCGATCCGGGCCGCTGTCCCGGAGGCATCACAGGCAGCCTGACACCCGGCGCGGTGGCTGATCCGGCGCGGTTTGCCGGGTGCCCGTTCGGGATGAAAGTGAAGCGCGCTATGCGTGTTCCGTCACGTGCCGCGCACAGGTCAGGCAGGCACGATACGCGCAGTCGCCCTGCCGGGGCGCTTGCCGGAGGACGCTTGCATGCTCATGACCATCCTGATTGTCGTATTGATCCTGGCCCTCATCGGCGGCCTGCCCACCTGGGGGTATTCCCGCTCCTGGGGCTACGCCCCCAGTGGCCTGCTGGGCACCATCGTGGTGATCTTGCTGATCCTGTGGCTGCTGGGTCGCCTGTGATGGCTTGATGCGCTGTCGGGTCGGCCGGGATGGGCCGGCCTGATGGCGATGCACACCCGGGTTTCCGGATCGCCAACCAAAAGACGTCGAGCGCCGATTTTGGCGCTAGGATGTGGCGTCGATCCGGATTTGCCTGGGTATTCGTATGTCTGCAGCAGTCATCCCGGTGGATGAAGAGTCTCGCTTGGACCGGTTGCGCAAACTGGCGGTGCTGGATACCGAGGCAGAGCCTTTGTTCGATGCCCTGACCCGGGCCGCCGCGGTGGTGACCGGCAAGCCGATTGCACTGATCAGCCTGATCGATGCCCATCGGCAGTGGTTCAAGTCACGTCTCGGCTTGCCTGACGAGATCACTGAAACCCCGCGCGAGATAGCGTTTTGCGCGCATACCATCCTGGATTCGGTGTTGCTTGAGGTAGCCGATGCACAGCAGGATCCGCGCTTCGCGGACAATCCCCTGGTCACCGGCACGCCGGATATCCGCTTCTATGCAGGCGCTCCGATCACGCTCAGGGATGGCTCGCGGCTGGGATCATTGTGCGTGATCGATTACCAGCCAGGACGGCTGGATGAAGGGCAGCGTCAAACCATCCAGGCACTGGCCCAGGTGGCCGCCGATGCACTGGAGTTGCGTCGCTATGCACTCGACGGGCATGTCGCGCTGCAACGTGAAGCCGAAGCCTTGCGACAGCAGATGGAAGCCGGGCGCCTGCTGCAGCAGAAGCTGAGTGCCAGTGAGGCGTTCCTCGAGCGAACCGGCCAGTTGGCCGGCGTAGGCGGCTGGGAGCTGGACCTGGCGACACGCAAGTTGCTCTGGTCCGATGAAACCTGCCGCATTCATGATCTGCCGCCCGGCTATCAGCCTGACCTGGATGAGGCGATCAATTTCTACGCGGAGGAGGCCAGGCCACTGATGCGTGACGCCGTGGACAAGGCCTTCAGCGAGCGTGCCGGCTGGGATCTGCAACTGCCGCTGATTACCGCGCAGGGCCGCAGGAAATGGGTTCGCGCCGTAGGCGCGGTGGAATATGCCGAGGACGGCCAGCCGCGCTGCCTGGCCGGGGCATTCCAGGATGTCACCTTGCGTGCGCGTGCGGTGGCGGCGCTGGAGGCCAGTGATCGGCGCTTTCGCAAGTTGTTCCAGTACAGCCTTGGCCTGATCTACACGCATGACCGCGAAGGCCTGTTGTTGTCGGTCAATCCGGCGGCGGCGAAGGCGCTGGGTTATTCGGTTGGCGAGATGATCGGCCGGCCGCTCACCGACTTCATCCGTGCCGAATTGCACGAGAGTTTCCACGACTACCTGCGGCGAATCAGCGAGCACGACAGCGATGCCGGCTCGCAGGAAGTGATCGCCAAGGACGGCAGTCTGCACATGTGGCAATACCACAATGTGCTGGATGACGATGGCGACGAACCTTACGTGCTGGGGCACGCCCAGGATGTCACCGATCGCCAGCAGCAGGAAAACAAGCTGCGGGAATGGTCGGTGCGCGACACGCTGACCGGGTGTTTCAACCGGCGCTACCTGACCGAGTTGAACGCCGAGATCATGCGCGAGCGGTGGGGTTGCATCGTGATCGACCTCGATCACTTCAAGCAGGTCAACGATACCTACGGTCATCAGCGCGGCGATGAGGTGCTGGTCGGCATGGCCCGCTTCCTGTCCCGCCATGTGCGTTCGCATGATGCGGTGATCCGCCTCGGCGGCGATGAATTCCTGATCCTGCTGTGTGAGGTGGAACCGGGTCTGACCGACACCGTCGTGGGGCGCCTCGAGGCGAATCGGGCCGCGGCGCCGATCGAGTTCACGCTCGGCGCGACCACGCTGGAGCCCGGGGTGTCGCTGGAAACCGGCCTGGCCGAAGCTGATCGGCGCCTGTACCAGGCGCGTGAGGGACGGCCGCCGCTGGTGACGGCCTGAGCCGGCGGACGCCCGGATTCAGCCCGCAGGCGGGGTGCGCGGCTTGCGTGGTCTGCGTGGCCCGGGTGCGGAACGGTGACCCTGGGCAGCATCGACATGGTCGATCCAGCCTGCGCGCGAATCGGGAAACGCGTCGGCGTAGGGCACGTAGGGCTTGATGTCGAGGATCGGCGTGCCATCCAGAAGATCCACGCCGCGTACGCGCAACGACTGCGCGCCGACCTCGAGCAGCTCGACGGCGGACAAACCGATCGCATTGGGCCGGTGCGGTGAACGCGTGGCCAGCACGCTGCGCTTGCCGCCGCCGCGTGGCGGACGCACTTCGGCCTTCCAGCCCTCGCTGCGGTGGAACACGAACAGCAGCCAGATCCGGTCGAAGCCGGTCAGGTCGCGAAAGGCCGCAGCCGGGAATTCCGCGACAAATTCGATGCTGGCTTCGGCCGCTGCCTGCAATTCGGTGCCGGCCACCACGGTGGATTGATGCGGTGCATCGATCCGTCGCGTGTACGGCGAGCGCACGTGGGCGATCGGTTGCCAGGAAAATTCACGGTGGGAGTCGGGCATGTCGGTCTTGTGGATGGAAATTGCGGCATTATCCTCTTCCGTTCGGCAGCGATGCCCGCCGGAACCTTTTCCTGTCGAGGATGCCATGAACAAGCTGGTGATGATCTGCGGCGATACGCGCCGGCTGCAGGCCGTGCGCCGTCGGGCGGACACATGAGCCGCGATGACGAGGACTTCGAAGCCGGGCATGAATTCGACGAGCCCGATGAGCTCGACGAGGATTCCGTCGAGGCCAGGGTCTGGCAGTTGTTGCTGCTGATCAATCCGGGTGATCCGGAAACCGCCTTGCAGCAGTTCGTCGATTACCGCGAGCTGGCGGCCGACACCGGGCAGGATGAACTCGAGCCGGTCGAGTTGATCGGCCGGGTGATCGACTGGCATTCCGGTTTCATCGTCGATGCGAACGACCTGCCTTCGCTGGTGCAGGCGATCGATGAGCTGGCCGCGCGCTGGAACCTGCAGATCGACTGGGACGGCGACCCGCATGACGACGAATTCTTCGATGACATGGACGCGGCAGCCTTGTTCGGCATTGCCTACGACAGCCTGGCCGGTTTCGGTTACACGCTGTGGGCATGGGAGACCATCGGCAAACGCTACGCCGGCTGGATGACGCAGACCCGCGATGGCGAACTGATGCGCGTGCTGGCCACCGAGCTGGATATCAACCTGCGCCTGGGCAGTGACGTGAGTTGAAGACATTGCGCGAAGGCACGACAGGCATGCTCAAGCTGATCGGGTTCGACGGCGACGATACGCTGTGGCGCAGCGAAGACTATTACCGGCAGGCGAACGTCGATTTCGCCGCGATCGTCAGCCGCTATGTCGACCTCGCCGACGTGCACGAACGCATGTTGGCCACCGAGCAGCGGAATCTCGCGCTGTTCGGCTACGGCGCCAAAGGCATGACGCTATCGATGGTGGAAACCGCCATCGCCATCACCGATGCGCGCATCAGCGCAGCGGACATCCATGCCGTGGTGGAGCTGGGCAAACGCGTGCTGCAGCACCCGGTCGAGCTGTTGCCCGGCATTCGCGCCGCGGTCGAGGCGCTGGCGGCACACTATCCGCTGGTGTTGATCACCAAGGGCGATCTGTTCCATCAGGAACACAAGGTGGCGCAATCCGGCCTGGCCGACCTGTTCCGTCGTGTCGAGATTGTTTCGGAAAAGAATCCGGCCACTTATCGACGGATACTGGACGAATTCGCACTGCGGCCCGGGCAGTTCGCGATGGTCGGCAATTCGCTGCGCTCGGACATCGAGCCGGTCGTGCGCCTCGGCGGCTGGGGGGTGCATCTGCCGTATCGGGTGACCTGGGCGCACGAGCAGGAGCATGGGCTGGCGGCGGACGATGCACGCATGCTCAGGGTCGATGCGGTCTCGGCGATTCCCGCTGCCGTGCTTCAGCTGGACGAACGGGCGCGGTCAGGCGCCTCGTGAAGTGGCTGCGGCGTATCGGCGACGTCGTCGTCGAAGCCGGTGTAATCCTCGGGGAAGATCGGGGTGCCGTCCGGCTCCAGCCCGATCATGTCGGCCAGTGCCTTGTCGGCGGCCGTCGCGGCAACGGTCTTGTCGCGAAAGCTGCGGTTCTCGCAGATCGCGAAGTACACCGGGAACCCGTGCCGACGGGGCGTCACCGCCAGGTAGGCGGTGTAGCGCGAACCCTCCAGCGCGGCACCGGAACGAACCAGAAAATTGTTGAATTCGCGTTCGGCCATGGTCGTTGCATCTGCCTTCGGAGCGCGCAGTGTATCGCGTGCCGCGATTGCCGCATGATGCGGGGATGATTTCCTCCGCCCAGAGCGTGCCGCGCGTCGTGCTGGACACCAATGTGTGTCTGGATCTTTTCCTGTTCCGGGACCCGGGTTGCGCAGCCTTGCTGGCAGCCCTGCACGGTGGCCAGGTGCGCGCGGTCACCCGTGCCGATTGCCGTGATGAATGGCTGCGCGTACTGCACTATCCGCAACTGCCGATCGACGCTGCCATGCGACCCGGGCTGGTCGCCGCCTTCGACGGCCTGATCGAGACCCTGCCCGGGGCGCAGCCAACGGCGGAGGAGCTGGCACGGCTGCCGCGCTGTGGCGATCCGGACGACCAGAAATTCCTCGAGCTGGCGCTGGCGGCGAAGGCGCGCTGGCTGCTCAGCAAGGACAACGAGTTGCTTAAGCTCGACCGGCGCACAGATCGGACCGGATTGTTCAGGATATGGTTGCCGTTGGCCTGGTCCGCGGCGACGAGTTGACCTGGCGATGACGTGCAGGATGCTGCACTAGCCTACGACCCTGGATTGGAGACGGCCCATGCTGGACCTGCACCCCATCGACTGCCCCTATTGCGGCGAGACCATCGATGTGCTGATCGACAGCTCGATCCGCAGTCAGCGCTATATCGAGGATTGCCAGGTGTGCTGCCGGCCGATGATGTTGAGCGTGCGCGCCAATCAGGATGGTGCGGTGGAAGTGGTTGCCTCAGCCGAGAACGATGCCTGAATTGCGCATGGCGTCGCGCGTCATGCCATCGTGATCCGGCGTAACCGGTCGACTCAGATCCCATAGCAGGCTCGCCTTGAATCCCAGCGCGACGGCATCCTGTGCCGTCCACAGTACGCACACGTCGCGTGCCAGGCCGCATACAAACACCTCGTCCACCCCGCGGTCGCGCAGCCAGCCGGCCAGGCCGGTGCTGGGGCGGCGGCCATGCGGATCATGGTTCGCGCGGAACGCGCTGTAGGAGTCGACCGCCGGATCGTTGCCCTTGCGGATCACCGCGTCCAGTGTCGACCAGTCGATGGTCGGGTGCAGTTCGGCACCGGGCGTACCCTGCACGCAATGCTCCGGCCACAGTGTCTGTGGCTGGCCATGCAGCGTGATCTGTTCGAACGGGGCGCGGCCAGGGTGCGAGCTGGCGCAGGAGATGTGCCCGCGCGGATGCCAGTCCTGGGTCGCGACGACATGACGGAACCGACGCTGGCGCAGCAACAGGTCGATGCCCTCGATGATGGTGTCGCCTTGGTGGCACGCCAGTGCGCCGCCAGGCATGAAATCGGGCTGGAGGTCGACCACGATCAGGGCAGCCGAAGTGGAAACGTGATGGCTCATGTGTCAGATTCGTGCGAACAGGCAGCCAGTATATGGAGTCTGTCGGGGGACATCGTCGAGGCTGTCATGACAGCAGCCTCCCGGGGAGGGATGACATGCACTACGACCAGTCGTGGATGGGGAGCGGCATCGTCGGCGGCATCGAGGCTGGCCTGGTATCGCTGGTGGCGGGCTTGCTGCTGTTTCTGCTGTTGCACTGGCTTGGCCGACGCCATGGCTGGTGCCACGCGCGCAAGATCGGCTGGGCATTCCTGCTGGCCAGCGTGCTGACCGTCAGCGGCGACCTGTGGGACATGTTCTATTTCAACTATGCCAACCTGCAGTCGCTGGCCCTGCTCAGGGCCGAACTTGCCCAGGTGCACGATCCGCAGAACATGGGGTTGCGCGTGCTGTGCGAATTGCTCGGAGTGTCGCTGGGGATCTATCTCGGCTGGGTATGGGTCGGTGGCCATCGCGCGCGCAAAAGCACGCCCGGACATCCCGGCACGGAGGCTCGACGCTGACCTCGCCCGGGCGAGGTCAGCGTTGCGGGATCATGCTGGTGGCAGGCATGCCGGGTTGATCCGGCACGATCCGCCATGAAGCTGTCCAGCCACACCGGATCGGGCTAGCCGTGGAGGTCGAAGCTCACCGGTACCTTCGCCCAGGCGCGTACCGCATGCCCGTCCACGATGGCGGGCTGGAAGCGCCAGCCTGCCAGCACCTGCTCGCGGGCACTGCGATCGAGCAGCGAATAGCCGCTGCCATGTTCCACCGTCACCTGCAGTGGCTTGCCGGTTTCGTCCACCAGTACGCGCAGCAACACCGTGCCATGCATGCGTTGACGCAAAGCCTGGATCGGGAAGCGAAGAGGTGACGAACGATAGGCGAGGCTGGCTTCTCCGGCAGGGGCGGCGACCGCGTCGGGCGCCGTGCTCGACGGCAGCAGGCTGGGTGCATCGGTCGGTACGACCGCGATCCGCCCTTCGCTGGTCGGGATCGCCACCGGCACGTTCACCGGCAGCAGGTGATGGCGTGGCTGCACCGCGGCCGGTGTGCGCGGCAATGGTTTCAGCTCGATTTCCGGTGGCGGCTTGATCACGGCCGGTGGCTCGATCAGGCGGATCGTCGGCACCAGGCTCAAACGGTGCACCATCGATAGTTGCGCCGGGCCGAGCGGCCGCGAAGCGATCAGTACCACGACCAGATTGAGAGCGATCGCGACGCTGATGGCAGCGATGCGTGCCGGGTCGGGGTGGGCGTGGGCGGTACGGGAAACAGCCAGGCTTGCGGGCGACATGGGCGACCTCCTGACAATAGTGGGGTTGTGGCGGCGCCACGCTGCGGATGCAGGGGGATCGTGTCGCCGCGTCTGCAGGTTATGCCTGCACGATGCGGTTCCGCAAGTGGACGGCTGGACGTCCAATGCCCGGTGCGCATGCCGAACCGGTGGCGCATGGCCATGCCGCCATGTTGCCGGCTGGTCGTTCGGCAAAAAAAACCCCGCAGCGGCGGGGTTGAATGCGGACCGGGGGAGGATGTTCCGCAGTAGCAGTTTCACTGTTCAAGCGTGGGATGAATGTACAATCTTTGTAATCAGCGGTTTAACAACCCGGTCACAGTTGGCCGGCAAGTCTGCGGCAACGGGCGACCAGCATGCGGTCGCAACGACGGGAGAAAACGATGCGTTTGACCAAGTGGACGGGTGTGCTGGTTCTGGCCTGTGCCGGGTGTCTGCCCGCGATGCCGGCGCGAGCGGCGGATATTTCCTGCAAGATGAATTTTCAGTTGTCCGGCTGGTCGTTGTTCTACAAGACCGCCAGCGGCAGTGGCACCGTACGCTGCAGCAATGGCCAGACCCTGCACGTGAAACTTCGCGCCAAGGGTGGCGGGCTGACCTTCGGCAAGACGAAGATCAGCCACGGCATTGGCAAGTTCAGCGGGATCAGCAACGTGCATGAAGTGCTGGGTCACTATGCCAATGCCGAGGCGCACGCCGGGGTCGAGGACAAGGCGGCTGCGGCGCAGGTGTTGACCAAGGGCAATGTCTCGCTGGCGCTCAGCGGCAAGGGCGAGGGCTGGAATCTCGGGGTGGCATTCGGCGCTTTCATCATCGAATAGCCGGTTTCGACGACGCGGCCGTATGCCGCATCGGCAAGTAACGTCACGTGCAGCAAGGTGGCAGCGTTACCCGACACTTCGTTTCAAGCACAGGAATCACCCCCATGTCTGTTGCATCCGGCGCGATCATTCCCCGCTACAGCTTTGCCGACGAGCTTGCCAGCAGCGTCATCCACGGCATCGGCATCGTGTTGAGCATCGCCGGGCTGGCCATCCTGGTGGCGTTTGCCTCACTGCATGGCAATGCACTGACGGTGGTGGCCTGTGCCGTGTTCGGCACCTCGCTGGTGTTGCTGTATACGGCTTCCACGCTGTACCACTCGATTCCCGTGGCCGCGGCCAAGCCGACCTTGCGTGCGCTGGATCACATCGCGATCTACGTGCTGATCGCCGGCACCTACACCCCGTTCACCCTGATTGCGCTGCCCGGCGCGTGGGGCTGGGGCCTGTTCTTGGCGGTGTGGGCCCTGGCCCTGGTCGGTAGCGCGCTGGAGCTGGGTCTGCTCAAGCGCTATCACAAGCTGGCCGTGTTGTTGTATGTCGGCATGGGCTGGATCGGCATGATCGCGTTCGAGCCGTTGAGCAGTCATCTGCAGACGGGGGGCATGCTGCTGTTGCTCGGCGGCGGTGCCGCGTACACCCTGGGCGTGCCGTTCTATCTGTGGCGGCGGCTGCCGTACCACCACGCGCTGTGGCATGTGTTCGTGCTGGCCGGCAGCGTGCTGCATTTCCTGGCGGTGCTGCTGTACGTGATTCCGGTGGCGCACGCTTGAGGTCGGTGGCCGTTCAACCGAACAGCATGGCCACGCCGAACAGCCCGATCATCAGGAACGAGAGCACCAGCTTGAGCAGGGTACCGAACACCAGCCCGAGCCAGGTGCCGACACCGACATGGGTCGAGCGCAACACGCTGGTGCCCGATGCCAGTTCGCCCAGCAGGGCACCGACAAACGGCCCGAACAGCAGCCCGGGTATGCCGAAGAACATGCCGGCGAAGGTGCCGATGGCGGCGCCCCACAGCGCGCGACTGCTGGCACCGACGCGCTTGGCGCCGAGCGTGCCGGCAACGAAATCGACGATGACGCCGAGCAGGCCGATCATGCCGATGATCAGCAGCCACCACAGGCCGAGGTGGCGGTAGCCGTCCACCGCCGCGGCCAGCCAGATGCCGCCGAACACCATCGGGATGCCCGGCAGTGCCGGCAGTATCGAGCCGGCCAGGCCACCGATCATCAGCAGCGCGGCGAGGATGTACAGGGCTATGTCCATGAGGCGGCGTCCACGCGGCGGGTGATTCCATCAGGGGACTGTACGAGCATTTTGTCGGGGCGGCTTCCGCCGCGATGCTTTTGCAGGGTCGAGAGCTATCGCGGCTGAAGCCGTGCCGGCAAGATCGATCTATTTCTCGACGAAGGCGCGCTCGATCACATAGTCGCCCGGTTCGCGCGTGCGCGGCGAGGCCTTGAAGCCGCGGCCATCGAGCAGCGCGCACAGGTCGTCGAGCATCACCGGGCTGCCGCACAGCATCACCCGGTCGATGGACGGGTCGAGCGGAGGCAGCCCGGTCTGCTCGCTCATCACGCCATCGGCGATCGCGTCGGTGATGCGGCCACGATGACGGAACGGTTCGCGCGTCACCGTGGGGTAGTAGATCAATTTCTCGCGTACCAGTTCACCGAGATACTCGTGTTGCGGCAGCTCGTTCTCGAGATAGTCGGCGTAGGCGAGATCGTTGATGCGGCGCACGCCATGGGCCAGCACGATCCTGTCGAAACACTCGTACGTGTGCGGGTCACGGATGATGCTCATGAACGGCGCCAGGCCGGTGCCGGTACCGAGCAGATAGAGATGACGGCCCGGCTTGAGATCGTTCAGCACCAGCGTGCCGGTGGGCTTGCGCGAGACGATCAACGGGTCGCCGGGCTTCAGGTGCTGCAGACGCGAAGTCAGCGGGCCGTCGGCGACCTTGATCGAGAAGAACTCCAGATGCTCCTCCCAGCTGGCGCTGGCGATGGAGTAGGCGCGCATCAACGGCCGCGCTTCCGTCTCCAGCCCGATCATCACGAACTGGCCGCTGTCGAAGCGGAAGCCGGGGTCGCGGGTGGTGCGAAAGCTGAACAGACTGTCGTTCCAGTGCTGCACGTCGATCACGTGCTCGGTTGCCATTGCCACCATGGGGTTGTCGTCTCGCATTGCGATTGGGGAAGCTGCAGCAGGGGGATGCGCGTTCACCCGGGTGGCGCTCTGCTTTGTGCGGCTGTACGGCCCATTTTACGCGATGCAGCCGCTCGTTGCCCGCCGCGACATGCCGCGGTTCGGGTGATGCAGGTGCGGACACATGGCGAAATTTAGCCACGAGGGCGCCAATCCGGGACAATGACGATGCCATGACTCCCTCATCCGCCACTTTTCCTTCAGTCGAAACGCCCTGGCGCCTGTCCGTCGCCCCGATGATGGACTGGACCGACCGGCACTGCCGCTATTTCCACCGGCTGCTGTCGCCGCATGCGCGGCTGTATACCGAGATGGTGACCAGTGCGGCGCTGGTGCGCGGTGGGCAGGTGCGACTGCTCGAGCACAGTCAGCAGGAACATCCGCTGGCGCTGCAGCTCGGTGGCAGCGACCCGCATGAGCTGGCCCAGGCGGCACGCCTGGGTGCCGACGCCGGCTATGACGAGATCAACCTCAACGTGGGCTGCCCCTCGGATCGGGTCCAGTCGGGGCGCTTCGGCGCCTGCCTGATGCGCGAGCCGGCGCTGGTCGGTGACTGCGTCAAGGCGATGCGCGATGCAGTAAGCGTGCCGGTGACGGTGAAGTGCCGGATCGGGGTGGACGACCAGGACGACTATGCCGGCCTGCAGCAGTTCACCGAGATCATGCTGGCGGCCGGCGTCGAGGTGCTGGTGGTGCATGCACGCAAGGCGTGGCTGCAGGGCTTGTCGCCGAAGGAGAATCGGGAAATCCCGCCGCTGGATTACGAGCGTGTATATCGGCTCAAGCGCGAGTTTCCGCAGCTGGTCGTGGTGATCAACGGCGGCATCACCACGGTCGGACAGGTGCAGGGACATCTGGCGCAGCTGGACGGGGTGATGCTGGGCCGTGCGGCGTATCACGATCCGTATCTGCTGGCGCAGATCGAGGCGGCATTGTATGGCGAACCGATGCCCGGACGCGCCGAGGTGCTGCGCCACATGCGGCCGTATGTCGAGGCCGAGCTGGCGCGCGGCACCGCGTTGAAGCACATCAGCCGGCATCTGCTGGGCCTGTACCAGGGTGAGCCCGGTGCGCGTGCGTTTCGACGCATGATCAGCGAGGGCGCGCATTTGCCCGGTGCAGGCTGGGACTTGCTGGAGCGGGCGCTGGCCGCGCTCAATCCTGGCGCTGACGTGACAGGCGCCGGCCATCCGGTCAGTATTCAGGCCTGATCGCCTAGGCTGACTGTTTGGCGGGGTGTCGAAAACGTCCTGCCAAGCGAACCACGGATGGCCCGTCGCAAGTGCCGGGTCGTCAAGTCCCTGATTTGGCTCGGCCAGGTACGGGCAGATGCCGGACTCGGCGCGTTGAAAGGGCGAGAAGGCCCTTTTTCGGAAATCTGCTGGACAGGCGTCGGACGAGATTTTCACGCATGATCACTTACAAGGGTTGGATGCTGTTTGCGTTGATCGGATTGTCGACCGGCGGTTCTGCATGGGCGTCGGCCAAGACGACCCCGCCGGCGGTGACGCTGGATCAGGCGGTGTTGCAGGTTCAGAACGACACCGGCGGCAAGGTGCTGTCGGCCGAATCGCGCGGCGTCGGTCGGCGGCTGGAGTACCGCATCAAGGTGCTGACCCCGCAAGGGCATGTGAAGGTGATGGTGATTTCATCCGAGGCGAGCAAGAATCCGGCATCAGCCCAGTCAACCAAGAATCCGCCCGTGAAAAATGCGGGCAGCAAGGAGAAACACTGATATGCGTATCCTGTTGGTGGAGGACGAGGCGCCGTTGCGCGAGACGCTGGCGGCACGCCTGAAACGCGACGGCTTTGCCGTCGACGCGGCACAGGATGGGGAGGAGGGCATCTACCTCGGCCGCGAAGTGCCGTTCGACCTGGCGATAATCGATCTGGGCCTGCCCAGGATGTCCGGCATGGATCTGGTCAAGGCGCTGCGCGAGGCCGGCCAGCGCTATCCGATCCTGATCCTCACCGCGCGCGGCAGTTGGCAGGACAAGGTCGAAGGGCTGAAGTACGGCGCGGATGATTACCTGGTCAAGCCGTTCCATGTGGAGGAGCTGCTGGCCCGCATCAACGCGCTGGTGCGGCGGGCCAGCGGCTGGTCCAAGCCGATCCTGGCCTGCGGCATGATCAAGCTCGACACCACCGCGCAGACGGTGACGGTGGAGGGCAAGCTGGTCGACCTCACCAGCTACGAATACAAGGTGCTGGAATACCTGATGCTGCATGCCGGCGAGCTGGTCTCCAAGGCCGACCTCACCGAGCACATCTATCAGCAGGATTTCGACCGCGATTCCAACGTGCTCGAAGTGTTCATCGGCCGGTTGCGGCGCAAGCTCGATCCGGAAGGCACCCTCAAACCCATCGAGACGGTACGTGGACGCGGATACCGCTTTGCCATCCCGCGCACCGACGGCGACGACGAATGAGCTGACGTCGCCGCACCGCCCGCTGTCGCTGGCGGCGCGAGCGGCGATCGCCACCGGCTTCGTGCTGGCCGGCTTTCTCGGCCTGGTCGGCCTGACCCTGTCGCAGGCAAACAACGAGCGCGCCTTGAGCGCGCTGCACGAGCGCCTGTACGACTTCGCGATCGCCTACATCACCAATTTCGACGTGAATCGCTACGGCAGGATCCTGTCGCCGGATACGCCGCCGGATCCGAATTTCTCGCGACCCGGTTCCGGTCTCTACGCGGTGGCCGTGGGCGACAAGGGCTTTCATTGGGAGTCGCCCTCGGCGATCGGCCGCGACTTCAGTTTCCTCACGCCGCTGGCGCCGGGCGTGAGCCGTTTCGTCGGCCCGATCGACACGCGCATGGGGCGCCTGTACTACTACAGCTATGGCTTGATCTGGGATACCGAGGCCGGCAAGTCGGTGCGTTTCACCATCATGGTGGCGCAAACCGAGGACCAGCTCGAAGGCGGCAACGCGGCGTATCGGCGTGCGCTGGTGGTCTGGCTGTCGATCCTCGGTGTGATGCTGATCGTACTGCAGATGCTGCTGTTGCGCTGGAGCCTTACGCCGTTGCGCAAGGTGGCCAGCGACATGAGCCGGGTCGAGCGCGGCGACAGCGAACAACTGGACAGCCAGTATCCGCTTGAACTGACCGGCCTGACCGAACGCATCAACGCCTTCATCACCAACGAGCGCGAACAGCGCACCCGCTACCGGCACACCCTGGCCGATCTGGCGCACAGCCTGAAGACGCCGTTGGCGGTGATTCGTTCGCAACTGGAGTCGACCGGCGGCGACGAGCCGGCGCGCCGCAGCAATGTGCTGGACCAGGTGCGCCGGATGAACGAACTGGTGGCCTATCAACTGGCGCGTGCGGCCACGTCGGGTCGGCAGACGTTCGCCAGTGCGATACCGATCGCCGCGCATGCCGAGGATCTGGTGCAGGGGCTGGAGAAGGTCTATGCCGCCAAGAACGTGTTGTGCGAGTTCGATATCGAGGACGGTGCGGTGTTTTATGGCGAACAGGGCGACTTGCTGGAGTTGCTCGGCAACCTGCTGGAGAACGCGTTCAAGTGGGCCACCCACGGTGTGCTGCTGGTGGTGAAGATGCAGCCGCAGGCAGGTCGCCAGCGCCCCGGCTTGCACCTCAGCGTGGAGGACGATGGCCCCGGCATTGCCGAAGACAAGGTCGAGAAAGTGCTGCAGCGGGGCGTGCGCGGCGACGAACGGGTGCAGGGGCACGGCATCGGCCTGTCGATCGTGCAGGACATCGTGCATGCCTATCAGGGCGAACTGGTGGTTGATCGTTCGCCGGAACTGGGCGGAGCCCGTTTCAGCGTGACCCTGGCGGCGAGCTGAGTCGATGGCCGGCGCCGCATGGTTCGCAGCCGATCGCCGGCGAACGGCCATAGAAAGCTTCCAGCAGGGATGCAATCGCCGGCTCTGATTGGCGCAGCAACAGCGGCTGCGAGTAATGCAGTTCACTGACCACCGCAAAATATTCGCTGGCGCTTTCCGCCGCATAATGCTCGATCGGACAGTCGTGGCGGTCTGCCGGTGCACTCGCCAGGCGGTCGTAGGCGAGCTGGAACTGTTCGATCCAGCGTCGCCGCGGAATCTCCACCAACGGCGGCACCCCGTCGGGCGGCCCGTCAAGCATGTCCAGCTTGTGCGCCATTTCGTGCACGACCACGTTGTAACCGTCCCATGGCTGCTCCAGATCCAGTTGCACGTCAGCCAGCGACAGCACCAGCGGATCGTGCCCCGATGCCCCGCCGATCAGCACTTCATCGCCGGTGGCGACCACACCGGCATGGCCATCGTGGTGATTGCGGCGAACCTTGAACTCGCCGGGATAGATCAGTACTTCGCGCCAGCCGCGCAGGCTGGCGGTGCCCTGCTGCAGGGCCGGCAGGCAGGCCTGCATGGCAATCAGCAGCCGCCAGTAATCATCCAGCACGGCGCCGGCGAGGGCGTGAAACTGCTTGCGAGCGAGGAACAGCGTGGCGAGCTGGCGCAGACGCTGCTGTCGTTCCGGATCCAGTCGCCGAGCCAGCGGGCAGCCGGCCAGCCCGCGCCGCCACAGCGGGTCGGCAACCGGTACAGGTTCAAAATGTGCACGCAGTGATTTCAGCCAGCGGTGGGGCATACCGCCAAACGCTTACTGGATGGATCCGGGCAGCAGTGATTGCCAGCCCAGGTGCGTCCGCTGCGTGGAGGTGGGAGCCGGGGAGACGCCGGTGGAGCGATCGTTGCCATTGCTGGAGCTGCTGCCGGCACTCTCGCTGCTGGCGGGCGCAACGTCGCGATTCGATCCCGGCGTGTCAACGCTGTTGCTGTTGTCGTGTGAGCTGGTGTTGCTGGTGGCGTGGGGCGTGGGGTTGCCCAGATCCGGCACGTCCAGGTTGGCTGCCGAGGCGCTGCCGATGCCGGCAATGCACAAGGCGCAACCGATAAGCTGATGGATGGCACGCATGGTGATCGAACTCCCCGAACCAGCAAGCTAAGAGGTCGATCCTCTCAGAAACACGGTGTCGGTGCCAGTGCTGCGGATTTGACGGAGTACGCCTGTCTGCCGCGGGGCGCCTGCTCGGGCTAAAATCGAAGAATGCCGATTTTGCCCCGAACGCGACGATTCCTCGCCATCACGGTTGCCGTGAGGGCCGCTTGATGCAGTCTTTGCGATTGCTGGCGTTGCTCGCCGAGGGCGAGCCGGTCTCCGGCGCTGCGCTGGCCGCCCAGTCCGGGCTGACCCGCGCCGCCATCTGGAAGCAGGTCGAGGCGCTGCGTGCTCGTGGGCTGCCGGTCGAGGCGCGTGGCGCGGCCGGTTATCGCCTGCCATGGCCGTTGCAGATGCTCGATGTCGAGCGGATTCGAGCCGGCCTGCCGGGGCCGCTGCGGGATTCGCTGGGCACACTCGAGGTGCATGGTGAGCTGGATTCCACCTCCAGCGAACTGCAACGCCGTGGCCATGCCGCTGGCGACTTCAGCATGGTGCTGGCCGAAAGCCAAAGCGCCGGTCGTGGCCGGCGTGGCCGCAGCTGGCTTTCGCCGCCCGGCTTGAATCTGTACCTGTCCTGCCTGAAGCGCTTCGACGCGGGCTTTGCCGCCTTGAGCGGGCTCTCGCTGGCCAGCGGAGTGATCGTGTTGCGCACATTGGAGCGGCTGGGCATCGACGGCGCCGGCCTGAAATGGCCGAACGACGTGCTGGCGGTCGGCGCAGACGGGCGCACCGGCAAGCTCGGTGGCATCCTGGTGGAACTCAGCGGCGAATATCAGGGGCCGTGTGCGGCCATCGTCGGCATCGGCCTCAATCTGCGCCTGACCCCGGCCCTGCGTGAACAGGCCGGACAGCCGACCTGCGACCTGGCCAGCCTGGGCAACGGCATGCCGCCGGATCGCAACGATGTCGCGGCGACAATGATCCGCGCCCTGGTCGATGGCCTGCGCCAGTTCGAATGCGAAGGCTTTGCCGCCTTCGAGCACGACTATGCTCGTTACGACCTGCTGCGCGATCAGTCCCTGCAGATCAGCGGCGCACTCGGCACATTCGATGGCATCGGCGCCGGTGTCGACGCACGCGGTGCACTGCAAGTGCGCATGGCCGACGGCAGCCTGCGTCGGGTCGACAGTGCGGATGTGACGGTGCGTCGCACATGAAGCTGTTGCTCGACATGGGCAATACGCGCCTCAAATGGGCGTTGCAGCCGACGTCATCGGCAGGATGGCTGGCTCACGGCAGCATGGATTGGCAGGGCGGCATGCTGACCGGGTTGGCCGCGGCCTGGGCCAGCCTGCCACGACCGACAGCCGTCGTTGCCGCATCGGTGGTCGACAGCGAGCGCGAGGCGCAACTGGCGGCAGTGAGCCGCGGCCTGTGGCGGCGCGAGCCCCATTGGCTGCGCACTCCAGCCAGCGCCTGCGGCGTGCGCAATGCCTATGCCGAACCGGAACGACTGGGCGTGGATCGTTTCCTGGCGATGGTCGCGGCGCATGCCGACGGACACGGCGCCTGTGTGCTGGCCAGCGCCGGCACCGCCCTCACCCTGGATGCGATGACTGCCGATGGCCGTCATCTCGGCGGCCTGATCGCGCCTGGCGTGCAGTTGATGCAGCAATCCCTGCTGCAGGCAACGGCCCGGGTACGCCCGGAGCGCCCGGGCAGGCTGCTGGAGCTGGCCGACAATACCGCTGACGCGGTGAGCTCGGGCTGCTGGCAAGCAGTCATTGCCTTGGTCGAGCGCTTCGCCGGTCGCATGGAGAAGCAACTGGCGGCTGTCCCGACGCTGATCCTGGCCGGTGGCGATGCGCAGCAACTGGCGGCGCTGCTGCCGCTGCCGGCGCAGCTGAGCCGGGACAGCGTGCTGCGTGGCCTGGCTTTGTGGGCGCAAACGCATATGCCGGCCCCATCGACCGATTAGAATGGCCGCTCCACCCGCTCGATGGGGCTTCGATGTTTCTGCGTCTGCTGTTTGTGCTGCTCAGTGCACTCAATATCGCGGTAGGTGCCTGGCTGGTGCTGGGCCAACCCTACGCCCACGGCGGCAACCCGACCGACCCCGGGGTGCCGGAGTTGCATCTGTTGTCGGAGTTGCCTGCACCGTCCGGCAGCCCGGCGGCGCCGGGCGCGCCCGGCACCGTCGCGGCGGAAGGCTCGAACAGTTACAGCTGTCTCACCCTCGGGCCGTTCGATACGCCGCAGGATCTGCGCAATGCGCGTCAGGCACTGTCGGGCCAGACCACGCGGATGCGTTCGCGCCAGGAATTGGCCAGCCAGACCAGCGGCTGGTGGGTCTACCTGCCGGCCGCAAGCAGTCGCGCCAAGGCGCTGGAGCAGGCACGGCAACTCGATGCACACCAAATAAGCGACTATTTCGTGGTCGGTTCCGGCGACCAGTCCAACACCATCTCGCTGGGCCTGTTCAAGGATCCCGCCAATGCGCGCAAGCGCCGCGACGAAGTGGTCGCGGCCGGCCTTCCCGCCCAATTGAGCGAACGCAGCCAGAGCGTGCCCGAATACTGGCTGGATATGGTGGTGGCCGACGGCACCCATTTCGACTGGCGCAGCCGCATCCACGCCAGCGGTATCGGCTCGCACAGCACCGGCTGCTTTTGAGCACGCCCGGTCGCGGCCCTGCTAGAATCCCGACCTTCGCCGGCATAGCTCAGTTGGTAGAGCAACTGATTTGTAATCAGTAGGTCCCCAGTTCGAATCCGGGTGCCGGCACCATGAACAGCCTGCGCTTGGGCCTTCCTTCGGGGGAGGCCTTTGTCGTTTGTGGCCAGCGGCAGCAGTCCGGCATTCTCATTGCGCCACTCGAGCATCTGCTTGATGTTGGGGGTTGCTCATTGGGCACGGACTCGTCCAGGAGGCCGTTGACGGCCAGAAAAACCTTGCCGTCAACGTGAGGAAAGCCCCGGTGAGTTCAAGCGTGAGATCGACCGTTGGCCGCGCCGGCATCAATCGCCTTGCGACTGATGCCGGCGGTTTCGATGGGTTTCCTCGGCGATCGCCTTGAACCGGTTCAGCGATTGCAGCCACAGTGCGTCGTGGCTGGCGTCGGGGGTGTGCGCGGGTTCGTTTTCGCTGCGTGTATCGGGGATGCGGTTGAAGGGGATGCGCATCGGGGCGGCGTCATGTTCCAGTGCCAGTTGCATGCCGCCGAAGTAGACCTTGTTGCAGCCGAATTTCGCATTGATGCGGTCGATCAGGGCGTCGACCCGATGACTGTCGTCGGTTGATTCGAACAGCGAGCCGGTACTTTGTGTGCGCGGGATCAGGCGCAACAGGGTCACGCTGACGGAGAGCGGTGTGGCCCGGGCCGGGCCGGGCAGCGAGCGATGATGGGGGCTGCCGTTGTCCAGCAGATCGTTCAACAGGCCCAGCAGTTTGCGGCTGTCGTCGGTGGGGTCGAACGCGATGCTTTGCTCCCAACGCTGGTCGTGGCCGATGAAACGGATGCGTACGGCCAATGCGCCACTGAGCAATTGTTCGTGGCGCATGCGCATGGCGGCCTTGACCAGCAGTTTCTTCAGCACGGTGCGGGCACCGGCCGTGCTGCGCAGCTCCGGGCCCAGCACGTGCGAGTGGCCCATCGAGCCGCGTTCGATGGGCACGGCTGCCAGCCAGGTGCCGCGCAGCAGATCCCACATGCGTTCCCCCTCGATGCTGCCCCAGGCATGCCGCAGGTGATGCTTGGCGGAGGCGGTGAGCTGCCTGACGGTGGTGATGCCGGACTGGTGCAGGCGTGCTTCCATCGAGCGGCCGATGCCGCACAGGTCGCGCAATTGCAGCCCGTACAGCGCCTGCGGCAGGTCGGCCTGCTCGATCACGGTGAGGCCGTCGGGCTTGACCATGTCCGAGGCGGTCTTGGCCAGAAAGTCGTTTGGTGCAATGCCGATCGAGCAGCGAATCGCGCCACCGGGTGCGGCCAGGGCGATTTCGGCTTTCACCTGTTGCGCGATGGCTGTGGCGATTTCGCGCTGGCGCTGGCGACCGACCAGCTCGCAGGCTACTTCATCGATCGAACCGACCCGGCCGATCGGGATGGCGTGATCGATCGCCGCCATCAGCCGGTGGTGCCAGTACACGTAGCGTTCCGGCCGGGCGACGCGAATCATGATGTCGGGGCACAGCCGCCTCGCCTCGCGCACCATCGTGCCGGTGCCGACACCGAATGCTTTGGCTTCGTAGCTGGCGGCGATCAGGCTGGTGGTTTCGGCGGCCACCGGAACCACGCCGACCGGACGCCCGCGCAGGGCCGGATCCTCGTGTTGCTCGACCGAGGCGAAGTAGCTGTTGAAGTCGACGAACAGGCTGCGCAGGCTCATGCGATGGGCTCGATGTGGCGGGGTGATGATATAGCGCAGGTGGATCTCGCCTGTGGAGATTGGGCCGGATGGTCGAGAGGGCTCCGGCGGGACAGTCCGGCGGGCATGCCGATGCTTGCGTTTCATCCATCGACCCGCCTAGGCTGGTGCTGCCGCCGGCGGTTGGGGCATGGGGCTGTTCGCCATGCTGGTGATGATCGTCGTGGGCGTCCTGATCGCAGCGTTGATATTGAGCGTGGCATTCCGGCTGGTGGTGGGCTACATGCCGTCCTACCTGCGTGCGCTGGGTGCGGTGGTATTGACGTTTGTTGCCGTGCTGGTGGTATCAGTGGTGGTGGGCATGCTGATGCACGGTACCGGCGGCGGGCTGCTGTCGATGATCGTCAACTTTCTCGTCGGTGCTGCCGTGGTGAACTATCTGCTGCTGTCGCTGGACGGCAGTCAGATCGGTTACGGCAAGGCCTGCGTGGTGCAACTGGTCTATTCGGTGATCGGCATCGTGCTGGGGCTGATCATCGGCTTCATTCTGGCGATGGTGTTCGGTGCGGCGATGTTCGGCCTGCACTGAGTCTGCCTCTGCGGCGTCCGGCGATGGCGCGGGTGCCATCGCCGGACGCGGCTCACGCCAGGCTGGTGGCGATGCCGAAGAGGATCGCCATGTTCACGGCCACCGCCATGCAGGCGCTGCCGGGGCGGATGCGGCGCGCATCGATGCGGGGTACCAGGCGCCACAGCAGCATCACGCCGACCAGCATGTCCAGCACCAGGGCGACGCGCAGCAGGCCCGAACTGAGCAGTGTCGCGTAAGGCGGCTGCAGGTGTCCTTCGTAGCCGGCAACGCCGACCAGCAGCAGCATGCCGAGCATGCTCCACAGCAGGCAGGCGAAGTAGATGCGATTGAATACCACCGGGCAGCGCTCAGCCCAGCGCAGCACGCACCAGCCGATCAGGGCGCACAGCAACGCCGCCATGCTGCTGTACAACACCCACCACAGCAGGCTGCTGATGACAGTGAGGGTGGTCATGTGGTCTGTTTGAAGCCCATTTTGCGAAACAGCTTGGACATCAGCCAGGCCGGACCGACCAGCAGGTAGGACAGGTCGGTGAGGAAACTCGGCTTGCGCCCCTCGTACTTGTGGCCGATGAACTGGCCGACCCAGGCGACCACGAACACGCCGACTGCCAGATAGCACAGCATGGCGCCGCCGAACCGGTAATAGAGGAAGTTGGTGAGCAGGCCGAGCAGGGCGAACACGATCAGCAACCCCAGTGCCAGCCGGTGCGAGCGCCGCCAGTACCAGTAGAACGCCAGCACCATCGCCAGCACCGCCCACGAGCCGGGGCGCAGGGTGGATATCGGCACCGGAATCGTCCACAGCAGCGCGATCACCGACCACAGGATCGGCGGCACGCACAGCCAGTGGAATACCTGGTTGGTCGGGTTCTGATGGTCGTTGCTGTAGCTGTCGAGCCAGTCCTGCATGGTGCGCATCGGCATTCCCCCTGTGGAAGCTTCAGTTGAATCGAATGTCAGCCAGCCGCTGCAAGGCCTCGGCATATTTGGCAGCCGTGCGTGCGATCACCTGATCCGGGATCGCCGGGCCGGGTGCGGTCTTGTTCCAGTCCCGGGTTTCCAGCCAGTCACGCACGAACTGCTTGTCGTAGCTGGGCGGACTGATCCCGACCCGGTATTCGTCGGCTGGCCAGAAGCGCGAGGAGTCCGGGGTCAGCATCTCGTCCATCACGTACAACTTGCCGCTCGCATCGGTGCCGAACTCGAACTTGGTATCGGCGATGATGATGCCACGTTCGGCCGCATAGGCGGCTGCCCAGCGATAGATCGCCAGCGTGGCATCGCGAACCTGGTCGGCCAGCTCGATGCCGACGGTATCGATCACCACGTCGTAGCTCACATTCTGGTCGTGGTCGCCGACGGCGGCTTTGGTCGAGGGCGTGAAGATCGGTGCGGGCAGCTGCTGCGCCTGTTGCAGGCCGGCGGGGAGCTGGATGCCGCACAGCGTGCCGCTGGCCTGGTAGTCCTTCCAGCCCGAACCGATCAGATAACCGCGGGCGATCGCCTCCACCGGTACCGGCCTCAATCGGCGGGTGACCACGGCGCGTTTCTCGTACAGCGCCAGGTCGGTGCCGGCCGGCAATACTTCGGCCAGCGGCACGTCGAGCAGGTGGTTCGGCACCAGGTGGGCGGTCTTGCCGAACCAGAAATTGGAAATCTGGGTGAGCATTTCCCCCTTGCCGGGAATCGGGTTGGGCAGCACCACGTCGAACGCCGAGAGCCGGTCGGTTGCCACCATCAACAACCGCTCCTCATCCAGCGCGTAGACGTCGCGCACCTTGCCGCGATGGATCAGCTCGAGGCCGGGCAGGTTCGATTGCAGCAGGGTGGTCGGCACGTTCGTGGGTTCCGCAGGCGGTGAGGCCAGCTATTCTAGCCGTTGCGACCACGCCGCCGGAACGTTGCAGCGGTGGTTTCCGGCCGGACTGCTAGAATTGCCGATCTTCAGCCTCATCTGTTACCGATGCGTATCCTCCTGATTGCGGCTTTCAGCCTCGCCGCCACCCTGCCGACGGTTGCCCGCAGCCAGGCCTCGCCCAGCGTGCGGCCGACGCGGCTCGGCCTGTGCGCCGCCTGCCATGGCGAGAGCGGTCATGCCGTGCTTCCCGGTGCGCCAAACCTGGCCGGGCAGCAGCTGGCCTATCTGCGCGATGCGCTCAAGCAGTACCGCGATGGCCGACGTGACGTGCCGGTGATGCGTGCGGCGATCGGCCCGCTCAGTGACGCCGAGCTCGATGCACTGGCGCGCTGGTACAGCGAGCAGACGGCACCAGCGCAGGCGCGTCCATGAGCTTTACCTACACCATGTGGTTCGCCTTCTTTGGCCTGATCATCGGACGCATGCCCGGTGCCATTACCGGCGCGGTCATCGGCTTCATTTTCGACAATCTTCGCCACAGCCAGCGCAAGCGCGCCACGCCCGAGGCAGGTGGTTTTGTCGGCCCGCTGTTCACCCTGCTCGGTGCGGTGGCGAAATCCGATGGCCGGGTGTCGGAAGCGGAGATTGCGATTGCCGAGCGGATGATGAGCCGGATGAGCCTGGGTGCCGAACAGCGCAAGCAGGCCGTGGCCAGCTTCAACGTGGGCAAGCAGCCGGAGTTCGACGTCACCCGTACCATCGCCGAATTGCGCAACTGGGTCGGCATGCGCCGCGACCACGCGTTCCCGGTGCTCGACGTGGTGATCGAGACGGTTCTGGCCGAGGGCGCGCCGGCGCCGGAGAAGATGTCGATCCTGCGCCAGCTCGCGTTTGCGCTGCGGGTCAGCGACATGGAACTGATGGCGTTGATGGCGATGAAGGGTTACGCCTGGAACGCCGGTGCCGGTGGCTCGAACCAGCAGCGCTACAGCACCGGGAGCGGCTATGTGCCGCCGCAGCGCTCGCCGCAAGGGCCTGACCCCTATGCGGTGCTGGGCATCGAACGCCATGCCGACGATCGCGCGGTGAAACGGGCCTACCGCAAGCTGATCTCCGAACATCACCCCGACCGCCTCGGCGATCTGCCCGACGACATGCGCAAGCGTGCCGAGTCGCGCGCCAGCGAGATCAACGCCGCCTACGACCGGATCAAGGAAGCGCGAGGGTTCAAATAATCGTAGATTGAGCCCCGCAGGGACTCGCATTCAAGCAGAAGCGCATGCTGTGCGCCATGCCTTCTGCCCGCCGGTGCGAGGTCGATGGCATCCGCGCCAGGAATGCGCTCCTGCACAGACACTACCCGTATAGCCAGGTGCCACCATGCCCAAGCAATCCCCGATCATCGCCCCGTCCATCCTCGCCGCCGATTTCGCCCGACTGGGTGAAGATACCGCCGCTGCGCTGGCGGCCGGTGCCGACTGGGTGCATTTCGATGTGATGGACAACCATTACGTACCGAACCTCACGATTGGCCCGATGGTGCTGAAGTCGCTGCGCAAATACGGCATCACCGCGCCGATCGACGTGCACCTGATGGTCAAGCCGGTTGACCGCATCGCGCCCGATTTCGCCAAGGCCGGCGCCAGCCTGATCAGCTTTCATCCCGAGGCCAGCGAGCACATCGACCGCACACTCGGGCTGATCAGGGAGTCCGGCTGCCAGACCGGGCTGGTGTTCAACCCGGCCACGCCGCTGGATTACCTGGACTATGTGATGGACAAGCTGGACATGATCCTGATCATGTCGGTGAACCCCGGTTTTGGCGGGCAGAAGTTCATCCCCGGCACGCTGGACAAGCTGCGTCAGGCGCGCGAACGGATCGAGGCCAGTGGCCGCGCGATCCGGCTGGAAGTGGATGGTGGCGTCACCGCGGAAAACATCGGCGCCATCGCCGCTGCGGGCGCGGATACCTTTGTCGCCGGTTCGGCGATCTTCCACGCCAGTGATTACGCCGCCGAAATCGGGGCGATGCGCAAGGCGATCGGTTGAGCCCTGGCGGCTTCCACTCATCCGCGCATAAAAAGCCCGGCGCTGTGCGCCGGGCAAACGTCGTCGGATGACGTGAGAGGAAGCACCTGATTGGCTGTGCCGATGCGATGGCTGCAGAGGGAGGGTCAGCCACCGCACCGGCACGTTCCACGGCAAAGAGGAACGGGGCGCCAATCACAGGTTCTGACCGGGCCGGTCGACGATGGTTCCAGCTTGTTCATCATTCGGTGGCGGAACTGTTCAGGCGGCGTGCCTGCACCACATAACGAAGTGGCCCACCGGGCACGAGCGCGTCGAACGGGTAGCAGGTGACCAGCCACAGGCCATCCATGCTGCCGGTGGCCGGGATGCGTGCGTTCCTGCTGTCGATGATGCGGCTGCCGATGACCTGGTAATCGATGCCGCCGCGCGGGCTGTCCAGATGCAGCCGATCGCCAGGCCACAGCATTTGCAGAAAGCGGAACTGGGTGTCGCGATGGGCGCTGATCACGCTGAGCCCATGTGCGCCCGGCATCGCACTGCCCGGCGTCCAGCCAGGGCCGAAAGCCAGCGCCTGGCCGTTGTCGCCATCGAGCACGATCAGGTTCTGATGCAGTCGTGGCACGCTCAGCCGCGCGATCGGCGCGATGTCGGCCCATGGCCACGGGCGACGGGTTTCGCGGCCGTGATCGGAGCGTGCCCATGCGCGCGCCAGCAGCAATTGCGCCAGCGCCGCCTTGGCGTGGATCCACAGGCCATCCAGGCCCAGTCCGGCGGCCAGCATCAGCGCACCCAGCATCAACCAGCGCCAGCATTGTTGTCGTTTCATTGGCGTGTCCTCTGCATCCACCAGGCCAGGGCGGCGAGCAGCAATGCGCACAGAGCCAGCCACAGTTCCAGTTCGGCCGGGGTAGCCGTTTGCGCGAAATGGGTGCCGGCTGGCATCAGGTCGGGAATCTGCTCGTGCCGGAGTGAGGCGTCTGCGCTGCGTACCGGCGTGCGATCGACCGCCACCAGGCTGGTGTAGCGACTGACCAGGTGTGCCGTCAGCGCGGTATCGGTGATCTGTGTGATCAAGGCCGCCGATTCATCGCTGCGGGCCAGCTGATCGGTCAGGTCGGCGATGCGCGCCTGCGCCCACAATCGATCCAGCCCTTGCGATTCGGCCGGGGCAGACAAATCGGCGGGTGCCGTCCAGCTGCGGTCGGCCAGCTCGCCGCGTACCTGGACCTGCGTGATCGGCTGCGCCAGCTTCGCGGTGATCAGCAGCGGTTCGCCCAGATACAGATCGGGCAGGCGGCGCGGATAGGCCTCGGTGCCCGCTGGCCAGGCCACGTGCAGCTCGCGCATGGCGGGGTGATCGAGCTTCTGCAGCAACTCGTGCATCTTCGTGTCCAGTTCGGTGCGATCGGCGATCAGCATGTCGCTGCCCCGGCCGTGGCGTGCCGCCGCCTGCAGGAAGCCGGCGTTGGGCGCGCTGCCGATGCCGATGGGGAACAGTCGCGAATCACCCAACTGCTGGTCGATCAGCTGCATCAGCCCGTTCGGATCGTCGACCGCACCATCGGTGGCAAACAGCACCTGACGCACGTAGCCCGGCGGTGCATGACCGGCCAGCGCAAAGCTCAGCGCCGGTGCCATCTCGGTGCCGCCGCGCGCCTGCAACTGGTCGATCCATGCCTGCGCCTGCTGCACGGCTTCCGGCGTGGCGGCAACCGCTTCAGGACGCCACGGGTTGAGGATCGAATTGAATTCGGCCACGTTGAACCGATCGCCGGGTTGCAGCTGGTTCAGGGCCAGATCCAGCGCCGCGCGTGCCTGGCGTATCGACTCGCCGCCCATCGAGCCGGAAGTGTCGATGATCAGGATCAGTTCGCGCGGCAGGCGCCGGGCCTGTTGCTGCGGCGGCAACAGCATCAGCATGGCGTAGTGCATGCCGTCGATGTCCTGGCTGAAGCTGGCCACGTTGGGCTGGGCTTGCGGTCTTGGCTGCCAGCGCAGCACGAAATCGCGATCGGGCAGCACGCTGGCGTCGCGCAGACGGATTTCCCAGCGCCTGCCGTGACGCGTGCTGACAATGGCGTGGCTGGGGCTTTCAACCGCAGCCAGCGGTATGCCGGCCTCCAGTTGCACGGCGATATGCGTACGCAATGGTGCCTGTGCATTGTCGTCGGCGAACACCTGCGCCGTGCGGATGCCCGCATCGCCCGGCTGCGCGCCTTCACGCATGTGGTAGCGCGGGGTGAAGGTGAGCGGGAAACGCAACGAGAACTCGCCGGCGCGGTAATCGATGCGCTGCCAGTAATGCAGCACGACCGTCACCGTCTCGCCCGGTGCCACATTGGTCACGGCAGTGCGGAACAGGTTGCCGCTGTCGGCTTCGACCAGGGCCGCGTGCTGGCCGTTGGCGCGGGCCTGCGCGAACACTTTCTGCGCGGCCTGCCTGCGCTGGACCCCGGCCACGATACGGCGTTCGCCGATCTCCAGCGACATCGAATGCACCGCTGCGCCGGTCGGCAGCGGCAGCAGGTAATCGCCTTCCAGCCAGTCCTTGCCGTCATTGCGGAACTGCTGACGCACTTGCACTTCGGCGACCAGTCCATCGACGTGGCAGTCGATGTCGGTATCGAGGCTGGCCAGGGTATGGCTGTGGCCGCTTCGGTCATGCACGCGCAGCTCGCCGCTGCCGGGCTCGGCGGCATGTACGGCCAGTCCGAACAGCAGCCCGCCAAGCAGCAGCAGGCGGCATGGCGCGAGCAGGAACGGTCGAGATGCATGCATGGTGATTCCCTCCTTTGCGTGGCGGTGGCACGACTGCATTGCCGCACGCGCGGCGGCCGGAACGGCGGCGCCATGGCGTCGCGATGCGGCGTATTCGTGGCGAAATGCGGGCAGCCGGCGATCGCCTGCGACACGCAAAAAAATCCCCTCGCAAGCGAGGGGAAAGGAGCCACCATGACGGACGGAACGGGGGTTACAGCGGCTGCCAATCCGGATCGGGCTCCTCCTCGCCCGCACCCGGCGCGATTCCCTTCGCGACGGGTGGACGGGCGACCTCCACGGCAAACGGATTGAAGCTCGAAGGATCATGGATGTGCTTGAACATGACGATCTCCTCAATGGATGCCGAGCAGCAAGCCAAGCAGCAATGCACCCAGTGCCAGGCTGATGCGCAGCGGTTCGAAGCCGCGAAGTTCGGCGTTCGGGTCGCGAGTGTCGTGGTCGAGGTTCATGCCGATCTCCGCAGCGTTGTTGACGGCTTTCATCAAAGCGCCGATGTCGGCGCCGGGCGCGGCGCGATGCGGCCGGTTTGCCGCCGGCTTGTGGCGAAATGCGGGCAGTTGCCGCCGATGGCTTGCGCGCGGGCGATCCGCATAGCACGCTGCATCCATCCACTTCAGGGAGCAAGTCATGGGCCGCAGCATTGCCATCGTCGAAGACGAACCGCTGATCCGCGCCAACTACGTCGAGGCACTGAATCGCTTCGGCTACGACGCGCGCGGTTATGCCTCGCGGCAGGAGGCCTCCAGTGCGTTTGCGATGAAATTGCCCGAGCTGGTGATCATCGACATCGGCCTCGGCGACGAGCCGGAGGGCGGTTTCGACCTGTGCCGCGAGTTGCGTGCGAAGTCGGCCACCTTGCCGCTGATCTTCCTCACCGCACGCGATTCGGATTTCGACGTGATCTCCGGCCTGCGCCTGGGCGCCGACGACTACCTCAGCAAGGACACCAGCCTGCATCAGCTGGCGGCACGCATCGCGGCGCTGTTCCGGCGCATCGCCTCCCTGAGCGCGCCAGCTTCCAGTGAAACCGTGATCGAGCACGGCCCGCTCAAGCTCGAATCCGAACGCATGCGCATCACCTGGAATGACGCCGAGATCCCGCTCACCGTCACCGAGTTCTGGATGGTGCACACGCTGATCCGCTTCCCCGGCCACGTGAAGAACCGCGACCAGCTGATGCGCGAAGCGGAACTTGTGGTCGACGACGCCACCATCACCTCGCACATCAAGCGCATCCGCAAGAAATTCGTCGCGGTCGCACCGGAATTCGACGCGATCGAGACCGTGCATGGCGTCGGTTACCGGTGGAAGCCATGATGCGTCGAGTGCTGCCGGCGCTTCTGGCCGGCATGGCCACGCTGGCAAGCGCGGCGGCGACGGATGCCGGCGTGCTGGCGCACGGTGCGCGCGATGGCGCGGCGCCGGCGTGGGCGGTCAGCGTCGAGACACCGGCCGGCTGGACCCGCGATTGCTGCATGTATGCGCGGGCGATCGGTGTCGATGCGGTGCTGTATCAGGGCGAATGGAGCGGCAAGCCACAGCGGGTGATGGTGCTCAATGCATGGCCGCGCAAGCTGGCCACGCTGGCGGCCGAGGTGCAGGCGGATCGCAAGCGATATCTGCAGCTCGACCCGGCCGGCAAGACGTCGACTTTCGCCGTGCGCAACCCGCGGATGCCATGTCAGGCCAGTGTCTACGAGGGCAGCGATCATATCGATGACGTGCTGGTGTTTTGCGATCCCGGCCGGGCCAGCGGCATCCGGCTGAGCTGGTCGATGAGTTTCGACGACAACGATCCGGCACGTGCGGCCTTGCTGGATGCCTTCATGCGGGTCGTGGTGGCCTCGCGCTACCAGCACGACGTGGCATCTCCTGCGCATGCCGGTTGATCGTGCGCAGCAGTACCGGATGAGGTCGGCATGAGCCTGCGCCGCAAGCTGTTGCTGGTGGCCTTGTGCACGCTGGCGTTGCCGGTCTCCGGCTGGTTCTACGTGCGGCAGATGGAAACCTTGCTGCGCGACGGCCAGGCGCAGGCCTTGCAGGCGTCGGCGCAGGTGGTGGCGCGCAGTCTGGTGGTGACCGCGGCGCTGCCACCGGGCCGCGGTCCGAGCTGGTACGTGCAGCAGGCGGCTGGGCCGATCACGGTGGATGGCTATGGTGACGACTGGGCGCCGCTGACGCCTTGGAGCCAGCCGTTTGCCCGGCGCGGCCAGTTGTTGCTGGCCGAGGACGACGGCGGGCTCTACCTGTATGCGCGGGTTTCCGATACGCGGCGTACGCGCGCCGATGCCGGGGACGACAATGCGCTGGCAGCCGATCACCTCATCCTCACCCTGGGCAATGTTGCCGGACAGCGGCGCTATCTGCTGGCCAGCGCTGCGCCAGGGGCGTTGACCGCACGACCGCTCGATCCGCCGGTGGACGGCCTGCCCGACACGCTCGCCGCGCAATGGCAGGAGGACGGCAGCGGCTATCGGATCGAGATGCGCCTGCCGCGTCGATCATCATTGCTCACGCTGGGGCTGGGCGCGTATGACGCCGGGATCGGTGGCGACCGCATGGCATCGACCACGCGCGGGTTGAGTGGCTACTCCGATGCGCTGTCCGGCGAGTTGTCGCAACTGGTACCCGAGCGTGTCCAGGCGCGGGTGCTGTCATCGTCGGGCTGGCTGCTGGGGCGAAGTGGTCGGCTCAATGCCGCCACCGGTGCGGATGCTCAGCCGGGCTGGTTCGCGGCACTGGTGTACCGCTCACTGCTGGCTACCCGGCTCGAAGATGCCAACCTGTGGGCACAGGATGTGCCGCGGCTGGATACACCGGAAGTGGCCCGGGCGCGCAGTGGTCAGGCCGTCAGCGTGTGGCGCAACGGCGAGGAGCGCGGCAGCGTGGTGTTGTCGGTGGCGGTGCCGATCGAGCGCAGTGGTCAGGTGGATGGCGTGCTGCTGCTGGAGCAGGCCAGTCGCAGCGTGCCGTTGCTGGCCAATCGTGCGCTGTTCGGGCTGCTGCTGACCAGCTTCGGGGTGTTGCTGGTGGCTGGCGCCATCCTGCTGGCGTTTGCCACCCGGCTCAGCCTGCGCCTCGGTCGTTTGCGCAATGCCACCGAACGTGCCCAGCTCAATGATGGACGTCTGGACGGCCTGTTCGAGCAGGGCCGATTTCCGATGACCGATGCGGCGGATGAAATCGGCGATCTCGCGCGCAGTTTCGAAAAGCTGTTCGAAGTGGTCGGCGGCTACACCGACTACCTGCGTGCGCTGGCCTCCAGGCTTTCGCATGAGCTGAATACCCCGTTGGCGATCGTCAAGTCGTCGCTGGACAATCTCGAACATGCCTTGCAGGCGCAAGGCACGGTGCCTGTCGAGGCGCAGCCGTATCTGGTACGTGCACGCGATGGCGTGGGCCGGCTCGGCGCACTGGTGCGGGCGATGAGCGAATCGAGCCGGATGGAACGTGCGATCAGCGCGGCCGAACCGGAGGATGTCGACCTGCGCGAGGTGGTTCGTGGCTGCGCCGACGCCTATCGCCCGTTGATCGGCGCGCGCCGGCTGGACTGCGTGGTGCCCGAGCAGCCGCTGTCGCTGCACGGCGCACCGGAGCTGATCGCGCAGGCGCTGGACAAACTGCTGGACAACGCGCTCTCGTTCACCGACGAGAAAGGCTGGCTGCGGCTGAGCCTGCGCCCGCTCGACAACGGTGCCGAGATCGAGCTGGCCAACCAGGGGCCATTGCTGCCCGCCGCGATGCAGGGCCGGCTGTTCGATTCACTGGTCAGCCTGCGCGACAAGGCCAGGCCAGGCGATGCGCCGCATCTCGGCCTGGGCCTGTACGTGGTGCGACTGGTGGCCGAGCGGCACGCCGGCAGCGTCAGCGCGCGCAATCTCGACGATGGCAGTGGCGCGGCTTTCAGCATCACCCTGCATGGCATGCCGCGTCCGCGGCTGGGCGGCTGATTCGACGCGCCCCGTGCCTCGGTGGCTGTCCGGTCACGGCTGCTGGCGGCAGGAACTCGGCAGGTATCGCTGCGGTACCGTGGTGCCGTTGCCGCCGCAACGCCAGTCCAACCCGCCGCTGCTGTTCGGCGAGGGGGCCAGCACCAGCACATCGTTCCGGATGTTGCGGTTCGCGTGGTACGTGCCAAAACTCACCGTGATCGCGCCATCGGAAACCGTCACGCCGGAGACATACCTGCCGGTGATCGAGTTGCTGCTGGCCAGGCCCGCGATGGCATTGTCTGCGGGCAGGGCGTGTCGATTCGCGTAGTACTCCGCTACGGCCGTCCTGGCGCCATCGGCCAGCACCATGCCTTCGCTCACCTGGGTGCGGATCAGGTAATCCTGGTAGGCGGGAATGCTGATGGCGGCGAGGATCGCGATGACGAACGGCACGAGACAGAAGAGCGCCCAGAAGATGCCCTTGGATGCGCCGGGCGAGGTCTGTCCGGTGCGCTTCCAGCGGGCGACCCAGCTCAACTGGCCTTGCAGGTAATACGTGGTGAAAAAGAACAGCGTGATGCCGCCGATTTCCGGTCTCAGGCCATAAGCCGGAAGCCGGCGGCGCATCGAGTCGGCCATCGAGAAATAGGAGATCAGCAGCAATACCCAGTTGGCCAGCAGCAGCGTGCCACCCAGCGGAAGCAGCCCGACGTCGCCCTTGAGTGCGGCGGCGAGACCGACGAAATACAGGATGTAACCGACGAAGAAGCAGCCCAGCGCGATGCCGAGCAGCAGGCTCGCCTTGCTCTGCGGATCGATCTTGCGGATCCAGTTGGCCTGGATGAACCGCCAGATGATGCCGAAGATGCCCAGGCTCAGGATGGCGAAAAGCCATACCAGCGCCCAGTGCAGCGACGGCGGTTCAGGCAGGCTGGCGCTTGCGTCGCGGTCTGTGGCGCCAGGTCGAGCGGGAAAATCCGGCCCGGATCGGCCGCCGATGCCGTTGCCGGCCAGCGGTGGCGGCATCGGTGGCGGCGGGGTAGTCGTCGACGCGGGAAACAGGCTGGCCAGCGTCACCCAGTCGGGCATGCCCTCGCGCCAGGCCAGCGCATCGCCGGCGAACTTCCCCTCGCGCATCCATTGGCGAACAAGCGCCTCGTCGTAGGGGCCGTATTTTTCGCCGTTCTGGCCAATCCATACCTGGGGGTCGGTCACGTTGAGCTCGCTGGTGTGGTGGTCATGCCGGGTGAGTGCCGGGTTTGCTTGCTGCAGGTGCGATCAAGCGGTTCACGCACACCGCGTTGCAAGATCCCCGTCAGGCGTGGCGCGCTGGTGCGCAAAGGCGCCAGGCCATGGCGCCGGGTGGGATCAGTGCGACGCCGCTGGCTTTGCTGCCGATGCGGCAGCTGCCGGCGAGATCACGGCGGGGACCGGCAGGTCATGCGTGGCTTGCGCCACGCTGGACGATGCCGCAGGTGCCGTGCCCGATGTGGCCGGGGCCGGCGTACTTGCCGCCGCGCCGGATGCCGAGGCCGCCGGCACCGGTGTGCTTGCTGCTGAAGCCGGTGTCGACGTCGCGGGGGCAGGCGTCGCGCCTGTCGCCGGGAGCGGTGCCGAAGTCGCCGGAGCGGTCGACGTGGCGGCTGCCGGTTTGGCGGCGGCCGGCGTGCTCCGCGCCGTGGCGACCGATTTACCGGCGATGCCCGAGGTCGATGCCTGGCTGGTTGTTGCGGCGCTGGGCGTCTGGTGGCCGGAAGTATCCGCATTCCAGTGGTTGTAGGCCCAGTACGCCAGCCCGGCGAGCACCAGCAGCAGAATCAGGCGGGTGCCGCGGGAACGGGGCGGCGGCGCGACATCGGCCGCCTCCGTCACCGGCCATGCGTCGGTCTCGGCGTGGTGAACGACCGATGTCGTCTCGTCGGGCGGATTGATCAGTTCGTCGTCGACGGGTTCATCGGCAGCTGTCGATGCAGCCGCTTCGGCAGATGCTTCGACACCCGGCCCGGATGTCTGTACCGGTGTCGATGAGGGTTCGGGCAATGATGGTGGCGTCACCCGGGGCGGCTCGCTATCGGCTGCCGCAAAGCCCGTGTCCGCGGGTTCGTCTGCCGGGATGTCGATCGTGGTTTCATGCCCTTCGTCTGGCGCCGGCACGGTTTCGTGCGGCGCTTCAACGGGATCTTCAACGGTTTCATCGGCGAAGGCGGTCGAAGCTGCCGCAGGCTGGAGCTCGTCGGCGTCGATGGGCGCAGGTTCCCCGCCGGCGGGCGCGGGCCAGGTCAGCCATGCGCTGTCGCCGCGCAACTGATAGGTCTGGCCCGGCGCAATGAAGTCGGCCAATGCCGATTGCGGAAGGGGTCCGCTGACGGCATCCGCATGACGGATGTAGACCAGTTGCTCGTCGTCGGGCAGGGCGCGTGCATCGGCTTGCATGGCATGCAGCAGTTGCACGATGCGTTCGGCCGAAGCCTGATCCAGATCCCGTCGCACGATCAGTGGCAGTGCCGCGATCACGCGCTGGGCGAATTCCGCCTGATTGAGCTTCAGCGCGGTGGCCACCGGCAGCCAGATCGCGGAATCCTCAGACACTCCGGCCTGAAGGCCGCACAGCACGACACAATATCGATCCACGGATTACCCCCTGTTACATCCATGGCGAGAGTAGACCGGTGCTGACGGCGTATCAAGCGGTCACCACGTGAGCAGCTCGAGCTTCGCCTACAATGACTGCTTCGCAATTCTGGCCATGCGGAATATCCATAGTGATCTCACGAGACGAATTCGACGCGCTGGTGGCGAAGGGCCATACGCGCATCCCGCTGGTGCGCGAGGTGTTTTCCGACCTCGACACGCCGCTGTCGGTGTATCTGAAACTGGCCGATGGCCCGTACACTTTCCTGTTCGAATCGGTCGAGGGCGGCGCCACCTGGGGGCGTTATTCGATCATCGGCCTGCCGGCCCGGCGGGTGTACCGGCTGCGCGGCCACGAGCTCGAGGTCGAGGATTCCGGCGAGATTACCGAGCGTCGTCATCTGGATGATCCGCTGGCGGAGATCGAAAAGCTGCGCATGCAGTACGACGTGCCGCAGCTGCCGCAGCTGCCGGCCTTCAGCGGCGGGCTGGTCGGCTATTTCGGTTTCGAGACGATCGGCTACATCGAGCCGCGCCTGGCACGCTGGGATCGTGCCGACGAACTGGGCACGCCGGACGTGCTGCTGATGCTGGCCGAGGAAGTGGCCGTATTCGACAACCTCAAGGGTCGGTTGTACCTGATCGTGCATGCCGATCCCGCACAGCCGCAAGCCTATACCGAGGCGCAACGCCGGCTGGACGCACTGGTCTACCGATTGCGCCAGGGAGGCGCCTCGTATCCGCAGCTCACCCAGTCGATCGCGCTGGACGAAGGCGACTTCAAGTCGTCCTTCACCAGGGAAGAGTTCGAGGCGATGGTCGAGAAGGCGAAGGAATACATCCGCGCCGGCGACATCTTCCAGGTGGTGCCGTCGCAGCGACTCAGCGTGGCTTTCCATGCGCGTCCCGTGGATGTGTATCGCGCGCTGCGTGCGTTGAATCCGTCGCCATACATGTACTTTGTCGATCTGGGCGATACCCAGATCGTCGGCTCCTCACCCGAGATCCTTGCGCGGATGAAAGACGGCAAGGTGCTGGTGCGTCCGCTCGCCGGCACGCGCAAGCGCGGCGCCACCGAGGAAGAAGATCGGGCGCTGGAGGCCGAATTGCTGGCCGACCCGAAGGAGCGCGCCGAGCACGTGATGCTGATCGATCTGGGCCGCAACGACATCGGCCGGATCAGCGAGACCGGCACGGTCGAGGTCAGCGAATCGTTTGCGATCGAGCGCTACTCGCACGTGATGCACATCGTCTCGCAGGTGCAGGGTACGGCGAAGCCGGGTCTCAGCTACATGGATGTGCTCAAGGCGACTTTCCCGGCCGGCACGCTCAGCGGTGCGCCGAAGATCCGTGCGCTGGAAATCATCCAGGAGCTGGAGCCGTACAAGCGCAACATCTATGCCGGCGCGATCGGCTGGATCGGCTGGTGGGGCGATGCCGACACCGCCATCGCGATCCGCACCGCGGTGATCCAGAACGGCCGCCTGCATGTGCAGGCCGGCGCCGGCATCGTCTACGACTCCGACCCCGCGGCCGAGTGGGAGGAGACGATGAACAAGGGGCGTGCGCTGTTCCGCGCGGTGGCGCAGGCGGCGAAGGGGTTGTAGCGAAAGTCGCCAGCCCCTGCCGGAGCAGGGTCGGGCAAGTTGTTCGTCGTCAGCACCCTTGTCGCGATGCCCATGGCGCGATGGCGGCGACGACGATCACGACGGCAATGATTCTTTCATTGCGGGTCTTCGCCGTCGCCATGATGGCGACCTGGCCGACCACCACGGCGGCCAGAACAAGCAGCACGAAGATCGTGCGGCTGTCGGCGTTGGCATCGGGCGGCAAGGTGATGGATGGATCCATCTGCTGCAGCCAGGCGTAGCGATGGGTCGGCAGTGCAAGCAGCACGAATGCGCCCCACCCAAGCAGCAGCCATGCGGCGAGTCTGACGATACGGTTTGTCATTCCCGGAAATGTCATTTCGGGAGTGTGCCGCGGTCGTCGGCCGGCGCGCCGCCATTTCCGGGTTCAACGACTGACACATCTCGTGAAAATGGTGATGGCCGGGTGCGGCGGGGCGCAATTTCTTGCAGGGTTTCGCTGTGCTTTGTTACGTTATATCGTTGCGTTCCTGATCATTCGTCAAGACGCGTCCGCATGAACAATCCGTGGTTCGAGTATATGTCGGCGCCGTCGAAATGACGGCTGCGCTGATCGGGCGGGTGTCGACCATGTGGCGTGCGCAACGTCGGTCGGCGTGCCATTTTTCCGTGATCGTCGCGGCCCTGGCGATCGCCGGTTGTGCCGTTGGCCCGGATTTCCAGCGGCCTGCGGCTCCCGACGTCAGCAGTTATGGCGCACATCCGGCAACCGGCACGACAGCCACGCCGCACATCGCCGGCGGTGCATCCCAGCAGTTTGCGACTGGCGGTGATATTCCCGCCGACTGGTGGACGTTGTTCCATTCCCCTGCACTCAATGCACTGATCGAGCAGTCGCTGGCGCACAACCCCGATCTGAAGGCGGCGCAGGCCGCGTTGGCGGTGGCCCGGGAAAACACCAGGGCCGGACGCGGTGCCTACTATCCGGCGGTGAGCGCCGGGATGTCGGCCAGCCGCGAGCAGGATCCGCCCGGCGCGCTGGCGCCGGTGCCCAGCAACAACGCGTTCCTGTACAACCTGTTCACGCCGCAGGTCAGCGTGTCGTACGTGCCGGATGTGTTCGGCCTGAATCGGCGCAACGTGGAATCGTTGAAGGCGCAGCAGGACGCGGTGCGCTTCCAGATGATCGCCACCCGGATCACGCTGAGCTCCAATGTGGTGGTGGCGGCGGTGCAGCAGGCGTCGTTGCGTGCGCAGGTTGCCGCAACGCGCGATCTGATCGCCACCAATGCCAAGATGGTGAAGTTGCTGCACTACCAGCTGGACAAGGGTTATGCCGGCCGGCTGGATCTCGCCGCGCAGGAATCGCAGCTGGCCCAGTTGCAGGCCACGCTGCCGCCGCTGCTGACCCAGCTGGATCAGCAGAACAACCTGCTGGCGGTGCTGTCCGGGCGATTGCCGAGCGAGGCGCCGGCGCAGACATTCGACCTGGCAAGCCTGCAATTGCCGCAACAACTGCCGCTGAGCCTGCCGTCAAAGTTGGTGGCGCAGCGCCCTGACGTGCGTCAGGCCGAGGCGAACATGCATGCGGCCAGCGCCCAGATCGGCGTGGCCATCGCGAACCGCCTGCCGAACATTTCGTTGACTGCCAATGCGGGCAGCACGTCGCTGGCGATCAAGCAGCTGTTCAAGTCCGGCACGGGATTCTGGAGTCTGGGCGCGGATCTGGCTGCGCCGATCTTCCAGGGCGGCAGCCTGCTGCATCAGGAGCGCGCAGCCAAGGCGACCTATGTGCAGGCGGCCGAGCAATACCGCAGTACGGTGCTGACCGCATTCCAGAACGTGGCCGATACGCTGGCCGCGCTGCAACACGACGCCGAAGGCCTGCAGGCTGCGGCCGATGCCGCCGATGCCGCCAAGCTCACCCTGGATCTGTCGCAGCGACAGTACAAGGCCGGCTATGCCAGCTACCTGTCCTTGCTGAGTGCGCAGCAGGGCTATCAGCAGGCACGCATCGCCCTGGTGCAGGCACAGGCGAGCCGTTACGCCGATACCGCCGCCTTGTTCCAGGCGCTGGGCGGCGGCTGGTGGCACGACACCTCAACCGATGCGCATCGCGCCGACTCCACCCATGCCGCTGCCACCCGGGATAGCGATGAAAAGTAGATCATGTTTCGTGACGCCGTCGACGCGGCCAGTCGTCTCTGTCGTGCTGTTGCCGGCCCTTGCGCTGACGGCACTGCTGACCCTGGCTGGATGCTCGTCGCAAGCCGACCCGCAGGCAGCGGCTGCCGCCGACACGCCGCACAACGTGACGCTGACTTCGGCGCAACGTCAGCACATCCACGAGCTGACCATCGCACGCAGCAGTTTCCACCGCAGTATCGAAACCAGTGGCGTGGTGGACTTCGACCACGATCGGGCGACCCAGGTGCTGGCGCCGTTCTCCGGCCCGGTGACCGAGGTGCTGGTGAGTCAGGGCGAGAAGGTCAGGCAGGGTCAGCCGCTGGCGCGGGTGGATTCGCCCGACTTTGCCGCGGCGGCCGGCGCATATCGCAAGGCACTGGCCGCGGCGCATGCGGCCGACAAGGTGGCTGCCACCGATCGCGACCTGTTCGCCCACCAGGCCATCTCGCAGCGCGAGCATGCGCAGGCGCAGTCCGATGCGATCGGGGCGGATGCTGACCGCGATGCCGCGCTGCAGGCACTGCTGGCCCTGCATGTCGATCAGCAGACCATCGCCGCGATTCGCGCCGGCAAGCCGGTGGAACATGGCCAGGGCGTCATTCGCGCGCCGATCGCCGGCACCGTGGTCGAGAAGTCGATTGCGCCGGGACAACTGCTGGCGGCCGGTTCGAGCGCATGCTTCACCATCGCCGACACCTCGAGGATGTGGGTGATGGCGCAGTTGTTCGGTGACGAATCGGCGGCCGTGAAGCAGGGCGATCAGGCCACGATCGAGGTCGACTCGGATGGCGCGGGGATCACCGGCAAAGTCACCAACGTCGGTGCCGTGGTCGATGCCGATACGCGTTCGATCGACGCACGCGTGCTGGTCGACAACCCGGATGGTGCGCTGAAACGGCAGATGTACGTGCGCGTGCGGATTCAGTCGAAAGACGCGCATGAGGGCTTGCTGGTGCCGGTGTCGGCGGTGCTGCGTGACGATGAAAACCTGCCGTTCGTGTACGTGATTGCATCGGACGGCGGTTATGCGCAGCGCACGGTGACGCTGGGCGAGCGCGTCGATGATCGATTCGTGATCCCGAAGGGGTTGCACGTTGGCGACAAGGTCGTGGTGGACGGCGCGATCTTCCTGCACTTCATCCAGACCCAATGAGCACGCTGATGCCACCCGAAGGGATGCCGCCGCGCCAGGCGTCGCTGATCAATCGCATCGTCGCGTTCGCTTTGCAGCAGCGCATGATGATCATCCTGCTGTCGCTGGGCCTGGCCGCAGCCGGCGTGTGGGCCTACAACACGCTGCCGATGGATGCCTACCCGAACCTGTCGCCGCCGATGGTGGACATCGTCACGCAGTGGCCCGGCCACTCCGCCGAGGAAGTGGAGCGGCTGATCACGGTGCCGGTGGAGCTGGGTCTGAATGCCGTGCCCGGGATGGTCACCAAACGCTCGATTTCGTTATACGGCCTGTCCGACGTCACCCTGACCTTTGCCGATGGCACCGACCCGTACTTTGCACGCCAGCGTGTGCATAACCGGTTGCCCGATGTCGGCTTGCCCGACGGCGTGGCGCCGTCGATGTCGCCGATGTCGCCGCCATCGGGGTTGGTGTATCGCTACGTGCTGAACAGCACGGATCGTTCGCCAATGGACTTGAAGACGCTGAACGACTGGGTAGTCGCGCCGCAATACCGCTCGATACCCGGCGTGGCCGACGACTCCGGTTTCGGTGGCGGCACCATGCAATATCAAGTGCTGCTCGATCCGATCAAGATCGCCGCGCTCGGCATGTCGGTGGCGCAGGTGGAATCGGCGCTGGCCGCCAACAACAGCAATGCCGGCGGCGGCTTCTACTCGCAGGGCGGACAGTTCTTCTACGTGCGCGGGCTGGGCCGACTGGAAACGATTCAGGACATCGACGACGTGGTGCTGGCCGTGCACGATGGCACGCCGATCCTGGTCAAGAACGTCGGCAAGGTGCAGATTGGCATCGCGCCCCGGTTGGGCGAGTTCGGTTACATGGACCGGGACGACGCGGTGGAAGGCGTGGTGTTGGCGCTGACCGGCTCAAAGACCGAGAACGTGTTGCAGCGGGTTGAGGCGAAGACGAACGAGCTCAACAGCGAGATTCTGCCCAAGGACGTGAAAGTCCATCCGTTCTACGACCTCACCGACCTGATCCAGCAGACCAAGGGCGTGGTGATGCACAACCTGCTGCTGGGCATGCTGCTGGTGATCGTCGTGCTGATCTTCTTCCTGTACGACGTGCGTGCCGGGTTGATCGTCGCGGTGACCATTCCACTGGCCTTGCTGTTCGCGTTCATGTGCCTGGATCTGAAGGGGGCTTCGGCCAACCTGCTGTCGATCGGCGCGGTGGATTTCGGCATCCTCGTCGACGGTGCGATCTTCATGGTCGAGAACATCTTCCGCGAGCTGGCGGCGCGCAAGGGCACGGATTTCAATATCAGCGAAGTCATCCAGAGCGCCGCCGCGGAAGTCGATCGCCCGCTGGTCTACGCAGTGGCCGTGATCGTGGCCAGCTTCCTGCCGATCTACGTGCTCAGCGGCCCCTCGGGCACGCTGTTCAAGCCGATGGCCGACACCATGATCTTCGCCCTGGTCGGCTCGCTGCTGGTCACCCTGACCCTGCTGCCGGTGTTGTGCGCGCTGCTCATGCGGCGCGGCGTGCGTGAACGACGCAATGCGGTCTACGAGAAGTTCAAGGCGTGGTATGTCCGCGGGCTCGATCGCATGCGGCAGCATGCATGGCGGGTAACCGGCGCGTCGTTGCTGCTGCTGGTGCTGGGGCTGGTGATGATGCGCGGCATCGGTGCCGAGTTCATGCCGCACCTGGACGAAGGCGCGTTGTGGGTGCGTGCAACCATGCCGTACACCATCTCGTTCAAGGAGGCGTCGAAGATCTCGCCGCAGATCCGCCAGATACTGCGCTCGTTCCCCGAGATCACCACGGTCACCTCCGAACTTGGCCGTCCGGACGACGGCACCGACTCCACCGGTTTCTTCAACGACGAATTCTTCGTCGGCCTGAAGCCGTACTCGCAGTGGGACGGCAAATATCACAGCAAACAGGGTCTGATCGACGCGATCAACAAGAAGCTCGAGGTATTCCCCGGCATCCAGTTCAACTACACCCAGCCGGCCGAAGATGCGGTGGACGAGGCCGAAACCGGCCTGAAGAGTGCGCTGGCAGTCAAGATCTACGGACCGGACCTGCACACGTTGCAGGCCAAGGGCCAGGCGATCAAGGCAGTGATGGAGAAGGTGCGCGGGATCACCGACGTCACCCTGGTGCACGAACTGGGTCAGCCGAACCTGGCGATCAGGATCGACCGTGCGAAGATCGCCCGCTACGGAATCAACGTCGACGACATCAACAAATTGATCGAGGCTGCGGTCGGCGGCGATGTGGCTACCCAGGTGGCGCAGGGCGAAAAGCAGTTCGACCTGCTGGTGCGCCTGCAGTCGAAGTATCGCGACAACCCGCAGCAGATCGGCGAGATTCCGGTGGCCACACCCGATGGCCAGCAGATTCCGCTGAAGGAACTGGCCGACATCAGCGTCGCCAATGGTGCCTCGTTCATCTACCGTGAGAACGGTTCGCGCTACATCGGCGTGCAGTTCTCGGTGACCGGGCGCGACCTGGCCGGTGCGGTGAACGATGCGATCAAGCAGGTCGGCCATGATGTGAAACTGCCGCATGGCTATCGGATGGAGTGGGGCGGCGAATACAAGGAGTACACCGCCTCGCGTGCGCAGATGAACGTGATCCTGCCATTGACCCTGCTGCTGATCTTCGGCTTGCTGTTCGTGCTCTACGGCAACTTCAAGTTTCCGTTCATCACGGTCGTGGGCGTACTGCTTTCCGCACCGTTCGGCGCGATCGTGGCCATGTGGCTCACCGGCACGCCATTCTCGGTGTCCTCGGGCATCGGTTTCATCGTGCTGTTTGGCGTATCGGTGCTGACCGGCGTGGTCTATATCTCCTGTGTCAACGAGTTGCGCCTGGGCGGCATGGACATCGGCAAGGCGATCCACGAGGCGGCAATCCTGCGCCTGCGCCCGATCACGATGACAGCATTGGTGGCGGCACTCGGCCTGCTGCCGGCCGCGATCGCCAGCGGCGTGGGCACCGACTCGCAGCGTCCGTTCGCTCTGGTGATCGTGGCCGGCATGCTGTCTCGACTGCTGATCGGCATGTTCCTGATGCCGGCGCTGTATGCGCTGGTGGCACGGCCGACGGATCGGCTGCAGGTGTAGGTCGAGCTGTCAGGCGCAGTCTGATCGCGACCGCCGATCTTCATTGCATCGCGGCGCCGGGTTCAGGGCGCAGTCGATGCGGCCACGGCGCCGGGACTGCCCACGCTAAAGCCGGTGACGAAAAGCCCCCGGCGGTTCCCGACAGGACGGCTCCCTGGTCGCGACCAGCATCGGGCCGCGACGATTCCTGCGACAGCCTGACGCCCAAGGCATGCAACGCGATTTCCGGGTAGGCCAGCGGCGTCCCCTCCGGCATGGGTCGTGCGCCATATTGCCGGACAGCGACTGCGCGCAGGTGTCGCGTGGCGCCATGGTCGCGCGCCCGACCCACAGGTACGGTTATCATTGAGGCCAATCTCGTTTCTGCCACGAATGACGCGCCTCATGCTCCTGATGATCGACAACTACGACAGCTTCACCTTCAACCTCGTGCAGTATCTGGGCGAGCTCGGTCAGCAGGTGAAGGTGGTTCGCAACGACGCGCTGGATGTGTCGGGCATACGTGCGTTGGCGCCCTCGCACATCATGATTTCGCCGGGGCCTGGTACGCCGGACGATTCGGGCGTGTCGCTGGATGTGCTGCGCGAGCTGTCCGGCGAGATTCCCGTGTTCGGCGTGTGCCTGGGCCATCAGGCGATCGGCCAGGTGTTCGGCGGCAAGGTGATCCGGGCCAAGCAGATCATGCACGGCAAGACCTCGCCGGTGCGTCATCGCGGGCAGGGCGTGTTCGCCGGCATGCCCGAGCCGCTGGAGGCGACGCGTTACCACTCGCTGGTGGTGGAGCAATCCTCCTTGCCCGATTGCCTGGAAGTCACGGCATGGACGGAAAACCAGGATGGCTCGATCGACGAGATCATGGGCCTGCGCCACAAGACCTTGCCGGTCGAGGGCGTGCAGTTCCATCCGGAATCGATCCTGACCCAGCAAGGCCATGACCTGTTGCGCAATTTTCTCGGGCTGCCATTGCGGTTGGCTGCATGAGTGGCCGGATGATCGTCAAGGGCGGACGTGACATCACGATCACGCCGCAGGAAGCCTTGCAGCGCACGATCGAGCATCGCGAGATTTTCCACGACGAAATGATTGCGCTGATGCGCCAGATCATGAACGGCGAGGTGAGTCCTCTGATGACCGCGGCGATCATCACCGGGTTGCGCGTGAAGAAGGAAACCGTGGGCGAGATCACCGGCGCCGCACGGGTGATGCGCGAGCTGTCGACCAGGGTCGATGTGCCGGAGCAGCCGAATTTCGTCGACATCGTGGGCACCGGTGGCGATGGTGCATCGAGTTTCAATATTTCCACGGCATCGATGTTCGTGGCGGCGGCGGCCGGCGCGCGGGTGGCCAAGCATGGTGGCCGCAGCGTGTCGTCGAAATCCGGCAGCGCCGATGTGCTGGAGGCGTTGGGTGCGTCGATTGATCTGGGCCCGGCGCAGGTCGCCGAGTGCATGGCTGAAACGAATATCGGTTTCATGTTCGCGCCGAACCATCATCCGGCGATGAAGGTGGTGGCGCCGGTACGCAAGGAAATGGGCGTACGCACGCTGTTCAACATCCTCGGCCCGCTGACCAATCCGGCCGGCGCGCCGAACATCCTGATGGGCGTGTTCCACCCCGATCTGGTCGGTATCCAGGTTCGCGTATTGCAGGCGCTCGGCGCGCGTCATGCGCTGGTGGTGTGGGGGCGCGACGGCATGGATGAAATTTCGCTGGGTGCGGCAACCCTGGTCGGCGAACTGCGTGACGGCGTGGTGCGCGAATACGAAATCGAACCGGAGGATTTCGGCCTGGCGATGGCTTCCAGTCGAAACCTGCGGGTGAATGATGTGGATGCATCGAAGGCGATGTTGCTGGATGCCTTGCAGGGGCAAGCCGGTGTGCCGCATGACATCGTCTGCCTGAATGCGGGCGCGGCGCTGTATGCGGCCGATGTGGTCGGTTCGATCGGCGAAGGCATCGAGCAGGCGCGCACGACGATTGCCAGTGGCGCCGCGCATGCAAAAATGCAGGCTTTCGTCTCCACCACCCGACGCCTCGCCGCCGATCCGGCCTGACGCCGCGCCGTGTGCGCGATGTCAGCCATTACGGTAGGCGATCAGCCCTTCGCGCATTAGGATGCGCGCATACACCACCGAGCGAGATGCCATGACCGACATCCTCAATCGCATTCTTGCCCGCAAGGCGGAGGAGATTGCCGAGCGCCAGAGCAAACTGCCGCTGGCTGAATTGCAGGCGCGGATTGCAGAGCAGCCGGACACGCGCGGGTTTGCCGCGGCGATCGAGGCGAAGATCGAGGCGGGTCTGCCCGCGGTGATCGCCGAAGTGAAGAAGGCCAGCCCGAGCAAGGGCGTGATCCGTGACGATTTCGACCCGGTGGCGATTGCCAGAAGTTATGAGGCCGGCGGCGCCGCCTGTCTCTCGGTACTCACCGATCGCGATTTCTTCCAGGGCAGCGAAACCTTTCTGCAACAGGCCCGCGCCGCCTGCGCGTTGCCGTTGTTGCGCAAGGATTTCATCATCGATCCGTACCAGGTGTATGAGGCCCGGGCGATCGGTGCCGACTGCATCCTGCTGATCGTGTCCGCCTTGGACGATGACGTGTTGCTGCAGCTCTCGATGCTCGCCGCCGAACTCGATCTGGACGTATTGTGCGAAGTGCACGACGAAGACGAGCTGGAGCGTTCGATGGCGTTGCCGGTGCCCTTGATCGGCGTGAACAACCGCAACCTGCGCAACTTCGAGACCTCGCTGGAGACCTCGCTGGCGATGCAGGAGTTGATCGAATACGACCGCATCCTGGTCGCCGAATCGGGCATTCATACGCCCGAAGACGTGGCACGTCTGCGCGAGGGCGGCATTCAGGCGTTCCTGGTCGGCGAGGCGTTCATGCGCGTCGAGGATCCGGGCAGCGAGTTGCGCCGGCTGTTTTTCGCCGCCGCGTGAACAGCATGCTGAAGGGGGATGCGGTGGCCGTGTCCACGGAGGCGCAACAGCGACGAGTCGTGCTGTTCGATTTCGACGGCGTGCTGATTCACGGCGATTCGTTCTATCTGTTCATGCGCGAGCGCTACCGCCGGTCGCTGTGGCGTCGCCTGCTGGCGTTGCTGAGCTTGCCGCTGTTGCTGCTGCTGTTGCCGTTTTCACGCCGGTGGCCGATGCGCACACTGGTTCGCATCGCCCTGCTGGGGCTGGGCGAGCGCGGCTATCGGGAGGCAGCCAACGCCTTTGCCGCCACGTTGGCCCGTCGTCCGAAGCAGTTCTGTCGCGATGGATTGCAGACGCTGCGCAGGCATCAGGCGCAAGGCGACAGGGTGATCGTGGTGACCGGCTGCGAACACACCCTGGCCAGCGGCATCCTGCAGCAGCTGGGTCTGGTCGATCTGGAAGTGCTGGCCTCGCAGCTGCGTCCCGGCTGGGTCGGCATGCGGCTGCATTGGCACAACGTGGGCCGGCGCAAGGTGCAGTCACTGGCGCGGCACGGCCTTGTCAGCTGGCAGATGGCTTATGGCGATTCGATGCATGACGCGCCGATGCTGAAGATTGCCGCCGAGGCGGTGCTGGTCAATGGCACGCCCAAGTTGTGCAAGAAAGTCGAAAAGGCGCTGGGGCGCGCGGTCAGCCGGGTGGAATGGTTCTAGCAGCGGTTGCCGGAGCGCGCCTTGTGCGCGAGGCCCCTGTGCTCATTCATGCGGCAACGAAGAGCATCGCGCACAGGGTGCGCTGCTGCAGGTGACAGGCGGCAACAATCAGCGCGTGCCGAGGATCACGATGGTCTTGCCTGATACATCGATCATGCGCTGCTCTTCCAGCTGCTTGAGCACGCGGCCCACCATCTCGCGCGAACAGCCGACGATGCGGCTCACTTCCTGGCGCGAGATGCGGATCTGGGTGCCGTCCGGATGGGTCATGGCATCCGGTTCCTGGCACAGGTCGAGCAGGGTGCGCGAGATGCGGTTGGTGACATCCATGAACGCCATCCGGCTGACCTGGCGCGAGGTGCGCAGCAGACGGTTGGTGAGCTGGGCGCCGATGGCGAACAGGATCTTCGGGCATTCCTCGCGCAGCGACCCCTCCATCAGCTGAAACAGTCGTTCATAGCTGATTTCGGCCATTTCGCACGGTGTGCGCGTGCGCACCATCGACTCGCGCTGGGCCTGCTCCACGAACAGCCCCATTTCGCCGATGAACTGGCCGCGGCTGATGTAGGCGAGGATCAGTTCGCGCCCCTGCTCGTCCTCGGTGCATACCGCCAGCGAGCCCTCGACCACGTAGTACAACGTGTTGGCAGGGTCGCCTGGACGGATGATCGCGGTCTTCCCGGGGTAGCGGCGACGGTGGCACAGGGCCAGAAACCGCTCCATCGATGCCGGATCGGGCGCGAAGCTGAGTGGAGCTTGCGAGCGCTCGAAAGCCTGTTGCAACTGGTATTTGAGGCGTTGGACCACGATGACTCCTGATATGGCAGGTTTTCAACGATGGTCGCCGCGGCCGCGGCGTATGTCCATGATGAGCCGTGCTTGTCCAGCATTATGGCAAACTTGAGACTGTGACGCAGGTTCAATTTTTTTTGCGTTTGCCGCATACTTCGCGGTCTTTCGGCAGCGACAATGGTGTCGCGTGTCGTTCACAAGGGTCGTGCAGGCTGGTGCCTGTGCTTCACACCAATCGCGGGGACCCTTGTCGCTAACCCGCCTCTGAGTTGACCGAACCCCGGTCATGGAGAGCCGCCCGTGGTCAAACCGCTTCCCCGTCTGCGTCTGCAAGGCTTCAACAACCTGACCAAGGCGTTGAGCTTCAACATCTACGACATCTGCTATGCGGTGTCGGAGGAGCAGCGTGGCCGCTACATCGAATATATCGATGAGCAGTACGACGCCGACCGGCTGACCCAGATACTCACCGATGTGGCCGAGATCATCGGCGCCAACATCCTCAACATCGCGCGTCAGGACTACGACCCCCAGGGCGCCTCGGTGACCATGCTGATCTCCGAGGAGCCGGTGCTGGAAAAGCTCGGTCGCGATTCGATTGCCGGCGCCGTGGCACACCTGGACAAGAGCCACATCACCGTCCACACCTATCCGGAAACCCATCCGCACAACGGCATTGCCACCTTTCGTGCGGATATCGACGTGGCCACCTGTGGCGTGATCTCGCCGCTGAAGGCGTTGAACTACCTGATCGACAGCTTCGAGTCGGACATCGTGGTCTGCGATTACCGGGTGCGTGGCTTCACCCGCGACGTGAAGGGCAAGAAGCACTTCATCGACCACAAGATCAACTCGGTGCAGGATTACCTGGCGCGGCACATCCGTCAGAAATACGAGATGTTCGACGTCAACGTGTACCAGGAAAACATGTTCCACACGAAGATGCACATCAAGGACTTCGACCTGGACACCTACCTGTTCGAATCGCACGCCGACGACCTCTCGTTCAAGGATCGCCAGCGGATCGAGTCGCTGCTTCGACGCGAGATCGAGGAGCTGTTCCACGGGCGCAATCTGATGTGACGAGAAACCCGCCGAAAGGCGGGTTTTTTGCAGGACGCTTGTTGTTGGAGCGGCTTCAGCCGCGACGTCGTTGCTCTTGTCAGCCTCGGCGCAAAAACCAGCGCGGCTGAAACCGCTCCAACAGGCATGTTGCGTTACACCCGGTAGGCCACCGTCTTCATCAGCATCGAGCTCAGATGCATCAACTGTGGCAGTGGAAACGGCAGCTCGATGCCGCCGCGCTGCTGGGCGGCTTCGGCGTGGCGGATTTCGTCGGCCTGCATCTGGCTCAATATCGCCCGTGAGCGCCCATCGTCCGGCGGCAGTCGTTCCAGATGTTCGGCCAGGTGCGCTTCGACCTGCCGCTCGGTCTCGACCACGAAGCCGAGGCTGACCGGGTCACCGGCGAGAGCGGCCGCGGCGCCGATCGCATAACTGCCGGCATACCAGAGCGGGTTGAGCAGGCTGGGGCGACTGTCCAGTTGTCGCAGGCGTTCGGCGCACCATGCCAGGTGATCGGTCTCTTCGCTGGCCGCATGCAGCAGATGTTCGCGGTTGGCCGGATCGCGCGCCAGCGCCGCCTGCCCCAGGTACAGCGCCTGCGCGCAGACTTCGCCGGTGTGATTGATCCGCATCAGGCCGGCTGCGTGCCGGCGCTGCGCATGCTCGAGCTCGGCTTCCGCGATGCCGGTGGCGGGCGTGGCCCGCTGCGCCATCGGCGAGCCGGCGACCGCTTCAAGTGCGCGCTCGCATCCGGCCAGCAGGCGGTCAAGCGGGGTCAGGGTGCGAACGTTCATGGGCTATCCAGTTGTTGTGCCAGCAGGCTGAGCGGGTGCCGTGACGGCGGCGCGGCGGCGCCTGCAGCCAGGTGCAGTCGACAACCGATATTGGACGACAACCACAGCTGCGGATCCAGCGCGACGAGTTGGCGCAGGCTGGCCTCGCGCAGCCGCGCGGCGCGCTCGGGGAATTCCAGCGCATGGCTGCCGGCCGCGCCACAGCAGTGCGGTGGCCGGCTCAGCGGGAGCACCTCGAGTTCGGGAATCCGGCGCAGCAGCTGCAGCAGGCCGGCATCGCTGCCTGCCACGTTGACCTGCGTGCACGGCAGGTGCACGGCCACGCGCTGCGCCAGCGGACGAAAACGCAGAGACTCGGCGTGTTGTGCCAGCAATGCCAGCGGATCGATCACCGGCACGCCGGGCAGGGCGCGACGCAAGGTGTCCAGACAGCCGGGCGTCACCGTGAGCAACTGGCTGGCGGCACTGGCTTGCCAGGCCTGCCGCACGCGTCTGGCCGCCTGCTCGAAACCCCGGGTCTCGCCATTGTGCAGGTCCATCGCGCCACAGCAGAAGGCGGGCAAGACACTGACCCGAAACCCGGCGGCATGCAGCAGGCGCAATGCCGCATGTTCGGCTTCGGCGTCATCGACACTGGCCACGCAGCCGGGGAACAGTGCCAGGTGTGGACGATCGTCGTCCGGCGCGCGCTGCGCCTTCAGCGCAGTGGCGGGCGCGTTCACGGGCAAGCTGGACAGCGCGGCGCGCCAGGCCGAGGCCGTTCGCAGACGGATCAGCAGGCGATTCTTCCAGCGCGGCAGCGCGACCAGGCTGCCGACCCGTCGCAGCACGCGCAGCAGTGCAGGGCGCTTGATCAGCCCCGGCAGCCACCTCGGCCGGGAGGCTCGCGGGCCCAGCAGGGCACGGGTCTGGATCAGCAATTCACCGTACTGGACATGCGCCGGGCAGACCTTTTCGCAGCTCAGGCAACCCAGGCAGTGATCCAGGTGCCCGCGCAGCCCGGCGGTGGGATCGACCTCGCCACGGGCGAGCGCCGCCGCGATCGCGATGCGCCCTCGCGGTGACTCGGCCTCGTTCCGGTCCAGCGCGTAGGTGGGGCAAACCGGCAGGCACAGCCCGCATTGCACGCATTGGTCGGCCAGTTCGGCGATATGGCCCACAGGCCCGTGCAGGGGGGACTTTTCAAGCGGCATGCCTGTCATGCTATCATTGCCAGCTCACAGCCCGCCGGTCGGTGGGCTTGCGTCGTGGATGAAGGCTCCGCTATCATCTCGCGCCTTTGATCCACCGATTACGCGTACCGCCTGACGGCGGCAGACAGGTATTTGAAATGAAAACGTTCAGCGCCAATGCGGACAATGTGAAGCGCGACTGGTTCCTGGTCGATGCCACGGGCAAGACGCTCGGTCGTCTGTCGACCGAAATCGCTCGTCGTCTGCGCGGCAAGCACAAGCCGGAATATACCCCGCATTGCGACACCGGTGATTATATCGTCGTGGTCAACGCACAAAAGGTGGCTGTCACCGGTGCCAAGCTGGACGACAAGAAATATCACCGCTTCACCGGTTACGTCGGCAACCTGAAGACCACCAATCTGAGGGATCTGCTGGCCACCCACCCGGAGCGCGTGATCGAGATCGCCGTCAAGGGCATGCTGCCGAAGAACCCGCTGGGCCGCGAGATGTATCGCAAGCTCAAGGTCTACGGTGGTGCCGAGCATCCGCATACCGCCCAGCAGCCACAGGCGCTGGAGCTGTAATACGCCGTCACACGCGTAAGCAAAGCGGTCATCCGTGGCCGCACTATCCAATAAATCAGGCAACATCATGACGATCCAGCAGAATTACGGCACTGGCCGCCGCAAGACCTCCGCCGCCCGCGTGTTCCTGCGCAAGGGCAAGGGCGACATCGTGGTCAACGGCAAGACGCTTGAGGCGTTCTTCGGTCGCGAGACCTCGTGCATGATCGTGCGCCAGCCGCTCGAGCTGACCGAGAGCATCGACAAGTTCGATATCACGGTGACGGTCGCCGGCGGCGGCATCACCGGCCAGGCCGGTGCGATCCGCCTCGGTATCGCCCGCGCGCTGATCGAATACGACGAAAGCCTGAAGTCGCCGCTGCGCAAGGCCGGTTTCGTGACCCGTGATGCCCGTGAGGTCGAGCGCAAGAAGGTCGGTCTGCACAAGGCACGTCGCGCGACCCAGTTCTCCAAGCGCTAAAATACGCTTCATAGCCCCGTCGCCAAGCGGTAAGGCACCTGACTCTGACTCAGGCATCGGAGGTTCGAATCCTTCCGGGGCTGCCATTTACAGATGCCATCGCCTGCAGTCATGCAAGACGCGCGAATGGGTCGAAAAGCCCGCCTCATGGCGGGCTTTTTCGTGGGTGCTCAGGCGCGCCTGGTTCGTATTGTTCACGCCGCTCGTGCATGGCTGGTCGTCCGCCCGGAAGGCGCCGACGGCACTTGCGGAACGAAAGATATTGCGACACGAATCATTCACTTGGCTCTTCGGTTTTGCAGTGCAGCAGGGTAAAATTGCGCTTTTATCTTGTGTGAAACCTTGATGACGCCGACCCCCAACGATCCCGCGCGCCCTGCCGATGTTCGCACGGTAGGCAGCACCGACGCGCTGCCCATCGCCCCGGCCCTGGGCCTTTCGCTGGACGCGGCGCGAATGCCGCTCAAGTCCACACTCGTCACTCGCCGCATCCTGCTGATCAGTGCGTTGGCCGTGATCCTGGGCGTTGTAGCCGCTTACGTCGCGCAATTGCTGATGCTGCTGATCAATCTGATCACGGACTTGTGCTTTTACGGCCGTGTCTCGGATGTGATCGGCCCGAACGCACGCAGTGGCTCGTTTGTACTCTCACCGGCGGGCAATCACCTTGGTGCATGGGTCATCCTGATTCCGGTGATCGGCGGCCTGATGGCAGGCATCATGGCGCGCTGGGGTTCGCGTGCCATCCAGGGCCACGGCATTCCCGAGGCGATGGAACAGATTCTCACCAATGAATCCAATATTCCCGCGCGAATCACCTGGCTGAAGCCGCTGTCGTCGGCGTTCGCCATTGGTACCGGCGGACCGTTCGGTGCCGAGGGCCCGATCATTTCCACCGGCGGTGCGATGGGTTCGCTGATCGGCCAGCTGCTGCGCGTCACGGCGAACGAGCGCAAGGTGCTGCTGGCGGCAGGTGCAGCGGCGGGCATGGCTGCCGTGTTCGGTGCTCCGGTGGCGTCGTTGGTGCTGGCGGTCGAGCTGCTGTTGTTCGAGTTGCGCCCGCGTTCGCTGATTCCCGTGGGCCTGGCTGCGGTCACCGCAGTCGGCGTGCGCTACGCCACCTACGGCTCGGCGCCGGTATTCCCGATGCCCACGGTGTTGCAGCCGGGCGGCCTCGCGTTGATCAGTTTCGTGCTCATCGGCGGGTTGGTCGGCTATGCCTCGGTCTGGGTGACCAAGGCGGTGTATGGCGTCGAGGATCTGTTCGAGAAGTTGCCGATTCACTGGATGTGGTGGCCGGCGCTCGGTGCATTGGCTGCCGGTGTGGTTGGCTGGATCGAGCCGCGCACCCTGGGCGTGGGCTATGACAACATTGATGCATTGGTGCAAGGTCATTTCGGCCTCACCATGTTGCTCACGTTTGGCGCCCTTAAGTTTGTCTCCTGGGTGATCGCGCTGGGGAGCGGCACCTCCGGCGGCACGCTGGCGCCGTTGTTCATGATCGGCGGTTCGCTCGGCGCGGTGATCGGCATCGGTATCAATCATCTGTTGCCAGGCGTCAATATCGATCCGCGCATCGCGGCCCTCGTGGGCATGGCCGCCATTTTTGCCGGTTCCTCGCGTGCGCTGTTGACCGCGGTGGTGTTTGCCTTCGAAACCACACGCCAGCCTGCCTGTCTGCTGCCCTTGCTGGGCGGGTGTACGGCGGCATACCTGATCTCGGCATTGATCATGCGCAACACGATCATGACCGAGAAAATCGCACGTCGTGGCGTTAAGGTGCCTTCGGAATATGCTGCCGATTATCTGGAGCAAGTGAGCGTGGGTGCGGTGTGCTCGCGTGATGTGGCAACCCTGCAAACCACCCAGACGCTGGCGGAAGTGCGGCGTTGGCTGTCCGAGAACTCCGCTGACACCCAGCATCGCGGCTATCCGGTCATCGACGAACAAGGCCGTGTGAAAGGCATGCTGCCCCGGCGAACGCTGCTTGACCCGCAATGGCATTACACGCTGGCGCTGGGTGAATTGCTGTCCGGGCCACCGATCGCGGTCAATGAAAGCCACTCGCTGCGTGATGCTGCTGATCACATGGTTGCCGAAAGCGTCGGGCGGCTGATCGTGGTCAGCAAGGACGATCCGCGCAAGCTGGTGGGCATCATTACCCGCGGCGATATCCTTACGTCTCATACCCAGCGTCTGCGCGAGGCGCGATTCAAGGGGCGGCACATCAAGCTGGGCAAGGCGAACAAGGTTTCGCCGTCGGTCTGATCCCGAATGGGGTCAATCCTCGCGTTCGATGCTGTTGACATGCAAAACGGCCCTTGCGGGCCGTTTTGCTGTCCGGTGTCGTGAGTCTGGCCGATCTACATCTCGTTTTCGCCGATCAGCACCACGTCGGCCGGCCGGCGCGCGAACAGGCCGACGGTGACAATGCCGGGAAGCTGGTTCAGCTCGCTTTCCAGTGCGGCCGGATCGGCGATCTGCCAGTTGTGCACGTCGATGATCCAGTTGCCGTTGTCGGTAACCACACCGTCGCGCCACACCGGATTGCCGCCACGCTTGACGATCTCGCGACCGATCAGGCTGCGCGCCATCGGGATCACCTCGATCGGCACCGGAAACTTGCCGAGCAGGTCGACCCGCTTGCTGGAGTCGATGATGCAGACGAACTTCTCGCTCGCCGCCGCCACGATCTTCTCGCGGGTCAGCGCCGCACCGCCGCCCTTGATCAGCCGTTTGTACGGATCGCATTCGTCGGCACCGTCGATGTAGATCGTCAGCGGCCCGGCCGCGTTGAGGTCGAGCACCGGAATGCCGAGCTTCTTCAACTGGGCGGTGGACTGCTCCGAGCTCGATACCGCGCCCTGGATGCGATCCTTCAGGTCGGCCAGCGCATCGATGAAGAACGCCACGGTCGAGCCGGTACCGACGCCGACAATGGCGCCGTCCTCGACATAGCGGATGGCGGCTTCGCCGGCCTGGCGTTTTTCGTTGGCGTTGCTCATGGAAGTGCCGTCTTGGATGAAAGACGCATTATGACGGCGGCGCGTGTTGGCGGCGAGGCCCATGTTGCCTTGCTCCGGCATTCACGCCAGGGCCATGGCTGAATCTTGTTGGAGCGACTTCAGCGGCGATGCATCCGGTCGGCGTGGGGGCGGCGTTCGCGACTGAAGTCGCTCCAACAACTGCCCGCTATGGGATGGCCACAGTTGCTATGCCTGCGCTGCGGCAGGCAGGCTATTCGAGGCCGAGAATGTGTTTCCAATGCGTTGAGTCGACCGGCATCACCGACAATCGGTTGCCCTTGCGCACCAAGGGCATCTCGGCCAGCGCCTCGTCGGCCTTCAGTTCATCGAGCGTGATCGTGCGCTTGAGCTTCTTCACGAACTTCACGTCGACCAGCATCCAGCGTGGTTTGTCGCGTGAGCTGGCTGGGTCGAAGTACTTGCTCTTCGGGTTGAACTGGCTCGGATCGGGATAGGCGTCGGTGGCCACTTCGGCGATGCCGACGATGCCGGGCGGATTGCAGTTGGAGTGATAGAAAAACACCTTGTCGCCGGGGCGCATGCCGTCGCGCATGAAGTTGCGCGCCTGATAATTGCGCACACCGTCCCACGGTTCCCGCTTGTTGCGCTTGAGGTCGTCGATCGAGAATGCGTCGGGTTCGGATTTCATCAACCAGTAATTCATTCAGCAGGCTCCGTCTTGGAATCAGGCGTGGTGCAGTCGATCAATTCGTGCTCGGTGGCGACGAAGTCCAGCGGCACGTCCCAGTCGCATTCGTCGAGCTGCGGCAGTTCCTGGAACGCGTAGCCGATGCCGACCAGCAAGGGTTCGGTGGGGCGCACCTGCTCGTTGAGAAAGGCGAAACTGCGATCGTAGTAGCCGCCACCGTGGCCAAGCCGGTTGCCGCGGCGATCAAAGCCGAGCAGCGGCACCAGTACCAGATCGAGCTGGAACGGTTCGAGCAATTCGCTGGTATCGGTTGGCTCGGGAATGCCGTAACGGTTCGGCTGCACCTCTTCACCCGGCCGCCATGGAGTGAAGCGCAGTTGTCGCCCCTTGCCGATCACCGGCAGCAGGAACTGTTGGCCGCGCGCACTCAATGGCGGAATCACCAGGTTCAGCGGCAGCTCGCCGCCGGTGGCCCAGTAACCGGCGACGCGTTGGTCGGTGAGGTATTCGGGCAGTTGCTCAAGGCTGCGGCGCAGGCCTTGCGCAGCGGCTATCCGTTCGGCTGGAGCGAGTGCGCGTCGACGTTCGGCCATGCGCTGGCGCAGCTCGCGGCGTTGGGCGATGGCGTCCACGTGTCGCGCGTCTCCAGACGAAACCTGCGCCCGCGCGATCATCGGCGGGCGAACGATCCCGGTCGTCGCCACAGGCGACCACCGGGGGGGGAACAAGTAGTGGCGTAAACCGCAATGCCGCTGCCCACCAAACGACCTTGATCCAAGATGGATCAGGTGGGAGAGCTACATGGTCTCAAGGCTTTCCGCACGTGGCGGACATGCACAACAACCGATGTTGAGCCGACCCGGGGCCGCAATTAGGAACAAGGCAAATGTAGAGTGTGCTGGCGCACATCGCAGAAAACGCCGAGGCCGATTTTAAGCGCTTGCGGAGCAATGTGCCACTGCCGGTCTGTTCAGCCGGGCACACCGCGCTGCCGGATGAATCGGCGGCGCGCCGCTTCATGTTTGCAGGTCAACCACATCGCAGGACGCACTACGCGTTTACGTTACTGAGGCAGCATGGGTGGGGAGCGAGCCCGGTGGCGTCGTGCCGGTACGCCGAGGCGTATCGAACAAGCGGCTGTGGCATGGCGCGCGACGCGGCCGCCTTCGTGCGGCCTTGCTGCATCGCTGAACATCCGGGCCGGCGAGGATGACCATGCCCCGCCGGGCGCTGGCCGAGGCCGTGTCAGGAGTCACGCTTGACTCTTGGCCAAGTGTATTGTTGAATTAATACACATGGACGCCGCGCTGCTCACTGTTCAACCTGCCTCGTCGGAGCCGATCTATCGGCAGATCGTGGAACAGTTGCGGCGTCTGATTGCCGGGGGGCAATTGAGCGCGGGGGAGTTGCTGCCATCGGTGCGTGAAGTGGCCGGGTTCCATGCGATCAATCCGATGACCGTCTCGCGCGCCTATGGCCTGGCCGAAAGCGAGGGCCTGCTCGAGCGCCTGCGTGGCAAGGGCATGGTGGTGGCCAGCACGCGTCGATCCAGCCAGTCCGAAAGTCGCCGGCTGGCCCTGCTGGAACCACAACTGCAAGCGCTGGCGCGACAAGCCGGCGAACTCGAATTGCCGTCCGGGCTGGTGCTGGGTCGGCTCGCTGATTTGTTGGGGAAATGATATGCATCCGGGAGAGAACAGCATGAATGCGGTACGCAATGAAACGAACCTCGCCGCTGTGCCACTTGAGGTGCACGGCCTGACTCATTGCTACGAAGGCAGCAATGTTCTGTGTGGCATCGATCTGGCACTGACCCCGGGCAGCGTGCTGGGTTTGATCGGGCGCAACGGTGCGGGCAAATCGACCCTGATCCGCGCGATGCTGGGCCTGCTTCAGCCCTTGTCGGGCAGCGCTTCGGTATTTGGCGAGCCGGCGTTGAAGCTCTCCGACGCGGTCAAGCAACGGCTGGCCTACGTGCCGCAACAGCCCGAGGCGCTGGCCTGGCTGACCGCGCAGCAGATGCTGGACTACGTGGGTCGCTTCTATCCGCGCTGGGACAAGGACTTTGCCAGGAACACGCTGGAGCGCTGGAAGATCCCGTCCAACAAGGTGATGGCGAAACTGTCGCCGGGTGAGCGCCAACGGGTGGATCTGATCCGCGCACTCGCCTCGCAGCCGGACTTGCTGGTGCTGGACGAGCCTGCCGCCGCGCTTGATCCGGTGGCACGCCGCGAACTGCTGCGCGAAATCGCCTTGCGCGCCGGCGAAGCCGGTGCCAGCGTGCTGTTCTCCACCCACATCGTGTCGGACCTGGAGCGCGTCGCCTCGGAAGTCGCCTTTCTGCATCACGGCAAGTTGCTGATGCACTGCAGCGTCGACGAAACCAAGGAGCGCTACGGCCGCCTGTGGTTGCCGGCCCGGTTCGGCACCGTGGCACCGGCGCAAAGCCTGAGCCGCCGTCGCCACGAGGATGGCAGCCTGAGCCTGGTGGTCGAGCGCGATGCGCAGGGCCGATGGCCGGAAGCTGCGAGCCTGGAAGGTGCGCGAGTCGATGCGCTGGGGCTGGAGGACCTGTTCGTGGAGATCGCGGAGTGAAACTCTGGCGGCTATTGACGCTGCCGGGTTACGCGCTGTCGGAGACGGCACGGTACGCATGGTTGGCGTTGAGTGCGCTGATGCTGGGCGGCGTCTTTCTGGTCACGGTGTTCACGCATGCCGATACGCAGCACTGGATGCTCAATGCGGCGCACGGCTGGGCTGCGGCAAACGCCACGTGGTGGGTGTTTCTCGCCAATACCGTGCTGTTGGCACGCAATGCGCGAGCGATGCGATTGCCGACGCTGGAGCGGGAAGCACTGATGAGCCTCGGGCTCTACGCCGCACTCGGTATCGGGTTGCCCGCGTTGTTGCTGAGTTTGGCCGGTGGTCATCTGCTCGCGGTGGCGATCATGCTGCTGTTTGGTGCCGGGCTGGGTGCAGCATTTGCTCTGCTGCCGTCATACCTCGCGGTATTCGCGTTGTTTGCGGACAGTATTCCAGCTGCGCTGTCGCGGTGGTTGCCGCTGCCGATGCAGCCGGGCTTCGGCGCTTGGGCGGGGCCGCTGGTTGCGCTGCTGTGGCTGGCGCTGGCTTGGCGCATGCGTGCCCTGCTGCGCGGCGATCATTCATTGCAGCAGCCAAACGGGCCCATGGTAATGATCTACAGGCGGCTTGGCCTTGGGTGGGGGCGCGATGGCAAAGCCAGCCGCTGGGGCGATCGGACTCCGGGGCAGGGGCCTGCCTGGCCAAGATCGGTGGTCGATCTGCGCGGGTGTGGGCCGGGATATGCCGTGCGCAGTCTGCGGGTAGCATTGGGTGGCTGGTGGATGCCGCAAACCCGGCGCAGCCGACTGCGGCAATGCGCACTTCTGCTGGTGGGCGCGTCGGCCGGCGCATTGATCCTGTGGATGCAAGGCGCCGCCGATCGGCATGCTCACGCGGCGAACCTGGCAACCGCCCCGGGTGGCACGGGCAACCTCGTGTTTTTCGGCGCACTCATGAGTGCGATTCTCGCGATCAGTACTGTCCGAGCGCTGTATCAGCGGAGGGGCAAGACAAACGCGGAGCTCCCGTTGCTGGCCCTGCTACCCGGCTTGGGTGATGCGGCAACGGCCAAACGCTCCCTGCTGCGTGCAAGTCTGCTCCCCGCGCTCGGCGTTCAGTTTGGTCTCGCCCTGATGCTGCTGATCCTGGCTGGTCTCATGCATCTGGGGTCGGAAGGCGCGGCTCTGCTGTTACTCGCGCCACTGGGCAGTTCCGTCTTGATGTGTGCCTTCGCGCTGCAGATCTTCGCCGCGGACGTCATCCGTGGCTGGGGCATGGCTCTGGCCATGGGTGCTGGCTACGTGTGGATTTGCGTGGGCGCCGGTACCGAGCAGTTCAATGCCACTCCGGCGGTGAACCTGAGCAATGCCGCATTGCTGGTGCTGGCGCTCGGCTGGTCAACCTTTTTCGTCACCTTGCTATGGCTTGGGCGACGCGGCTGGTGCGTATGGCAACAGCATCCGCACGCGTTTCTGGCCAACTGAATTCCATGTACCGAGACCTGCGAATGAACGGAGCGAGCCAATCATGCGAATGAACGACGTGCTGCTGACGCCGTGGCGTTCGACCCTGCCGTCGGTGCGCAGGCTGGTGTTGCCGATTTTCGGCAGCTGCTGCATGGCTGCCATCATGGTCGGTGCATTGATGCACGGGTCGCAGGCAAGTTCGATGGCAGTGACTCTCTACTGCTTCGGTGTGGGCTATCTGTGGGCGTTCCTGATGTCCGGCATGTTGTTGCTGTCGATCGACGCCCGGCAATTGCGCTTGCCGGACATCCGGCACGTGGTTATTCGCAGCCTCTTGCTATATGGCGTATTCACCGTGGCCGTGCCGATGCTGGCCGGCACGGTCTGGGGCGAACATGCTGTGGTCGACGGTTTGCTTGCCGCGCTTGCCGCGGTGGCGGCGTTGACGTTTGTATTGCTGCCACGCTATCTCGCGTTGTTGTTCTGCTTTCTGCCGGCCTTGCACGGCGTGGTGCGTGATCAACTGCATGTGCCTGCATCGACCGATCCACGTTTCCTGGTCTGGGGCGGCGCCGCGTTGCTCGCGCTGGTGCTGATCAGCATGCTGCGCTGGCGGCAGTTGCTGCATGCGCAACCAGGCTCGGTACGTGGCCTCGGTGGCGCGATCGTGATGCAGATGCGTGACAACCGCGGCATGAGCGGCTGGAATCCGATGACCGGCTATGCCGGCGTGCTGCTCGGCTGGGATGGCGCAAACGAACACAACCCTGGTGCGCAGCTGCGCCAGCGCCCGGACTGGATGCAGCCACGCGTCAGCCTGCGCCGGGTGGGGCCAGGTTCGCTGCGCCGGACGTTTCAGGTGGCGCTGGGCGGCTGGTACTTGCCGCAGACGCTGGCCGGTCATGTACGTCAGATGGCGCCCGTGCTTCTGCCGCTGGTGTTGTTCGTGCCAGTCATGGCGATCAGCAAGGCCGGTGATGCACACGATGGCGGCTGGGGCAAAGCATGGCAGGCCATCGACATCGGCATCATCGGCTGGATCGGCCTGTTTGGCGGTGGCGTGCTGGCCCTCGCCACCGTGCTTGCGCTGAGTCGCCGCTGGCGCAAGACAGGCGCCGAGCTGTCCTTGCTGAGTTTGTTGCCCGGCTTGGGCGATGTTCGTGCGGTACGGCGTGCACTCGTCCATGCCGCCCTCGGCAAACCGCTGCTGGCGCAGGCCGCATTGCTGCTGCTGGTGCTGGGCGCCGGCTTGCACCTGCACATGAGCGGTATCGGCTTGCTGCTGATCGCGCTGGCCCAGTTCGGTTGTGCCGCGGTGATGGTGGCTTTTGGCCTGGGCACGCTCGGCGGTGCCGAATTGCCGCCATGGGCCAGCGCGCTGTTGCTGAGCGTCACGTTCGCGCTGGTATGCGGCAGCACCTTCATGCCGTTGCTGATGGCCGGCCGGCACCACTGGCATCCCGGGTTGGGGCCGCTGGTCGCGATGGCCGTCAGCTGGGCCACGCTGGCGATCGTGTTGCTGTGGCTGGGGCGACGCGGCTGGCGTGGCTTGCTGCAGCGACCACATCCGTTTCTGGCCAATTGAGAACGTCGAGATGAAATGGGTCGGTACACGACATTGGCAGCGTGAGTTCAACTTGCCGAAAGCACTGGTCGGCGAAATCATGGTCGAACAGACGCAACTAGCACTGCGCAGGGGCTGGCAGCCATGGGCATGGTTTGGGTGCTGGTTGCTGCCGGCTCTGGCGTGCTGGTCCGGCTGGCCGTTCTTGCACCATGGCCCGCCATCCCGCGGCGTGGCGATCCTGTTCCTGCTGGTGGCAGGTGCAGGCTGGATGGCGGTCGGGTATGCGCTGGCGGTTCCCGAAATACGGGTTGCGGCGATGGCCAGGGCGCAACGGCCTGGTCTTGCGAAGAAGGCGGAAGCAAGCGGATGAGATGGGTCAGTTTGAAATCATTGCAGCGCGACAGCGGGCTTTCGTGGATGGTGTGCGAGTCGATCATCCGCGAGCAAACCAGCCTGGTGCGCAAGTCGCCCGGTGGGCCGGGCATCTTGCTCGGCGGTTTGTATCTGTGCTCGATGCTGTGGGCTCTGGGTGCCATCGGCTGGCTGCTGCCTTCGCTGCCACAGCGGTGGGGATTGCTGCTGCGCTTGCCTGGGCTGGTCATGATGGTGCTGACCTGGTTCGTGCTGCCACGCCTGCTTGCCGGCGATGCGATCCTCGCGGTGGCGCACGCACATGTTGATCAGGCATCTGTCGGGACCTCCGCGTCATGAACTTGCATCGGGCATGGCTGGCGCCGTGGGTCGCCACCCCGCGATCGTCTCGGTGGCTGTTCGTGGTGGTGCTGGCAGTGGTTGCGCTGGGCGACGTTGTCGGCCGGATCCTCGGCCTTCCGCGGCATGGGTTGGCGTTCAGTGCGGCCATGTTGGCGCTGGCCAACGTGGCGTGCTGGCTGTTGCTGATGCCGAACGGCCTGTTGCTGGCGCTCGCCGCGCGACGGCTGCGCCTGCCGGGAATCAGTCGAGACGTGGCGTGGAGTCTGCCGCTGTATGCCGCGTTGTGGATCGGGGTGCCGATGCTGTGCCAGTTTCCCCAGGGGCATGTGCTGGGCTTTGCCGTGGTGCAGGTGCTGGTGGCCGCCGGTGCGATGCTGTTCATGGTGATGCCGAACTACCTCGGACTGACGCTGTACTTCATCTTTTTGATCTCCCATCGCGCGCTGAGTCATGTCATTTCGATACCCGGGCCGTTTGATCCGCGCTTCCTGCCATGGGGCGGCACGCTGGCTGTCGTGCTGGTGCTGGCGCTCGCGTGGCGCTGGTGGCAATTGCTGGACGGCGCTTGCTCCGAGCGAGGCTGGCGGGCGCCTACCCTGATCAATCTGCGGCGCAACATGGGTGCGTCACAAAGCGATCCGCTGACCGATGCGAATGGCATGCGTGCGCGGCCGAACTGGCTGCTGGCGCGCCCGGATTTGCGCGGCGTCGGTCCGCAGTCACCGGACAAATCGCTGCGCATGGCGCTGGGCGGCGTCTATCTGCCGCAGACCGCCATCGGTCTTCTGTGCCAGTGGATTCCGGCCGTGCTGGTGCTGCTGATGATGGGCATGATTTTCTTTTTCATCACGCTTGACGACGACGGCCTCGCCAATGCTTTGCACTATGCCTTCAGCCGCGAGGGTTTCCGCATGGTGAGCTGGATGTTCGGGATATTCAGCCTGTTGATCGTGATGATGCCGGTGGAACTCCTGACTTTGCGCTGGCGGCGGATGAATGCCGAACTGCCCTTGCTGGCCTTGTTGCCAGGCTTTGGTGCGGCCGAGCATGGCAGGCAGGTGCTGCTGCGCACGGCAATCCGGCAACCCGCGATGCGGCTTGGCGTACTGTTGCTGGTGGGCTGGCTTGGCGCGATCACCCTGCATGCCGGCTGGCCGGTGGTGCTGGCGATGCTGATGGTTGTGTCGGGTTGCCTGGGTTACCTGGTGGCGACGACGATGAACATCTTCGGCGGCTTGCCGCCAACCGCCTTCAGCAAGGGCCTGCTGATGATCGGCATGGTCGTGCTGCTCACCCTTTCCGTGCTGGTGCCGCAGCTGCACGATGTCTTGGCGGCATGGGCCGTGGCCGGCGCAGATGATGCACTGATGGCGGCATGGCTGGTGCTGGTTTCGTGGCTGCTGTGGTTCGGCCATCGCGGCTGGCGCGGGCTGCGGCAGCGGCCACACCCATTCATGCCGAATTGAATTGTTCGTGGCGGCCACGGTCGTGGGGATTTCCACCTCGGGGTGCGGGGGACGCGCCCATTCTGTTACTCGAAAAGGATCTGTTGATGAAAAAACGAATTGTCCAACTGGCTGGTGCCATCTCGCTGGCATTGGCGACATCCGCTGCGATGGCTTCGGGCCGGGACGCCGAAGTCACCCGTGCCACGCTCGACAACGGGCTGCGCGTGGTGATCGTGCGCGACACGCTGGCGCCGGTGGTGGCGACCGAAATGAATTACCTGGCCGGTTCGAACGAGGTGCCGAAGGGCTTTCCGGGTACCGCGCATGCCGTTGAACACATGATGTTCCGCGGCAGCCCCGGCCTCAGCAAGGATCAACTGGCGGCGATTGCGGCGAACATGGGCGGTGCCTTCAACGCCGACACGACGCAGGGCGTGACCCAGTACTACTTCGTGGCACCGGCGCAGGATCTCGATGTGGCGTTGCATGTGCAGAGCCTGCGCATGCGCGGCGTGGACATGGATCAGGCAGCCTGGGCCAAGGAGCGCGGCGCGATCGAGCAGGAAGTGTCGCGCGACATGTCCAGCCCGATGTACAAATTCCAGAGCCAGCTGATGGCGCAGATGTTCGACGGCACGCCTTACGCGCATACCGCGCTGGGCACGCGCCCCTCGTTCGACAAGACCACCGCGGCGATGCTGAAGCAGTTCCACGACAGCTGGTACGTGCCGAACAATGCGATCCTGGTGATCGCCGGCGATGTCGATCCTGTCGCCACGCTGGCCAAGGTGAAGCGCGAGTTCGGCGATATTGCGCGCAAGACCTTGCCGGCGCGACCGGCGTTCAATTTCAAGCCGGTGCAGGCAAAGACGATCAAGCTGCCGACCGACAGCCCTTACGGACTGGTGGCGATTGCCTATCGCTCGCCGGGCCTGCGCTCGAAGGATCATGCCACTGCGCTGGTGCTGAACGAGGCGCTGGGTTCGCAGCGTGCGGCGCTGGCCGGCATGCGCTTTGATGGCACCGCGCTGTACGGCGGCTTTGCCGGCAATGCGATGCCGCACGCCGGCGTCGACTATGCCATCGCCGCGTTCCCCAAGGGCGGCGATCCGCAGCCGATCCTCACGCGCATGCAGGGCATTCTTGCCGAGGCAGTGAGCAAGGGTGTCGACCCGGCTCTGGTCGAAGCGGCCAAGCGCAAGGCGATCGCCGCGCTGGAATTCCGCAAGAATTCGGTCGACGGTTTGGCCAATGCCTGGTCGGCGGCGTTGTCGATGCAGGGTGCCGAATCGCCCGATGCGATGAAGCAGGCAATCGAGGCGGTGACGCCGGCAGCGGTGAACGCGCTGGCCAAGGCCACGTTTGATCCGGCGCATGCGGTGACTGCGATCCTGACCCCGGAGAGTTCGGGCAAGCCGGTCGCCGGCAAGGGCTTTGGCGGTGCCGAGAGCTTCGCCTCCAGCCCGGACAAGCCGGTGACCTTGCCGGCATGGGCGGCGCAGGCTTTCGCCAAACTGGAGGTGCCGCATTCCAGCCTCAAGCCGGTGTCCTACACCTTGAGCAACGGCCTGCGTGTGATCGTGCAACCGGAAACCATCAGCGACACGGTGACCGTGTTCGGCAAGATCAAGACCAATCAGGATCTGCAGGCGGCGAAGGGTGAAGAGGGTGTTGCCGATCTGCTCGAAGGCCTGTTTCCGTTTGGCACCACCGACATGAACCGGCTGCAGTTCCAGCAGGCGCTGGATCAGATCAGCGCGCAGGCAAATGCCGGTTCGAGCTTCTCGCTGGCGGTTCCTTCGGCGCACTTTGCCGAAGGCATCAAGTTGCTGGCCGACAACGAATTGCATCCGGCACTGCCGGCACGGGCGTTCGCCGTCGTGCAACACCAGACCGCCGGTGCACTTGCCGGCCAGTTGCAATCGCCTGCCTTCCTCACCGAGCTTGGCCTGGGCAAGGCCCTGCTGCCGGCGAACGATCCCGCGTTGCGCCATGCCACGCCGACAAACGTGATGGGCCTGAATCTGGAGAAGGTGAAGCAGTACTACGCACAAACCTTCCGCCCCGACATGACGACCATTGTCATCGTCGGCAAGGTCGATCCGGCGCAGGCGAAGCAGGTGGTGGAGCAGGCCTTCGGCAGCTGGAAAGCCGAAGGTGCCAAGCCGGACGTGGACTATGCGGCCGTGCCGGCCAACAAGCCCGGCCAGTTCAACGTGCCCGACAGCAGCGCCAGCCAGGACAGCGTGCAGATGGCGCAGACCATCGACGTCACCCGCAATGATCCTGTCCGCTACGCGCTGAATCTGGGCAACCAGGTGCTGGGTGGCGGTTTCTATGCGTCGCGCCTTTACCACGATCTGCGCGACAAGCGCGGCCTGGTCTACAACGTCAGCACCAGCTTCGACCTCGATGCCCATCGCGGCAGCTACAGCGTGTCGTTCGGTGCCGATCCGGACAAGGTCGCGGCGGCCAGCAAGATCGTGGTGCAGGACCTGCAGCAGATGCAGCAGGCTCCTGTCACCGATAACGAGTTGAAGCGTGCCAAGGGCATCCTGCTGCGGCAGATCCCGCTGGGCGAATCCAGCTTCGGCGCGATCGGCGGCCAGTTGCTCGGCCTGTCGATCGAAGGCAAGCCGCTGGATGCGATGACCATCGCCGGTGAGCACTACCTCAAGCTCACCGCCAAGGATGTCCAGCAGGCGTATGCGAAGCACATCCGTCCGGATGCGTTTGTCACTGCGGTGAAGGGTCCGGCGCCGAAGGGCTGAGTGTGAACCGGGTTGTGCGGTAGTGCCGCACAACCCGGTGCGTTGCAGACGTCCGTTTTTGAACGCATGCATCACGACCGATCAAGGTGTGCGAACCATGACGATTTGGCTGATATTCGCTTTTGCACTTTTTGGAAAACTTGCCGATGTGATCTCGACACGCCTGGTGACACCGAACCTCGCGCTGGAGGGCAACCCGCTGATTAAACGGTTTGGCTGGGCATATGCCTGGGCCGGCGTGTCACTGGCGTTGTTGACCTTCGTCTCCGCGGATTTGGGGATCATCGTTGGCACCGTGTCTTGCCTCATGGCTCATTCGAACATGTCGATTGCGCTGATTTCGCGCTACGCCACCGGCGAGCGGAAGCTGCGGGAACTCTACGGCGCAGCGATCAGGAATTGCAGTCTGGGTAGCTTTATTGGCATGTTCCTGGTGCAGTATCTGCCGCTGCTGGCAGTCGCGTGCGTGCTGCTGTTCTTCGATCGATTCGATACCGAGCCGTACGTGACCGATGTGGCTTACGGAATCTTCTGCTGGGTGCTTGCCATCGTGATCTTCAAGCTGAAAGCGATCAGGGTGATTGGCAAGGGTCGGGTTGTCGCGCCGGTGCTGCACTGATCGTCGCTACGTTATCAGCTTGCCCGGTATGGCCTGCAGCACGCGGCCACGCATGCTGGGGCCGTCTACACCATCTCTGCCCAAACTCCTGTAGCTACCGAGTACCCAATGTTGAATGCTTTTTCGTTGCTGCGAAATTCCTTGCTGGGGTGGCTTTTTCCGCAACGCAAACTGCTTGCCGATATCCGCTCGCGCTGGGGCAGGCCGGGGGCCGGCAAGTCGTGGCGTGCGAGTGCCCATTTCGATCTTGTCCGTGATTCAGCAGCGGACGTCCATGTGGACGACAAGACCTGGCTTGACCTGGAGTTTCCCGAGATCTTTGCGCGCTTCGACACCACGATCACGCCGTTGGGTCGGCAGTTTCTGTTCTCCATGATGCGCACCTATGTGCAAGCCCCTCGGCTACTTGCCGAGCGTTACCATGGCGCGCAGGCGCTTCGCTCCGACGATGCCCGGCGCGAGCGCATCCAGCTGGCGCTTGCGACACTCAGGGATGATGGCTACGCCGACGTGGTGGACGTCGTTTTCAGCGATGAAATGCGCGCGGTGAAATACCCGCGATTGCTGTTGTCGTGGAGTGCGGTCGGCCTGGTTGCGCTGCTGGGCACGCTTGCCGCGGCCTTGCCGGCATGGACGGTGTTCGTCACCGTCGCCATCAATGTGATCATCATCGTGCGCACGTTTGGCAGTCTGCGACGCGATTCGGAGGCTTTGAAACGCTGTCTTGCCATGCTGCCGGTGGCGGAGGCGCTCGCCCGCGCGGGCGACGATTCAACCGGGCTCAAGGCGATGGCTCGGCTTCGTGCCCAGCGGCCGGAGCGCAAGCAGGTGAAGCTGAAGTTGCGTGGGTTTTTACTGTTCCAGAACGCGGCGGTCCAGTGGGTATCGATCTGGCTCAACATCACCTTCCTGCTCGAACTGGTGGCCTACGCCAAGGCGTTCAAGCATGTGGCCGAGGTACGCGGGGTGTTGCAATCCACGTGGGCGTTGCTGGGTGAAATCGATGCCGTCGTCGCTTTGGCCTGTGTGCTTGAATGCTCCCCGCAGCATTGTTTGCCCGAGTTGTCCAGCGCGCCGCTGATCGACATCGAGGATGGCTGTCATCCCCTGCTGGCCAACCCTGCATGCAACTCGCTGCGTCTGGACGGCTGCTCGGCCCTGATCGCCGGCTCCAACATGGCCGGCAAAACCACCATGATCAAGATGGTGGGTAGCAATATCATCATCGGCCGCAGCCTGGGCTTTTGCCTGGCCTCGCGGGCAGTCATTCCGCAATCGACGGTGATGGCTTCCATCCGTCGCGAGCATTCGGTCGAGTCGGGCAGGAGTCACTATTTCGGCGAGATCGAGCGGCTGCAGACTTTCATCGAATACGCCCGGCAACAGCGTTGCCGGGTCTTCGTCATCGACGAGTTGTTCAGCGGTACCAACACCGTCGAGCGTGTCGCCATTGCCCGTGCGGTGCTTGAGCAGCTGGGCGCGGACGCCCAGGTGCTGGTCACCACCCACGACGTGGAGCTGCAGCATGATCTGGCCGGTGATTATGAGCTGTACCATTTTCAGGAAAATCCCGACATCGAGGGCTTCTTCGATTACCGGCTGCGCCCCGGTGCGGCCGCGGAGAGAAACGCGATTCGCTTGCTGGGCCGGGTCGGCTTTCCCGCCGAGATCGTCGCCCGGGCAATGGAACTGGTGGCTGGTGGATCGGATTGAAGCCCCGGGCTGGCCCGGCGGCTGGGTAACGTCGGTCATCGCGGAGTGGGGGATCGCAACCAGGCGTCAGATTTGCCCGGGCAGTCGCCGTGCAGCGTTCACTTCAACAACGAACGCAACATCCACGCGGTCTTCTCGTGCGCCTTCAGTCGACCGGTGGCCATGTCGGCGGTGCCGTCGTCGCCGGCGGCATTGGCGGCCTTGAGCGTGGCGCGTGCGGTGGCGGCGGCGATTTCGTGGCCTTCGACCAGCTGGTCCACCATGGCCTTCCATTCCGGCACGCCGGCTTCCTCCCTGATCGAGCTGAGCTTGGCGAACTGGCTGTAGGAACCGGGCGCGAACACGTCCAGCGTGCGAATCCGCTCGGCTACCTCGTCAGCGGCCAGCCACAACTCGTTGTACTGGGTCTCGAACATCAGGTGCAGGCTGTTGAACTGCGGGCCGGTGACGTTCCAGTGGAAGCTGTGCGTCTTCAGATACAGCGAGTAGGTGTCCGCCAGCAGCTTGGACAGATGCCTGGCGACCGTTTCGCGATCCTTCCTGGCGATACCGATGGAAATGGCCATGTGCTGTTCCTTCCGGGTGGGTGATTGCAGTGGACCCACGGTAGCGGCTCGATGGGTGGGGGTGAAATGAATCCTTCGTATGCTGCCGATAGTCGGCATCTATCAAGGTGACGGTCGCCAGCAGCTATCATGTGCGGCCCGATGAACGACAACTCACCTCCCCGGAAAAATTCCCCCGCTGATGCCGGCTTGCGCGACCTGCGGCGGCAACTGGATGCGGTGTCCAGCCACGACTTCGGTCGCCTGCTGGGGCGTTGGCGCACGCTGTCGCACCGACCCGACCCGAGCAAGTTGGCAGCGCTGCAGGCGGATATCGAGCGATCCGCGGCCAGACGCCGTGCGCGCGTGGCGGCCAAGCCGGCGATCCGGCTTGACGAATCGCTGCCGATCAGCGCCCGCGGCGAGGACATCATCAAGCTGATCCGCGAACACCAGGTGGTGGTGATCGCCGGCGAAACCGGTTCGGGCAAGACCACGCAACTGCCCAAGCTGTGCCTGGCCGCCGGCCGCGGTGAAGCCGGCATGATCGGTTGCACCCAGCCGCGCCGGCTGGCCGCCCGCTCGGTGGCGCGGCGCGTGGCCGAGGAACTGGACACACCGCTGGGCGAGATCGTGGGTTTCCAGGTGCGCTTCAACGACCAGGTCTCCGGGCGCAGCCTGATCAAGTTCATGACCGACGGTATCCTGCTGGCCGAAACCCAGGGCGACCCGTGGTTGAGCGCCTACGACACCCTGATCATCGACGAGGCGCACGAGCGCAGCCTGAACATCGACTTCCTGCTCGGGTATCTCAAACGGCTGGCGGTGAAACGGCCCGAGCTGAAGATCATCGTCACCTCGGCGACGATCGACACCGCGCGCTTCTCCGAGCATTTCGGCGGTGCGCCGGTGGTCGAGGTGGAAGGGCGGGCGCATCCGGTCGAGCTGCGCTGGCGGCCGGTGGATGATTCTGCTGGAGCGGCTTCAGTGGCGACTGAAGCCGCATCGCGGCTGAAGCCGCTCCAACAAAGGCAAAACCTGCAGCAGGGCAGCGCCGAACACATCGCCGCGGTGCTCGACGAGATCACGCACGACGACCCGCGCGGCGACGTGCTGATCTTCCTTCCCGGCGAACGCGAAATCCGCGACGCGCACCAGCTGCTGTCGCGCCGGCAATACCGCGAGACCGAGATCATGCCGCTGTATGCGCGGCTCTCGGCCGGCGACCAGGACCGCGTATTCAAGCCGGGTGTGAAGCGCCGCGTGGTACTGGCGACCAATGTGGCGGAGACCTCGCTGACGGTGCCACGCATCCGTTACGTGATCGACACCGGCACCGCGCGAGTGAAGCGCTACAGCCAGCGCAGCCAGCTCGAACGGCTGCATGTCGAGCCGGTCTCGCAGGCGGCGGCCGACCAGCGCAAGGGGCGTTGCGGCCGGGTCGGGCCGGGCATCTGCTATCGCCTGTACGACGAGGCGGATTTTGCCGCTCGTGCCGCGTTCACCGATCCGGAATTGCTGCGCTCGTCGCTGGCCAACGTGATCCTGCGCATGCTGGCGTTGAAGCTGGGCGAGGTCGACGACTTCCCGTTCCTCGAAGCACCCGACCCGCGGGTGATTGCCGATGGCTTCCGCCGGCTTGCCGAAATTTCCGCGATCGACGAGGCGCGCAGGCTCACCGCGATCGGCCGCACCCTGGCCCGGTTGCCGATCGACGTGCAATTGGCGCGTATGCTGGTCGAAGGCGAAAAGCTGCAGGCGTTGCGTGAGCTGCTCGTCATCGTCTCCTTCCTCAGTATCCAGGACCCGCGCGAGCGCCCGGGCGATGCGCGCCAGCAGGCCGACACCGCGCATGCGGCCTTCGCCGACCCCAAATCCGATTTCGTCGGCGTGCTCAACCTGTGGCAGGCCTACCACGACGCACACGAAGAGCTGACCCAGTCGAAATTGCGTGACTGGTGCTCGCGGCACTTCCTCAGCTTCATGCGCATGCGCGAGTGGCGCGAGCTGCATCGGCAGTTGCTGCTGGTGACCAGTGAGATCGGCTGGCGGCTTGCGCCCTCTCCCCGGCCAGCTGGAGAGGTGCCGTTGCGGGTCGGGCCGAGCGGACGCACAGCCGGCACGAAGAAGATCGTTGGCGGGAAATCTACTCGCCCGTCCCGGGCCTCCACCTCGATCCCCTGCGCCGGCAAGAATGGAAGCGGGAAAAGCGCAGGCGAAGAGCACGTTGTTGATCAGCAGGGAGTGCTGGAGCGTCTCCATGAAGCAGTTCATCGCTCCCTGCTGGCCGGCCTGCCAACCCAGGTCGGCCGCAAGGACGAGAAGGGCATCTACCAGAGCACGCGCGAGCGCAAGTTCCATCTCTTTCCTGGTTCGGCGCTGGCAAGAGTCCCGCCGAACTGGGTGTTCTCCGCGCAGATTCTCGACGTGGGCGGCCGCGTGTGGGGCATGGCGAACGCGAAGGTCGAGCCGTTGTGGATCGAGCAGCAGGCGGCGCACTTGCTGCGCACGCATTGCCGGGAGCCGCACTGGTCGAAGAAGCGCGGCTGCGTGGTGGCGTACGAGCAGGTCAGCCTGTTCGGGCTGGTGCTGGTGGAGAAGCGCGCGGTCACGTTCCAGCCGCAGAACCCGGCGCTGGCGCACGCGATCTTCCTGCGCGAGGCACTCGTTCGCGGCGACATCGACACGAGAGTGGATGTCGTGCGGGCGAACCAGCGCGTGCTGGAACAGGCGATCGGCATCGAGGCGAAGCAGCGTCGCGAGGGCCTGATTCGCCACGAGGACGATCTGGTGGCGTTCTTCGAAGGCAAGTTGCCCGAAGACATCGCCAGCAGTCGTGCGCTCGACGCGTGGTACCGCAAGGCACGCCCGGCCGAACAGGCGGCGCTGCGCTGGTCGCTCGACGACGTGATGGCTGGTGGCGCCGGGCTTGATGCGAAGGCGTTTCCGGCGACGCTGGACGTTGCGTCGCAGAAGTACAAGCTCGAATACCGCTTTGTTCCCGGCGACGAGGCCGATGGCGTCACCCTGCACCTGCCGCTGGCGATGTTGAATGCGCTGCCCGCCGCACGCTGCGAATGGCTGGTGCCGGGTCTGCTGGCGGACAAGGTGGCCGAACTGATTCGTGGTCTGCCCAAGGCACTGCGCCGCAATTTCGTACCGGCCCCGGATTTCGCCCGCGCTTTCGCCGAAGCGGAGTCGCCGCGCGAGGAATCGCTGGCGAAAGCGCTGGCCGTGTTTCTGAAGCGCGCCACCGGGGTGGAGATCAGTGCCAGCGAATTCGCCGCGGTCGAACTGCCGCCGCATTTCCTGATGCGCTATCGGCTGCACGACGAGCGAGGCAAGACGCTGGCCAGTGGCCGCGACCTGGCTGCGCTGCGTGGCCAGTGGGAAGGCCAGGCGCGCGAAGCGTTCTCGCGCAAGACGGATGTCGAACTGACCCGCGAGGACGTGGCCAGCTGGGATTTCGAGGCGATTCCGGCACAAGTGCGCTCGGACGGTGGCCTCGTCGCGTTTCCGGCACTTGTCGACCTCGGCGAGACGGTGGCGTTGCGCGTGTTCGAGCGTGGCGACGAAGCGCATGCGGCCCATCGGCAAGGCGTCGTGCGACTGTTGCGCAATGCACTGTCCAGCGAAGCAAAGCAGGCGCGGCGCCGGCTGCCGATAGGCAATGCACTGGCGCTGAAATATGCGCCGCTCGGTGGCGTGGACGGACTGCGCGAAGACCTGCTCGAAGGTGGCTTCCAGGATCTGCTGGATCGCCACGAACCGGATGTGCGCACCGCCGGCGCGTTCGAGACCTTGCGTACGCAGTGTTCGCGCGAGCTGTTCGGCGCCGGGGTCGAACGGCTGAAACTGGCCGAACCGATCATCGAGGCGCAGGCGGAGATGAAGCCGTGGCTGGAGCCGCCGCTGATGGGTTTTGCCCGTGCCAGCTACGACGACATGCGCGAGCAGGTCGAAGCACTGCTGACGCCGGGTTTCCTGCGCGAACTGCCGCCATCGCGGCTGGCGCACTATCCGCGCTATCTCAAGGCGATGCGCCTGCGCGGCGAACGACTGCGCCAGGATCCGGCGAAAGACCAGCAGCGCATGCTGCAGGTGATGCCGTACTGGCGCGCGTACCTGCAACACCGCGCTGCCGGCGATCACGCCGAGGCACTGGCCGAATTGCGCTGGCTGATCGAGGAGTGGCGCGTGTCGCTGTTTGCGCAGGAGTTGAAAACCGCCGAGCCGGTTTCCGCCAAGCGCCTGGCCAGGGCGTTGGCGGCATTGAACGGATGAGTGCGGTCAACGTACCCGGCGTACGTGGACGTTTGCGTAGCACGAGGGCACGTACATCAACCAGCTGCCCAGCAATGACGGCTTGATCTGCACTTCCGCATTCTCGGTCTCGTTGCAGGAATGGGGCTCCGGGTCGATCGACTTCCACTGCTGACCATTCGCCAGATTGAATTCGTATCCCTTGCTCCAGCCATCGAAGTGGCCGACGATCGTGGTGGTGATCTTCGAGCGCTTCTGGTCATGGCCGTAGAACACCGGCTTGCCACTTGAGTCCACCACCTTGGTAGTGACTTTCTTGTGTCCTTGCAGCCAGTCGTCCAGGTTCTTCAGCTCCTGCGCTGAGAGCTTGTCCAGTCCGGCGGCCTTGAATTCGGCGGGGCTCATGCGCTGCTGCAGGCTTTCGTCTTGCGCTTGCGCGCAAACGGCGAAGCATCCTGCTGACAGGATCAGCGTCAACGGGAGCAGCAGGCGCAGGCGCATCGACATGGGTGAATCCTCGGTGGGGTAGTCAGGTGCCGATTCTGCGCGGTTAGCCGCATCCACGCCAACCCCTCTCCGATTCAACTGTTGGCCAGCTGAAGTCGCAGTTGGCCGCGCTGTCGTTACTATGGGCTCACGCAAAGGAATACGAGCCGAAATGAGCAAGTCCGCAAAAGCTTCCCCGCTGGCCGCGTGGCGCGACAGTGTCGGTGTGCGTTCGCCGGTGCTGGTCGAGGCATTGGCGGCGGCCGAAGCGCAGCCGCTGAATGAAGGCGAGTGCTGCGACGTATTGAGCCTGCTGGCGATGCTTGGCTGCGATGCGCAAACCCAGGCGGCTGCGTTGTGGTTCGAGCTGGCCCGGGTCAACCCCGCCTTGTGGGCAGGGCACGGCGCGAAGGTGCCGCTGGAAGTGCAGCGTCTGGTCACGGGTCAGCAGGCCGCCGAGCAGGTGTGGGCACTGCATGCGCAGCGGGCGCCGGATGCCGCCTCCGAAGGGCTGCGCCGGCTGCTGCTGGCGATCGTGCGCGATCTGCGCGTGGTGTTCGTGCTGCTGGCGCGTCAACTGGCCCGCATGCGCACGGCAGTGACGATGCCGGCCGAGCAAAGCGCGGCACTGGCGCGACTGACTCGCGACATCCATGCGCCGTTGGCGAATCGGCTCGGCATCTGGCAGCTGAAGTGGGAGCTGGAGGATCTGGCCTTCCGCTTCCTGCAACCGGAAACCTATCGCCGCATCGCCCGATTGCTCGACGAGCGTCGCGTCGATCGCGAAGGTTTCATCCGCGAATCGCTGGAGGAACTGCAGCGCGCGCTGGATGCGGCCGGCATCCATGCCGAACTGGCCGGTCGGCCCAAGCACATCTATTCGATCTGGAAGAAGATGCAGCGCAAGGCGCTGGATTTTTCCGACCTTTACGACATCCGCGCGGTGCGCGTGCTGGTCGACAACATTACCGACTGCTACGGCGCACTGGGCGTAGTGCATGCGCGCTGGCCGCATTTGCCGAACGAGTTCGACGACTACATCGCGCGGCCCAAGCCGAATGGTTACCAGTCACTGCATACCGCTGTCGTCGGGCCGGCCGGGAAGACCCTGGAAGTGCAGATCCGCACCCACGAGATGCACCGGGCCAACGAGCTCGGCGTGGCCGCGCACTGGCGCTACAAGGAGGGTGGCAGCGGCGACGCCGAGTTCGAGGCCAAGATCGCCTGGATGCGCAAGCTGCTGGAGCCGCGCGGCGAGGACGACAGCACCCTGGCGGCCGACCTGCAAACCGAATTGCTGGAAGATCGGGTCTACCTGTTGACCCCCAAGGGCGAGGTGTTCGATCTGGCGCGCGGCGCGACCGTGCTGGATTTTGCCTATCTGGTGCATACCGAAGTCGGCCATCGCTGCCGTGGCGCCAAGGTCAACGGCCGCATCGTGCCGCTGACCTTCCAGCCACAGAGTGGCGATCGGGTGGAGATCCTCACCACCAAGGTGGGCGAGCCCAGCCGCGACTGGCTGTCGCCGCATCATGGCTATCTGCACACGGCGCGGGCAAGGGACAAGGTGCGTTCGTGGTTCCGGCGGATCGCCCACGACGCCAATCTTGCGGTGGGCCGCAGCATGTTCGAGCGCGAGCTGAAGCGGCTGGCACTGTCGGCGATGGATGTATCGAAACTGCCGGCACAATTCCACCTGCAGACCCAGGATGAGTTGCTGATCGCGCTGGCCCTGGGCGAGGTGACCCCGGGCCAGATCGCCCGCGTGCTGCAGGAGGCCGCGCAACCGCCGCAATCGTCGTCCGTGCCGGTCGCCAGTAGTGCGCGCCTGCCTTCGCTCGATCAGGGCGCGCTCAGCATCGAGGGCATCGGCAACCTGTTGACCACGCTGGCGCGTTGCTGCCAGCCGCTGCCCGGTGACGTGGTGCGTGGCTTCATTACCCGTGGGCGCGGGGTGTCCGTGCATCGCGCCGATTGCGGCAGCCTGGCGCGACTGGCACGGCGTGACCCGGATCGGGTGATCGAGGTCAGCTGGGGCAGTGCCGCCAGCCAGGCTTATGAGGTCGATGTCGAGTTGCGCGGTTACGATCGCAAGGGCTTGCAGAAGGACGTCACCAGCGTCATCAGCAATGCGCATACCCACATCATCGCCTCGTCCAGCCGCCTGCGTGCGGCCAGCGGCGAGGTGGAAATGCGCTTTACCTTGCGCGTGCGCGATTTCGAGCAATTGTCGACTCTGCTGGGCAAATTGCTCGCGCTGCCGAATGTGGTCGATGTGCGCCGGGTCGGTGTTGGCTGAATACTGAACGCCCGATCATGTGGGGTGAAGCGCGTTGCCAAGCCGATGCTAAGCTGCACGACGATGCATTCGAAGCCTTGAACCATGAGCGTACGGCGGGATCAGCAAGACAGCAGAACACCTCCTCGCAGCGAACCCACCTTGGGCGATCTCGACAGGCTGGATGAGCCGCGCGCGGTTCCCTCCGATGGCCTGCCGCAGGTGCGGGCGGAGCCGCGTCGGCCGCATGGCCGGACAACCACGCCGCCACCGCGTCGGCGCCGGCGCTGGTTGATCCCGCTGCTGGCGCTGCTGCTGGTCGTGCTGCTCGCGGCACTCTGGTTTGGCCAGACCAGCCTGCGCGCCATGCTGCCGCGCACCGATCTGAACACCATGCTGACGCAGGCGCAGCAAGCCCTGCAGGCTGGCCATCTGGACGGCCAGGATGGCACCAGTGCGCGTGAGCTGTTCCAGCAGGCAATGGCGCTGGAGCCGGACAACGATCGTGCCCGTCGTGGCTTGCGCGAGGTGGGCCAGGCCGAGTTGGCACAGGCCGACGCGGCATTGCAGGTCGGCCAGACAGGGCAGGCCACGCAGCAGGCGGCGGTGGCGCGCGAGTTGCTCGGTGGTGGCAGCGACGTCGACCGGCTCGACCAGCTGATCCGTCAGGCGCATTCGACCCAGGCGCAGACGGTGAGCCTGATCGATCAGGCGCAGCAGGCACTCGCCGCCGGCAAGCTCGATGGTGCTGACGGTGCCGGCGCGCTGTACCAGCGCGTGCTGCAGGCCGATCCCGCCAATGCGGTGGCGGCGCACGGACTGGATCAGGTCTGTTATGCGCTGGCGGTGCAGGCACGCCAGGCCTTCGATGCGCACGACACGGCTACGGCCAATGCCCGCATCGAGCAACTTGCCTCGCTGCAACCGAACAACGGTGCTCTGCCGGCGCTGCGCGCGCTGCAGGCGCAAATCCGCAAGCAGGACAGCGATGCGCTGGATGCTGCGCTCCAGCAGGCCCAGGACGCCCTGCGCGCCGGTCATGTCAGTGATGCCGGCGACGACAGTGCACTGGCTCGCTACCAGGCGGCGCTGGCCATCGATCCGGACAATCCGCAAGCCAGAGCCGGGCTCGGCAAGGTGGCGCAAGCGTTGACCGTGCAGGCCAATGCGGCGCTCGATGCCGGCGACACGACGCAGGCACGAAAGCTGCTCGATCAGGCCGCGCCGCTGGCACCCAAGTCGGCCGATCTGGCTGCCGCACGGGCGCGTCTGGAGAGCCTCCACGCCGCTTCGCCATCACCATCGCCATCGGACACGGCGGCTGCAGCTGCCGATGCCCCAGTTGCGCCAGCGGCGGTCGAGCTGTCGCCGCAGCAAGACGCCGCCGTGGCGCAACTGGTGCAGCGCGCGCAACTGGCTACCCGAAATGGCAACATCATGATGCCGCCGGGCGATTGCGCCTACGACCTGTATCGCAGCGCGCTGGCCATCGACGGCAACAACGTGGCAGCGAGGCAGGGTTTGCAGGGCCTGCCGGGTGTAGTCGAAAAGCAGTTCAATCAGTCGCTCGCGGCCGGCAAACTGGGCGAGGCAGATGACATGCTGGCCAACCTCGCCGAGCTGTCGCCTGGCGACGCGGGGCAGGTGACCCTGGGCAAGCGTTTGGCCAGCGCCTGGCTGGATCGGGCCGAGCAGCAACTGGCCGGCGGCGATCGGGCTGCAGCCAGCCAGTCGCTTGAGCATGCACGCAAGCTGGCGCCGAACCAGCCGCGGGTGATTGACCTGAGTGCCCAGTTGCAAGGCAGCCCGTGAGCGTGACATGACGGTTCTGGTATTCGGTGGCAGCAGCCAGATCGGCCATTTCCTGTTGCCTCGACTGCGAGCCGCAGGCGAACCGATCCTCGCCGTCAGCCGCGCATCGCGGCCGCGCATGCCCGGGGTGGAGTGGCTGGACGGCCGGCTTCCCGATCAGGTGCCGTTGCCGCCGTCGCTGTCGGCAATCATCAGTTTCGGTCCCTTGCAGGCGTTGGCCGACTGGCTGGCGCATGCCTCGCTGGACAGCGCGCCACGAGTGATCGCCACCAGTTCGATGAGCGCCGAAACCAAACGGCATTCGCGGGTAGCTGCCGAGCGCGAAATTGCGCGCCAGTTGCGCGATGGCGAGATGGCGCTGGCCGCGGCTTGTGCGCGGCACGGTTGTGCCTGGACCGTGCTGCGACCGACCCTGGTGTATGGCGCGGGACTGGACAAGAGCCTCAGCCCGATCGCACGTCGCGCGATGCGCCTGCGTGTATTCGCTCTGCCAGCCGGCCGCGGTTTGCGCCAGCCGGTGCATGCCGACGACATCGCGCAGGCAGTACTGGCGGCGCTGGAGTGTCCGGCCAGTGCCGGGCAGATCCTCTCGATCGGCGGCGGTGAGCGGCTGCCTTCCGGACAGATGTTTGCGCGGGTACGTCGCAGCCTCGACCAGACCACCGTACCGCTGCCGGTGCCGGCCTGGATGTTGCGGCTGGGGCAACACCTCATGCCGCCGTTGCGCGGCCCGCTGAGCCGGCTGGACAGCGACCTGATTGCCGAAAATGATGAGCTGCAGCGCTTGCTCGGCATCCACCCGCGGCCGTTCGAGCCTGAAGCGTCGATGTGGCTGCCACCACCCGTGTAGATACCGCATGCGCGCGACGGCTCGTCGCCACGGCGAAGCACGGCGCACGGGCAACCTGTGCATTGCCCGCGTTTTGCCCGCAAACGGGCCGCAGCGTTCATGTGCCCGCCGGGACACAGGCCCTATGATCGAACCATCTGACTGCCGGATTTCACCACCTTGGCTTTTCTGACCCGTACCCGCTCTTTCGCTCGCCGCAGCTGGCCGTGGCTGCGCATTCCGTTCTGGATCGGCATGGGCTTGCTGTTCGGCTTCGTGCTGCCTTACACGCTGGTGTTGAACAAGCGCGTGCAGGATCGCTTCAACGATCTGGTGTTCGCGGTGCCGACCCGGGTCTATGCGCGGCCGTTGCCGCTGAGTGCCGGGATGCCGATGACGCCGGCTGCGCTGGAACTGGAGCTGACCTTCGCCGGCTACAGTCACGACGGCCACGGCGAGGTCGCCGGCAGCTGGATGAAGCAGGGCAGCCGCTACACGATTTCCTCGCGCGGCTACGCCGGCCCGGATGGCGGCGAATTGCCCAAGCGCATTCGCGTCAGCCTGGGCAAGGGCGAAGTGCAATCGGTGCAGAGTGCTGCCAACGGCAAGTCGATCACGCTCACCCATCTTGATCCCGCGCGTATCGCGACCTTGTACGGCGCCAGCCAGGAGGAGCGCCGCTTCGTCCACCTGGCCGATGTGCCGCCGCTGCTGCTCAGCGGCTTGCAGGCCGTCGAGGATCGCAATTTCAAGCACAACATCGGCATCGACTTCGGCGCGATCGCCCGCGCCGCGTTCGCCAACCTGCGTGCCGGACATACCGTGCAGGGTGGCTCCACGCTTACCCAGCAACTGGTGCGCAACCTGTTCCTCAGCCGCGACCAGAACTTCACCCGCAAGATCAATGAAGCACTGATGTCGCTGTTGCTGGAAGCGCACTACAGCAAGGGGCGGATTCTCGAGGCCTACGTCAACGACGTCTTCCTCGGTCAGCAGGGCGCCCAGGCCGTACACGGCTTCGCCGCCGCGTCGGAGTTCTACTTCGGTCGCCGACTGCAGGATCTGCGCCCGCAGGAGATCGCGCTGCTGGTTGGCCTGGTCAAGGGCCCGAGCTATTACGACCCGCGGCGGGCGCCGAAGCGTGCACTGACGCGTCGCAACCTGGTGTTGAAGGAGTTTGCCGACACCGGCCTGCTCACCGCTGCGCAACTCAATGCCGCCCAGGCGGCGCCGCTGGACGTCATCAAGAACGGCCAGCTTCCGCACAACCGTTTTCCGGCCTTCATGGATCTGGTGCGCAAGCAGATCACCAGCGATTTCGACGAGCAGGCCTTGCGCGATGGCAATCTGTCGATCTTCACCACGCTCGATCCGGCCGCCCAGCTGTATGCCGAGCAGGCCATCACCGAGAGCCTGAAAGGCCTGGGCAAGCGCGGCGATGGCGTGCAGGCGGCCGCGGTGGTGACCGACGTGCACAGCGGCAATGTGCTGGCCGTGGTCGGCAGCAGCACGCCCGGCGATCCGGGCTTCAATCGTGCGCTCGACATCCGCCGGTCGATCGGTTCCACGGTCAAGCCGTTCGTCTATCTGGTGGCGCTGACCCAGCCGCAACGCTGGAACCTGGCCAGCCTGATGGACGACAGCCCGGTCAGCATGCGTCAGCCCAATGGCAGCGTGTGGACCCCGCAGAACGACGATCACCGGAGTCACGACCCGCTGATCATGGTCGATGCGCTGGCGCATTCGTGGAACCTCGCCACGATTCATCTTGGCATGGCTGTCGGGTTGTCACGAATCCAGGCTTTCCTGCAATCGTTCGGCCTGACCGACGTCAACCCCAGCCCGTCATTGCTGATCGGCGCCATCGATCTGGCGCCGATCCAGGTGGCCCAGCTGTATCAATACCTGGCGGCGGACGGGCACGCGCTGCCGCTGCTGGCGGTGCGTGGCGTGGTCGATGGCAATGGCCACACGATCAAGCGTTACCAGGTGCAAAGTGGATCCGGCGAATACCAGGAAGCGGTGCGGCTGACCACCTGGGCGATGCAGCAGGTGGCCGAGTACGGCACTGCCAGCGCGATCGGCAATTCCAACCTGGCCTGGCTGCATGCAGCGGGCAAGACCGGTACCAGCAACGACCTGCGCGACAGCTGGTTTGCCGGCTTCACCGGCGAGCATCTGGCGGTGTTCTGGATGGGCCGCGACGACAACAAGCCGACCACCTTGTTTGGTGCCAGCGGTGGCCTGCGCGCGTGGCGCGACCTGTTCGCCAAGTTGCCGACCCGGCCGTTGTCGGCAGCGCCGGGTGCCGGTCTGGAGATGGCCTGGGTCAACCCGAGCGATGGCAAGCGCACCGAGCCACAATGCCAGGGTGCGCAGCAGGTGCCGGTGGTGGCCGGCAGCCTGCCTGCCGATACCGAGGGTTGCTTCTGGCAGGGTGTGCGCAGCCTGTTCGGTGGTGGCGACAATCCTTCGACTGCCCGCAGCGCACCTGCTGTGCCGCCGGGCAACACCCCGATCCGGAACTGACCATGCACCCTTTGCCCAAGCTGCCCCGCCTGTTGTGCTTGCTGCTGCTGATCTCTTCCAGTGGCGGCTGCAGCCTGTTCTCCTCGAAGCCGGCACCGGCACCCACGGTGCCGGCGTCGCCGGGTTACGACCTGGTGGCCTCGATACGCGCTGCCGGTGAGCGCGAGAAATCCGTCATCGACGTCAACCCGCTGCGTGATCCGGCGGTCACCGCGCTGCAGGATGCGGCGCAGCGGGATGATCAATCCGGTCATTACGCGGACGCCGCCAGCAAGCTCGATCAAGCCATCAAAATCAGCCCGCAATCACCGGATTTGCTGCAGGAGCGCGCCGAGATCGATGTGCGGCTGAAGGATTACGCCGCCGCCGAACGGTTGGCGCGGCAATCCTGGGCACTCGGCCCGAAACTTGGGCCGCTGTGCGCGCGCAACTGGCAGACCGTGGTCGAAGTGCGCCGCCAGGCCGGCGACCGGGCTGGCGCGGAGGCGGCCGGCAAGAACGTGCAGGCCTGCCACAAGGCGGGGATTCCGCGCTACTGAAGTGCGGCACGCACGCGTCGTTCGACAGCTTGCGGTGACACACGGCCTGACGAGCTCGACCCATGTCAGAACAAGGCTGTCAGCACCAGCACGATGCCCGCGATACTTGCCGCCCAGACCAGCGTGCGCAGATAGGGAATGCCCGCGGCGTATACCGGAACATAGGCCAGTCGTGTCCAGAAATAGAGCTGCGCACCCAGCACGGTCATGCTGTCGTGGCGTTGCAGTGCCAGCGCCAGCAACACGGCCACGGCGAACAACGGAAAGGTTTCCAGGAAGTTCGCGCGGGCGCGATCCAGTCGGCCGCCGATGCCGCCCAGCGGAGGCTTCACTTCGTCGCGGGCACCAACGGCCCAGCCCAGTCCGCGCTGGCTGACCGAACACGTGGCGGCCAGCGCGATCTGCACCAGTCCCAGCACCACACTCCACATCAGCATGCACAGCTCGGTCGTCATGGTCTCACTCCCCCTGGGTGGTGCAGACATGGTGAACCATTGCCGGCATCGCTGCCAGTGATCGCGCCGCGTGCATGCGGACGACTCCGGCGTGCGCAGCAGCGCATGGATGCGGCGGGCGCGGTCATGGCTGTCGATGTCCGGCGATGCAGCGGTTTGTGCTGCTGCTCGGCTCCGCCATACTTGGCGGATGACTGCCTTCGATGACGCCGAGTCCGACGACGTCGGCACCCTGCTGGGTGCCGTAGGGCCGTTTGCCCGTGAATTGCCCGGTTTCGCGCCGCGATTGGCTCAGCAGGTCATGGCGCGGGCGGTGGCCGAGGCGATCGACGGCCGCGAAACCTTGATCGCCGAGGCCGGCACCGGTACCGGCAAGACCTACGCCTACCTGGTGCCGGCGCTGTTGTCGGGTGAGCGGGTGATCATCTCCACCGGCACCAAGGCACTGCAGGACCAGCTGTATTTCCGCGATCTGCCCAAGGTGCGTTCGGTGCTTGGTGCGGCTTTGAAAACGGCCTTGCTCAAGGGGCGCGCCAACTATTTGTGCCTGTACCGGCTCGATCAGACGGTGCGCGAAGGTGCCACCTTCGAGCGTGCGCAGGCGGCGCAACTGGCTGCGATCCGCGCATGGTCGGCACGCACGCGTCGCGGCGACCGGATGGAGCTGGCCGAGGTGCCGGAAGAGTCGCCGATGTGGCCGCGAGTAACCTCCACGCCGGAGAACTGCCTCGGCGTGGAGTACCCGTTCTACGACGACTGCCACGTGTTCAAGGCGCGTCGCGAGGCCATGGAGGCCGACGTGGTGGTGGTCAACCATCACCTGCTGTTCGCCGATCTCGCGTTGAAGCAGGAAGGCTTCGGCGAAATCCTGCCCGGCGCAAGCGCCTTCATCCTCGACGAGGCGCACCAGATTCCCGAGCTGGCCGGACAGTTCTTCTCGCAAAGCCTCAGCGCGCGCCAGCTTGCCGACATGGCGCAGGATGCGTTGACCGAATGCACGGGCATCACCGGTGCGATCGGCTTGCTGCTGGAGCCGGTCGAGGCGCTGCAAGGCGCCTTGCGCAAGCTGCGCCTGGCGATGGATGTGCTGCCTGCGCGAGGTGCGTTCTCGCTGCTGGAAGAGCGCGCCGAGGTGCGCGCCTCGCTGCACGACTTGCGCGAGCTGCTGGCAACGCTGGCCGAGCTGCTTGCCTCGCAGGCCGAACGTTCGCGCGGCTTCGCCAACCTGCACGAACGTGCCGAACTGTTCACCGGGCGGCTGGATCGCATCGTCGAGTCACACGGCGAAGAGGACGTGCGCTGGTACGAAACCTTTCCGCGCGGCTTCGCCCTGTATGCCACACCGCTGGATCTGGCGGCGCCGATGCGCGGCCTGCGCGAACGTACCCAGGCCGCGTGGATCCACACCTCGGCCACCTTGTCGGTGGCCGGCAACTTCGACCACTTCGCCCGTCAGCTGGGGCTGGACGAGCCGCGCACACTGAGCCTGGAGAGCCCGTTCGACTACGCCCGGCAAGGCCTGTGCTACCTCCCGGCGGATCTGCCCGACCCGAACGCGCGCGACTACACCGAGCAGGTGATCGAGGCCGTGTTGCCGGTGCTGCACGCATCGAATGGTCGGGCCTTCCTGCTGTTCACCTCGCATCGCGCATTGCGCCGCGCCGCCGAGTTGCTGCAGGACAAGGTGCCGTGGCCGCTGTTCGTGCAGGGCAGCGCGCCGCGCCCGCGCCTGCTGGAGGAGTTCCGTGCCAGTGGCCACGGCGTGCTGCTCGGCGCGGCCAGTTTCTGGGAAGGCGTCGACGTGGTCGGCGAGGCGCTCAGCGTGGTCGTGATCGACAAGCTGCCGTTTGCCGCCCCGGACGATCCGGTGCTGATGGCGCGACTGGCCGCGCTGGAACAGTCCGGCGTCAACCCGTTCATGGGCTGGCAGGTGCCCAGTGCGGTGATCGCGTTGAAGCAGGGTGCCGGTCGATTGATTCGCAGCGTGCATGATCGCGGCGTGCTGGTGCTGTGCGACCCGCGCCTCACCGGCAAGGGCTACGGAAAGCTGTTCCTGCGCAGTGTTCCGCCGATGCCGCGCACGCGCATGCTGGCGGATGTGCAGGCCTTCTTCGGCGGCGACGCGTGCATGGCCAGCGTGGCGGATGATCCGGGTGCCATCGGCCACGAAACATCCGCCCCCTAG
>DATMTH010000180.1:0-18665 GCA_035564915.1 Rhodanobacter sp.
TTCGTCCGCGAGCAAGCCGGCCGAATCACCGGCTGCCGGATCGTCGTACGAACTCTGCGGCATGACGGGTCCCCTGCTCACGGCCGTGCTGGTCGGGTCGCTCGGGCTGGCCGTGTGGGCGTCGCCGATGGTGCGCGCCGAGGGTGGCCAGCTGTCATTCCGTGGTGCCATTGTCGCCCCGACCTGCAAGCCCACGCCGAGCTACCTCGATGCCATTGCTTCGGCTGACGGCACTACGCGAAGCGGCCGGTTTGCATGCCCCATGGCGCTGGAAAAATCGGCCGACCCTGCGCGTGTTTACCGCATGACCGTCACCGCGTTGCCGGCCGGCTCGCCCGATCGACTGCTCAACTACTACGCCGGGTACATGCAGGCCGATGACGCCACACCTGCCCGTGTGCAACTGATAACCCAGACTTACGAGTGAGTGACCCGGCCGCCAGCCGTCAGACTGTCCTATTCGTATGACATCGTGAATGTGACGGTCGCCTTGACCAAGCCCCCGGTCACGAGTGCGGAGGTTTCGAAATATTGGGCGCTGTAGGGAATGGCGAGGGGGCCGTTGGGTGCTGCCCCCACCTGCTTTTTCACTCCGAATGCTACGGCATGGTTGCTGCCGTCCAGCACTTGCACGCCAACGCCTTGCGCGTAGCCCGTGCCCGCTGGCAAAACGACGCCCGGATGCAAGGTATCGGGATTGCTCGCATCCATGGTGATATTGACCGTGGTGCCGGCGCTGCAGGTGAGGTTTATCTGGAACGGCGTTTTCATGGCCGTCGTACCGACAATGCCGGTGAATGCGTTGCTGGCGACACTCGGCAAGCTCACGGTGAAATTCTGAGAGCCCGGGTCGACGCTGCATGCCGATACATTGATGGCCGTGCTGGCGAGTCGGAGGCTGGCGAAATAGCCTTGACTCGGCCCGACGCCGTAGATGTACCAATTGAATTGCATCAGTGTGATCGCATTCAGGGGGCCGGCGGTGACTGTGCCGGTCTTGACCAGTTGCGCGGTAAAAGTTTCGCTTACCGCGCCATTGTAATTTCCCGAACATGTCCTGTTCTGGCCGTGTCCCTGGCACACCCATGCGTTGGCTGGTGCGGTCACCGCGCCAGGCTCAAAGCCTCTGGTGCTATCCGGGCCGCCGCGAACCCATGCCTTGTCGCTGGCCTGGATCGGGCTGGCGGTCAGCTGCAACGCAATACCCGGTACATTCGTCTGAAACATAATGCCGCTGCTTCCATTGGGCTGATCGGTAGCGTCCGCTGGAGCCAGGTTGCCTGCCTGGATGGTGGCGGTACGGCCGGCAGTGCTGTCGACGAAAGGCAGCCCGCTGCAATTGAAGGTTACGGTAATTGATACGGGCGTGTTCAGCGGCGAGCCGACGGGCGCGTCGCGTGGCACGGTAATCGGCGGCAGATTGAGAGTCCCGCCAGCTGATGTGCAGAAGGTCGTTGCGGCCAAGCTGCCTTGGGTCCATGCAATGGAGACGAGCGCCAGCAACAGACATGCCAGCGATCGCGTCGTCAAAGCGGCCACGGTGCCATATTTCATGCGCCATTCCTCGTGGGTAGTGGGGCGGCCGACACGCAGGTTGTGTCCATCAGCTGGTACCCGCTGGAGAGCTTTCCGGTGGCAGTTGGCGCAAATCGGTAAGAGAACGAACACTCATGGGCAATACCACTGCCGTCTTGCCAGCGCGCATTCAACTGATCGGTCTGATTGACGCCACGCAGCAGGGCCGTTCCGGCCTGGCCCACGACACCCAGCGAAACGCCCTTGCTGTCGAACACCTCGGCGCCGAACGGTAATGCCAATCCGTTGGCAAGCTTGGCGCGAACGATGACGGCGCGGCCTCTCTTGGTCTTGAAATTCAGCATCACCACGGCGCCGGCGTGCGGTGCGACCTGGGTGCTGGTGGCTTCAAGCTGCACATCCAGCGGCAGGCCCTTGGGGTCGATGGTGATGGTGTTCAGATTGTACGGCGTGAGATACGGGATCAAGGCGTAGCCGTGACTGTTCACGCGCACGCCTACGGCACTTGCCAGCCTTGCGCCAGTGGCCCCGGGTACATGCACGATGCCCACCGTATCACCCATCGGCTGGCCCAGGGTGATCCCGCCGGGATGGGCGACGATGGCGCCGCCGACGCTCAGCGACGCTTGCGAATAGCCACTGCCGGCGCCGTAGCTGGCGTTGAGCACCGCCCAGGGGCTGCGGTAGCCGCCATTCACGCTGCCCGAGCTGCCGTTGCCGGCAGTGTCGTGCGAGGCGGTGGCGCCGTAGTAGAGCTGGTTGTCGACGCCCAGGGTGCCATTCACCATCGCCTGCTGCTGCGAACCGTTGCGGTCGTCGTGGCTGGCGCTCAGGCCCAGGGTGGGTGAGTGTTCGTTGGTGCCCAGCGGCATGCTGACAGAGGCATAAAGCTGATTGTCATAGCGCCCGAACTGATCGCGCGATCGCGTGGCGGAGATGCTGTAGGTGAGGCGGCGGAAGTTGTTGTTGTAGCCGAGCTGGAACTGCGTGTCGGTGCCGCTGCGGTTCCAGTAGTCGTTGGCGGTGACGTTGCTGTACAGCGAGCCGCCGCTGGTGCCGAAACGCTGGCTCAGGCTGAGCGTGAAACTGCCGCGCTGGCGCTGCAAGACGGTGGTGGTCAACGGCGACGTGTAGGGCGTTCCGGCCAGTGCGGCCTGCTGGGCGGGGGTGAGTACCGTCTGCACGGGTACGCCACCGATCAGGATGATATTGGTCGGCGCGATCGTGGTGAAGGCATCCAGCCCGCGACGTGCATAGTCGCGGGCGACGGCGGTATCGGTCACGCTCAGGTAACCGCTGGTCGAATAGCGATAGGCGGCCACGGACAGCGTGGTGTCGGTTTCCGGCAGGGTCTTGCTGTAGCTGAGCCGCACGCTCCGGCCCGAGTTCGACCCGTAACCGGGAATGTTCGCGTGCGACTGGGTGACATCGAGCGCGACGGCGCCATAGCGCGTGTTGATCGCACTGCCGACCAGAGCGGCTGCGTAACCTTGCGAAACGACGGCCCCGGCATAGCCCGTGAGCAAGTTGCTGAAGCCGTGCTGCATGGTCGCTTGCACGAGGTTCGGGTGCGAGGCGATCTGCGGCGACAGCAACTGGCCGGCAGCGAGGTCGAAGCGGGTGGTTCCCGGCCGCAACAGTTGTGCCACCGAGGCGTAGGGCACCGAGAACGTGTGGCTGCGGCCATCGGCCTCGGTCACCGTCACATCCAGATTGCCGCCGTAGCCGGTCGGGTAGAGATCGTTGATCGTGAACGGGCCGGGCGCCACGGTGGTCTGGTAGAGCTGCACGCCATTCTGGCGAATGGTCACCTTGGCGTTGGTGCTGGCCACGCCACGGATGATCGGCGCGTAACCGCGCATCGAGTTCGGCAGCATCCGGTCGTCGGTGGCCAGCTGCACGCCGCGCAGTTCATAGCTGTCGAAAACCTGGCCACTGGTATAGCTGTCGCCGACGGTGAGTTGCGCACCCAGCGAAGGCAGGTCGCGTTGCAGGTAGGTGTCGATGCTGTGCCACTGGCGGCGTGATGGCGTGCCGGCCGTCGCCGATTGCCAATTGACCGTGGCATTGTTGCGGAAGTGCCACGATCCGATGTTGAAGCCGGTATTCAGGCCCAGGTAGCTGGTGGTCTGTTCGATTCCCCGGCTGCTGGTGTGATAGCTGTTGAAGTTGTAGTTGAGCAGACCTGCCGCCACGCCGGCGTCCCAGTATTCCGGGCTGACATAGCCGCGGGGCATCTGTCCCAGGTAGGCCTGTGGCACGCTGGCGTCCAGGCGCAGTGCGCCCATGTCGAAGTTCAAGGTGGCGCCGGGGATCACGCGGCCAAGGTCGACGCAGCTCGCGGGGTTGCCCAGTGCGGCAGTGATTTCCGGTGCCAGTTTGGCCGGATGCAGGCCAAGCTGGTCAAGCATGCCGCGATCCACACACGGTGTGGCGCTGGCTTCGGGTGTGGCGGCGGCGAAGCGTGCGTCAACGCGCCCGACCCAGCGTCCATTGAGATAGAGATCGACGTTGTAGGTACCTGGAAGTACCGGGTTGCCGTGTTCGAAGCGGGACAGGTCGGTCGTGTTCTGGCCCTGGCCGGAAAGCAGGCTGCGATCGAAGGTGGCATCGGCTGCGCCGCCATCAAGCGCCGCGCTCGATGCGCCGGCATCTGCCGCGGGCGCCGCCGGCGCGCTTGGCATCCAGCCAGCGAGGGCGGTGGCAAGCGCGACGCAAAGCAGGCCGCGACGACGGGCCTGCAAGCCATGTGGCACACCTGCGGTGGGCGGTTGCCACGCGCGATTCATGGCGCGATCGAACCCTTGTAGGTATTTGCCGCGCCGTAATCGTTGATCACGCTGTAGCTCAGCGCCGTGCCTGCGGCAGGTGCCCGGGTCAGCTGGCTGATGGCAAGTTTCAGCGTGCCGAACGGTGCGACCATGCCGGTGTCGGCACTGACATGCTTGCCGCCGACGTCCAGCGAGACGCTGGCGAGGGTGATGTAGAACGGCGACGGGTTGTGCACCTCGATCGCCATCCCGGGGTTCGCCGGGAGTGCTTTCCAGGTCAGCAGGGCGGCCGATTTTTGCGGGTCACCGGCCAGCTGGGCCGGTCGATAGAACAGCTTGAGTCGCGAACGTATCGCGAATTGCAGCAGATTCTTTCCGGCTGCCTCGGCGCCGGTGGGTTTGGGTGGCACTTCCAGCACGTTCAGCCAGAACAGGGATTCGCGGTCAGCCGGCACATGCGGCTGCGTGGCAATGATGCGCAGGCTCTGGTCGCGGTGCGGCTCCATCCGGAACAGCGGGGGCGTGATCAGAAACGGTGCGTCGGACTTGTCCGGAGTGGATTGCGGGTTGCCGCTATCGATCCATGCTTCGACCAGCGCCGGTCGGCTGCCCTGATTGGTCAGCCGCAAGGTGACCTCGCCATCCTGCGCGGGAAACACCACGCGAGTGCCGCCGATGACCACACTGGCGTTGGCTGCGCCGGCAAGCATGCCAAGCGCCATCACAGCTGCACGGGCAGCGCAGAGCAGGCTTTTCATCAAGATATTCCGTTCCGGACCCATGTGTCGCAGTAACCGGGTGGTCATGCGGCGACCGGGGTTTCCAGGTCGCCGCAGTCCCGTTTGGCGCTTACTGATAGGTCAGCGTGAAGCCGACGGACGAGGTAACCAGGCCCGCGGTGGTGGCGGTCGCGGTGGAGATGTACTGCGCGGTCAGCGTGGTCGAGCCGATACCGCCGGAGACGGCGATCGTCGGCGCGTTGTTCTGGGTCTTGGTGTTGATGGCCGAGGCGCCGCTCAGCAGCTGGATCTGGACGTTCGAACCGCCGCTGGTGGCGTTCTTCAGGTTGCCCGTGAGGGCGTCGACATTGCTGCCGTTGAAGCTCATCTTGGCGGTCGAGGTGTTGCTGTCGCAGCCGGTCAGGCCGATCGTGAAATCGGTCGCGCCAGCGACGCTGCCGACGGTGCTGCCGAAGGCGGCCGTCTGCACGCTCGGCAAGGCGACCGTGGTGCTGGGGTTGCCATTGACGTTGATGGCGCAGGTATCGGCAAGCACCTTGCCGCTGAAGTTGATGGTGCCGGTGTTTGCGGCCAGGGCGCTTTGCGGGGCGAATGCCGCCACGCCAAAGCCGGCCATCAGGAGAGCGGAAAGCAGTGTCTTTTTCATGTGTGATCCTTGGTTTTTGGTGCTGACTAGGGAAATTGTTCGAAGCGTTTCTGGGCAGATTCCGGTATCGCTCCATCCGGTGCCAGCCCCTGGTTGGAAGGCTTGCCGATGACGATTAAGCAAGCAGTGTGCCAATCCATACAAGAACAACTTTTGCGACGCAGTCGACGTTTTTGCCTTGCGCAATCCTGCACCAGCAGTCCTTTCAATATCAGATATTTGTGAAGCTTGTCTGATATTTTGCATCAGCTAAAATGTGAACTGGGTCACGTTTTAGCACGGTCTTCACGAAATCTCCACACAAGCGTCCGCCATGGCGTCGGCAAAACGGCGTCTTCATCCGCAATCTAGATGTGCTGTGCGCATGAAACGGGGATTTTTGACGCCTGTGGCCGACACCACCGGCATTCTCGCCAGCAATACGCCGCAAGAAGGCTCGAAACGGGCATGCGAGCTCGTGCCCAGCTGACGAATACACCCAAGAGCGGCAGTTACTGTCGCAATTTTGGCGATTCATGACAGGGTTGCGCGTGCCATGCGACAGCCTGGCCGCGATGCCGGCGCCTGCACTGCCGGATTCGGCGGTCTCACCGTGGGAAGCCTGCCGGCGTAACCGTCCATCGACGAGGCGCTCGCCCGGTGGTGCCTGCGCGCCGCGCCAAATTCCATGTGACCCGCGTGTCCGCGTGTAAAGCACGCTTGACATTCAGGCATCATGCGGATAACTTGCATGTAAAGGTGACTTTACTTTTGCAGAAGGAGGTTCGCATGAACAAGGGGCGCTGGTTCCGTCGCGGCATCCTGGTCGGGTATGGGTTGTTGCTTGCCGTGGCCGTCGTGACGCCGGCCACGGCATCCGCTGGCGATGAAATGGTGGGCACCTTGAAGGTGGAGCGACACGGCGACCATGGCCGGCCGGTCATCCTGATTCCCGGTTTGCAGGGAGGGCCCTGGGTGTGGCAACAGACAATGACACGCCTGCAGGCCAACCACAGGGTCTACGCACTGACCCTGGCGGGCTTCGACGGCACGCCGGCACCGACCGATGGCGGCAATCTGTTCGATCGCGCCGACAGGTCGCTGCTGCAGTTGATCGAGCAGGACAAGCTGGACAAGCCGGTGCTGGTCGGTCACAGCCTCGGCGGCACGCTGGCGCTGCGTTTCGCGAGTGAGCACCCGGAGCTCATTGCCGGGGTGGTGGCCGTGGATGGCCTGCCGATCTTCCCTGGCATGGAGCGGGTCAGTGCCGAGCAGCGGCAGGCCATGGCGACCAGGCTTCAGCAGAAGATGGCGGCGCTGACACCCGGGCAGTTCAAGGCGCAATCGCTGGCGTACATGCAGACGATCGGTGTGATCGACCCGCAGCAGGCAGCACGCTATGCGCCGATGAATGCGCGCAGCGACATCAAGGCCAGCGCGCAATACATGGCGGAGGATCTGGCTTCCGACCTGCGTCCGGGACTGAGGCGTGCGCATGTGCCGATCCTGGAGATTTCGCCCTATGACGCACGGGACTTCAGCCACCCGCCGATGGTACTGAGCGAGGCGCAGAAGACGGCGTATTACCGGAGCCTGTTGACCGGTGCACCCGATGTCAGGGTAGTGTCGATCTCGCCGTCGCGACATTACGTGATGCTCGATCAGCCGGCGAAGTTCCAGCAGGCGCTGGACGGGTTCCTCGAACGCATCGGGGCGTCCCGATGACCGCCGTGCGATGGGCGGCCACGCGGGCAGGCGTTTTCGCATCCCAACAAAGGACGAACATGAGCGACAACACTACAAAACCCATGAGCATGCGTCGTGTGCTGCTCATTCTCGGCGGTCTCGCGCTGGCCCTGGGCGCCATCCTGTCGGTTGCAGGCGCATGGTCGGGCCATCGCACCGTGCTCTGGGGCGGCATCTGCGCACTGGCGGTCGGCCTGATCTGGCTGATCTGCGCGCGCTCCATGCCCGACGAACCGATGCCGACCGCGAACCGTCGCTACATCCGCGAGTTCTGGCCGGCAATGGCTGCCTATGTATTGCTCCTGTACGTCTCGCAGACCTTGCTTACGCATGTGCATGCAGCGCCGCTCAGGATATTGGTCGTGTTGTTGCCGGTGCTGCCGATCGGATTCGTGGTGCGCGCGATGGTGCGACTGGTGCTGGCCAGCGACGAGCTGGAGCGCCGTCTGCAACTGGAGGCGATCTCGATCGCCAGCATCAGCGTGGGCCTGCTCAGCTTCGCTGCCGCGTTCTTGCGCGACGCCGGCCTGCTGCCGATCGACAAGCCGCTGATGCTGGTGCTTCCGGCGCTGTTCGGAGTCTACGGGATCGCGAACTGGTGGGTGCGCCGCCGCTTTCGCGATGAGTGATCGGGGAACGACGATGACGCCACCACGAAACATCACTTCGCGTGACCGGCAATCACATGTCGCCCGCCGGAATCGAGGCCGATGAACAATCACCTGCGCGAGCTGCGCGGCGAACAGGGTTGGTCGCAGGCCGATCTGGCCGGGCGGCTGGACGTGTCGCGGCAGACCGTCAATGCCATCGAAACCGGCAAGTACGACCCCAGTCTGCCGCTGGCCTTCAAGATCGCCCGATTGTTTGGCCGCTCGATCGAATCGATTTTTGTACCGGGTGAGGAGTAATTGTTCATGGCGATGAAAACGAGCCTGGGCTGGCGTGTCGGGATTGCGGTCGTGGTGCTGGCGCTGTTCGGCATCCGGCACTACCGTCAGGCGCACGAAAAGCCTGTGGTTGAACCGGTGCCGGTCGTGGCCGCTTCGCCCATGCACGCAGGCCCGGCAGCGCAGCCGGTGGCCCCGGCGCAGGCGCAGACCTGGAAACTCGGCGCGGTGACGCTGAGCGCATGCGAGCTGGCACAGCCGCACAGTGGACTCAGCACGGCAGCCTGGTGCGCGATGTTTCCGGTGCCGGAAAATCGCGCCGATCCGCATGGCCGCATGATCAAGTTGAGGCTCGCGGTATTGCGTTCGCGTGCCCAGCTGGCCGACAAGGACATGCTGGTGTTTCTCGCCGGGGGGCCGGGCCAGGCGGCGACCGATTCCGCCGGCGCGATCGCCACGATGCTGAAGCCGTTGCGTGCGCACCGCGACGTGCTGTTGCTCGACCAGCGCGGCACCGGAGGTTCCAACGCACTCGATTGCAGGGAATCGGACGAACCCTCAACGACCGCCGAAGCGGACAGTCTCGATGCCGACAAGATGCGTGCCGCGGCGGCCGACTGCCTCAGGCAGCTCGCGGGTCGCGCCGACCCGCGCTACTACACCACCACGATCGCGGCGCAGGATCTGGAAGATGTGCGCAAGGCGATCAGTGCGCCGACGTTCGACCTGATCGGCGTGTCCTACGGCACGCGGATGGCGCAGCAGTACCTGATGCACTACCCGGATGCCGTGCGCAGCGTGGTACTGGACAGCGTGGTGCCAAATACGCTGGCACTTGGCGAGGACTTCGCGCGCAACCTCGACGACGCGCTGAAGGCACAGTTTGCCCGCTGCACGGCACAACCAGCCTGCAAGAAAAAGTTCGGTGATCCCGGTCAGACGTTGTATCAGCTTCGCGGCGCATTGAGGGCCAATCCCCACGAGGTCAGCTTTCGCGATCCGCAGACCTACCAGACGGTCAAGCGGGTACTGAATGAGAATTCGCTGGCCAGCGTGGTGCGCATGTTTGCCTATACGCCGCAGACGGCAGCCTTGCTGCCGCTGTCGATCGACGCGGCAGCGCATGGCGACGTCGGTCCGCTGCTGGGTCAGGCCAAGATCCTGGCCGGCGACCTGTCCGAACTGATGCGCAGCGGCATGCAGTATTCGGTGATCTGCAGCGAGGACGCCGACCTGCTGACGCCGCGACCGCAGGATGCCGACACGATCCTCGGCACGCACATGATCGACGCGTTGAACGCGGTCTGCTCGGTGTGGCCCAAGGGCACGCGCCCGGCCGACTTTCACCAGCCCTTGAAGACCGACAAGCCGGTGCTGCTGCTGGCCGGCCAGTACGACCCGGTGACCCCGCCGCGCTATGCCGAGCAGGTGGCGAAGGGGTTGCCGAACGCACGCGTGCTGCTGTTCAAGGGCCAGGGCCACAGCGTCATGAATGCCGGCTGCGGGCCCGGGCTGGTGCAGCGTTTTGTCGAGGATCTGCAGCCGAAGAAGCTCGATGCCAGTTGTCTGGATCGGCTGCAACCCACCCCGATCTTCATCGACTTCAATGGAGCCACGCCATGATCGAGGTAAAGGATTTGCACAAGGCCTTCGGCGCGGTGAAAGCCGTCGATGGGGTCAGTTTCAGTGCACGCGACGGCGAGATCACCGGCCTGCTCGGGCCCAACGGTGCCGGCAAGACCACCTGCCTGCGCATGCTGTACACGCTGATGACGCCGGATCGCGGCCAGGTGCTGGTGGATGGCATCGATGCGGCGGTCGATCCGCTCGCGGTACGTCGCCAGCTCGGCGTGCTGCCGGATGCGCGTGGCCTGTACAAGCGGCTCAGCGCACGCGAGAACATCGACTACTTCGCCCGCCTGCATGGCCTGCCGGAAGATGTGCTGGCGAGTCGCCGCGACGCCTTGATCGAAGCACTGGACATGCGGGACATCGCCGACCGCCGCACCGAAGGCTTCTCGCAAGGCCAGCGGGTGAAGACGGCAATCGCCCGGGCGCTGGTGCACGATCCGCGCAACGTGATTCTGGACGAACCGACCAATGGCCTCGACGTGATGGCCACCCGTGCGCTGAGGCAGTTCATGACCCGACTGAAATCGGAGGGGCGTTGCGTGCTGTTTTCCAGTCACATCATGCAGGAGGTCGGTGCGCTGTGCGATCGCATCGTGGTGATCGCCAACGGCCGCGTGGTCGCGGATGAATCGCCGGACGCGTTGCGTGCGCAGACCGGCGAGGCGAATCTGGAGGATGCCTTCGTCAAGATCATCGGCAGCGAGGAGGGCCTGGCCGCATGAATGCCGTGACCACCCGAACGCATCGCAGCCGCGCCTTCGTCACCGTGTTCCTGAAGGAGGTGAAGGAGAACCTGCGCGACCGGCGCACCCTGATCAGCGCCTTCCTCACCGGCCCGCTGCTGGGGCCGCTGATCTTCGTCATGCTGATCAACTTCACCCTCAACCGGGAGCTGGACAAGGCCGAGAAGCCGCTGACGGTGCCGGTGATCGGCGCGTCCTACGCGCCGAACCTGCTGGATGCGCTGAAGGCCGGTGGCGTGACGGCAGGACCGGCCGTGGCCGATCCGGCGCAGACCGTGCGCAAGCAGGATGCCGATGCCGTGCTGCGCATCGCGCCGGATTACGGCAACGCCTGGCGCAAGGGCGAGCCGGTGCAGGTCGAACTGTTCTACGACTCCTCGCGGCGCGATGCGGGAACCACGGTCGACCGGGTCAGCAAGCTGATCGAAGACTATGCGCGCCAGCAGGGTGCGCTGCGCCTGGTGGCGCGTGGCCTGTCGCCCGGCACGGCGTGGCCGCTGCAGGTCGCCCGGCGAGATCAGGCCACGCCGCAGTCGCGTGCCGTGCTGATGTTCGCGATCCTGCCGTACTTCTTCGTGATCACCATCTTCATGGGCGGCATGTATCTGGCGATCGACCTCACCGCCGGCGAGCGTGAGCGGCAATCGCTGGAGCCACTGTTCGCCAATCCGGTGCCGCGCTGGAAGATCCTGTGCGGAAAGCTCGCGGCGATCTCGGTGTTCTCCACGGCCAGCCTGGTGATTTCGCTGTCGGCCTTTGCCGTGGTCGGGCAGTTCATACCGGCCGAGAAGATCGGCATGGAACTGGACCTGGGCATGCGCTTCGCGGCGAACGTGCTGCTGCTGATGCTGCCGCTGGTGATCCTGCTGGCGGCGCTGCAGTCGATGGTGGCGGCATTCGCCAAGAGCTATCGCGAGGCGCAGACCTATCTGTCGCTGCTGATGCTGGTGCCGTTGATCCCCAGCGCGCTGCTGTCGTTCATGCCGGTCAAGGCGCAAGCCTGGATGTATGCCATACCGCTGCTGGGCCAGAACCTCGGCATCATGCAATTGTTGCGCGGCGACCTCATCACCGCCGGGCAGATCGGTCTGTGCCTGGCCGGCACCGCCTTGGCAGCACTGCTTGCGGTGTTGCTGACCATGCAGCTTTATCGATCCGAGAAGCTGGCGATTTCCGCCTGAGGCTTGCTTTTGCAGGAGCGCACCCTGTGCGCGACAGCTCTTGCGAATCCGGAGGCGGGAACATCGCGCACGAGCGAAGGACGTCCCTTGTGGGCCGACTGCGCACGTGCGGATATTCCCGCTGAGGTCAGCGCGGTGGCGCGGTGAGTTCGCGTGCGCTGAGATAACCGTCGTGGTTGCGGTCGAGCCGGTGGAACTGGCGAAGCAGGTTGCTTTCGAATTCTGCGCGGGTGACCGGTTTGCCGCGCCCCCCCGGCAATTCGGTACGTTCGAGAATGCCGTCGCCATTGCGATCCATCGAGGCGAAGCCGCGGCTCATCCAGCGCACGTACTCGGCGGCGCTGACCCGCCCGTCGCCGTCACGATCGAACATGCGCAGATACTCCGCACGGGAATCCTGCGCAATTGCCAGGACTGGCAGCAGCGTCAGCAACAGGACGGCGAGCCGGCTGTTCAGCGGTGACCGCCGTGGATGCCGATGAACTGCAGGAATTCGGCGCGGGTGCGTGCGTCCTCGCGGAACGTGCCCAGCATCTGGCTGGTCACCATCGACACGCCACGCTTGTGCACGCCGCGCGTGGTCATGCACTCGTGGCTGGCATCGATCACCACCGCCACGCCCGCCGGCTGCAGGGTTTCCTGGATGCAGTGGGCGATTTCCGCGGTGAGTTTTTCCTGCACCTGGAAGCGGCGCGCGAAACCGTCGACCACGCGCGCCAGCTTGCTGATGCCGACCACCCGGTTGGTCGGCAGGTAACCGACATGGGCGCGGCCGATGATCGGCGCCATGTGATGCTCGCAGTGGCTTTCGAACTGGATATCGCGCAACACCACCATCTCGTCGTAACCGTCGACTTCCTTGAAGGTGCGCTTGAGGAATTCGGCCGGATCCTCGGCATAGCCGGAAAACCAGTCGCCGTAGGCCTTCACCACGCGCTTGGGCGTATCCAGCAACCCTTCGCGTGAGGGGTCTTCGCCGGCCCAGCGCAACAGGATGCGCACGGCATCTTCGGCCTGTTCGCGCGTGACATCGGGGTATTTGGCGTGGTCGCTCATGCCGGATCCTTGGATAAATCGAACGGAAAGTTTACCCGGATGCCGATCACTGCTGGCTGTTCGGGATCTGCTGCGGTGTGACATCGCGCGGTATCGGGCGTGGTTGTGCCTGCGGTCGCGCGCAACGATGGGATGCGCAGGGCTGCTGCGGAGGTTCCCGGGCGGGCAACTGCACCGAATGGGCGCAGCGAAAAGTCATCTTGACAGGACAAAATGTAATGTATAACGTACATATCGTGCTTTGGAGATGACATCATGCATCGTTCCTTGCGTTATGCCGTACTGATCCCGCTGTCCGTGTTGGCGTTCTGCGTGCTGTTTGTCCTGCCTGATTTTGATCTGGGCTGGCCGGGAGGCCTGGCCATGCTGGGCGCGGCCTGGCTGGTCTGGTACCTGTTGTGGGCGACCATGCGCGAATCGGCGGCGGCAGCGGACACGGATGAATCGGTGGCGGCGATGTCGCCTGGCGAGCAGCGTGCGTGGATCGGCCTGATCTTCACCGTGGCGATCCTTGTCTACTACGCGCTGCATGGTGCGCAGATGGTCGCCGGGGACGGCACGATGGCGCCGGAAGCCTCGGCGATCGGCCGGCATATCGGCGGGCTGGTGATTGCCTGGCTGGTGGTGATGCAGGTGCTGCGCAAGCGCTGGCGCGACACGGTCGAGGCGGACGAGCGCGATCAACGGATCGCGGCGCGCGCCAGCGGCTGGGCGCGCGGTGGCTTGTCGCTTTTCCTGCTGGCGCTGGCGGTGATGTTCGCGTTCTCGCCGCTGGATCATCTGGCGTGGGCGAAGCCGATGGTGATCTCCAACCTGTTGCTGATCGGCCTGATCGCCTCATGTCTGCTCGAATATGTCGTAACGGGCATCACCTGCTGGCGTGAGCGACGAAGCACATGACCGGCACACCGATCGACAACGTCATCCGCAAGCTGCGTTTCGAACACGGCGAAATGACCCAGCAGGCACTGGCCGATGCCTGCGGCATCACCCGGCAGACGGTGATCGCACTGGAGGCGGGCAAGTACGCGCCGTCGCTGGAGCTGGCGTTCCGCCTTGCCCGCGCATTCGGTGTTGGGCTCGAAGACGTATTTCAGTGGCCGGGATGATTCTGGCTTTCGCGGCGCTTCTGTCGCCCGCCGGGCATTGAGCTATCGTGCACGTCTTGCCGCTTCGTCCCGACCATGAATTCCCCCTCCGATCCTCACACTTCCGCTGAACCGAACCGTCGTGCCGCGCTGGTCTTCATCTATGTGACCGTGCTGCTGGACATGCTGGCCTTTGGCATCATCATTCCGGTGTTGCCGCATCTGATCGAGCAACTGGCCGGCGGCGGCATTGCGAAGGCGGCCTGGTGGGTAGGTGTTTTCAGCACTGTGTTCGCGGCGGTGCAATTCGTGTTTGCGCCGGTGCAAGGCGCGCTGTCCGACCGGTTTGGGCGACGGCCGGTGATCCTGATCTCGAATCTGGGGCTGGCCACCAATTTCGTGCTGCTGGCCCTGGCGCCGACGCTGTGGCTGTTGTTCGCTGCACGCATTCTGCTGGGCCTGACCGCGGCCAGCTTCAGTACCGCCAATGCCTACATCGCCGATATCACGCCCAGGGAAAAGCGTGCGGCGGCATTCGGCATCCTCGGCAGTGCGTTCGGCCTGGGTTTCATCATCGGGCCCGGACTGGGCGGTTTCCTCGGCAGCATCGCCTTGCGGTTGCCGTTCTGGGTGGCTGCCGGGCTGGCGTTGTGCAACTTCCTGTATGGCTATTTCATCCTGCCCGAATCATTGCCGCGGGAACAACGCACGGCACGCATCGAGCTGCATAGCGCGCATCCGTTCGGCGCGCTGAAACTGCTGCGTCGGCAACCGCAGTTGTTCGGCCTGGCGGTGGTGCTGTTCATGGTCTACCTGGCGCACTACGTGCTGCAGACGGTGTTCGTGCTGTATGCCGATTATCGCTACAGCTGGGGGCCGCAGGCGGTCGGCTATGTGTTGATGCTGGTCGGTGCCTGCGACGGCTTTGTGCAGGCCGTGCTCACCGGCAGGCTGGCCCCGCGTTTCGGCGAACGACGCGTGTTGATCGCGGGCATGATCTTTGGCGTGGGTGCCTTCATGGTGATGGGCCTTGCCGGCAGTGGTCGTGCGTTCCTGTTCGGCATTCCGTTGCTGGCGCTGTGGGGGCTGGCGATGCCGCCGATCCAGTCGATCATGACCCAGCAGGTCGCTCCGTCCGAGCAGGGACGGTTGCAGGGCGCGATCGGCAGCCTGAGCAGCTTTGCCGGCATTTTCGGACCGTATCTGTTCGCCCAGGTCTTTGCCCTGTCGATTGCACCCGCTTCGCACATGCACCTGCCGGGCGCTGCCTTCGTGCTTTCCGCCGTCTTGATGCTGGTCGGCCTGGTGATCGCGGTTCGGGTCACCCGCCATCTGCCGGTTGCCCTGGCATTGAAGAGCGATCCGATCGGCCCCACCGTTTCCCCCGGTGACATGCCGCCGTTGATAGCGGGGCATCCAATCGATCACACGCATCACATCGACTCCCACACCACACAGGAAGATCACCCATGAGCATGTCCATGTACCAGGCCTCCGTCCCCGTATTTGTCCGCGCGCTGCGCAACTTCTCGCACGTACTCGACAAGGGTGCCGAACACGCCAAGGCCAAGGGCGTCAGTGACGAAGTGCTGCTGCAGACCCGGCTGATTCCAGACATGCTGCCGCTGATCAAGCAGGTGCAGATCGCGTGCGACATGGCTTCGCGCGGCACCGCCCGTCTCGCTGGTGTCGAGCCGCAATCTTTCGAAGACAACGAGACCACGCTGGAGCAGGCCAAGGCGCGCATCGACCGGGTGATCTCCTACGTCGACAGCTTCAAGGCAGAGCAGATCGACGGCAGCGAAACCCGCGCGATCCAGCTGAAGATGCGTAGCGGCGAGCTGAATTTCGACGGCCAGACCTATCTGCTGGCCTTCCTGATCCCGAACCTGTTCTTCCATTGCACCACTGGCTACAACATCCTGCGCGAGGCCGGTGCCGAGCTGGGCAAGACGGACTTCATCGGACAAGCTTGAGTCGTCGATCGCGACCGGGAACGCCGTGGGTCGCTCGGGGGGAATGGATGGCCGGCCGGGCGTGCCCATGGCGCCGTGAGGTGTTCCGGACTGGCGCAAGTCTGTCGCTCGGCGTCGTCGCTGCGTAAATGAGCTTGCAACGCCGCGTCGCGCCGAGCGTCAGAAATCGTGAATACCCGCACGACCGGCGATGATCGAGGCCAGCACGTCCGGCGCGTACTCGAACGAATCGTAGTAAAGGCGATCTTCGGGCAGTCCGGCGTCGAGGAAGGCCTGATGGCCGGCGTCGATCATCGGCGGCGGCCCGCTCATGTACACGTCGTGGCCGGACAGATCCGGATGATCCGCCAGCACCGCCTGGTGCACCAGGCCGATGCGCAGGTTCGCGGCCTGCTCGGGCTCCGATACCACCGGGTGAAAGCGCAGATGCGGCAGTTCGCGCACCCAGTGTTCGGCCAGTTCGCGCAGATACAGATCCGAGGCACTGCGGGCACCCCAGTAAAGCTCGATCGAACGCCGCGTGCCGAGTGCGATGAAATGCTCGACGATGGCCTTGATCGGTGCGAACCCGGTGCCGCCGGCCATGAAGATCATCGGCCGCTCGGAGTCCTCGCGTGGCACGAAAGTGCCCAGTGGCCCCTCGATGCGCAGGCGATCGCCAACACGCAGCCCCTCGTTGACCCAGGAAGTGAAGCCGCCGCCATCGACGTGGCGCACATGCAACTCAATCGCGCCATCGGCCTGCGGGCCATTGGCGATCGAATAGGGTCGCCGCTTGCCGTCTTCCAGCAACACGTCAAGATACTGGCCCGGCAACCGCTTGAGCTGTGATTCGCCGGCGTCCGGCAGCAGGCGCAGGCCGATCACATCCCGCGCCAGGCGCCATTTGTGCTCCACCACCACATCGATCTGGCGCCGCGCCACATCCTCCACCGAAGACACCTCGCGCGCCTCCAGCAGGAGGTCGCTGGCCGGCACGGCCTGGCACAACAGCACCGCGTGATGCGCCAGCGCATTGGCATCCAGGCCCAGCGGCGGACTGCGCGGGTATTCGCAACGCCCGTGCAGCAGGATCGCCTTGCAACTGCCGCAAACCCCCGAGCGACACGAATACGGCAGCGCCACGCCTGCCCGCTGCGCCGCTTCCAGCACGGTTTCGCCCGGCATCACCGGAAACTGGCGGCCTGTGAATTTGAGGGTAATGGTGAACACCGGCAGCATTGTCGCCGCGATCGCCGCCGCCGACAATGCAGGCTCACTGACCCGGGATGGAATTCGATGAGTATCTGGAATCAGCCAGCCGACCTGGCAAGGATCAACGGCTGGAGCGCCAACACCATGATGGAAACGCTCGGCATCACCATCACGGCGATCGGCGACGACTGGCTGCAGGGCACCATGCCGGTCGATCATCGCACCCATCAGCCGTACGGCCTGTTGCACGGCGGCGCCTCGGTGGTCCTGGCCGAAACGCTGGGCAGCACCGCCGCAATGCTCACCCTCGACCCCGCGAAGGAGCTGGCCGTCGGTCTCGATATCAACGCCAACCACATCCGCGGCGTGCGCAGCGGCATGGTGACCGGCACCGCCCGCATGCTGCACCTGGGCCGCACCACCCAGGTGTGGGAAATCCGCATCGAAAACGGGGACGGCGCACTGGTGTGCATCTCGCGCATCACCATGGCGGTGGTTCCGGCGCGTGCCGTGGCAGCGCGTTGAACGGCACGCCGTACGCCAACCTGACCCCCGACCTGGTGCTGGATGCGGTCAGCGCCTGCGGGCTGTCGCCGGACGGGCGCCTGCTGGCGCTCAACAGTTACGAAAACCGGGTCTGGCAAGTCGGTGTGGACGAGGCCGCGCCGGTGATTGCCAAGTTCTACCGGCCCGGCCGCTGGAGCGATGCGGCGATTGCCGAGGAACATGCGTTCTCGCACGAACTGGCCGATGCCGAACTGCCGGTCGTCGCACCACTGGCATTCGATGGCAGCAGCCTGCTGACCCACCGGGGCTTTCGCTATGCGCTGACGCCACGCCGCGGCGGCCGTGCGCCGGAACTGGAGGCTGCCGATCAGCTGCAATGGCTGGGCCGGCTGATTGCCCGCATCCACCTGATCGGTGCACGCCAACCGTTCGCGCAGCGCACGCGACTGGATCGCGAAACGATGGTGCGGCAGCCGATGCAGGCTGTGCTCGAATCGGCCCTGCTGCCGGGCACGCTGCAGACGAACTACCGCGCCGCAGCCCGCCGCCTCGACAGCGCCATCGCCATGCGCCTGGAAACGGTCGGGCCGGTGCGTCAGTTGCGCCTGCATGGCGACTGTCATCCCGGCAACGTGTTGTGGATCGACGCCGGTCCGCACTTCGTGGATTTCGACGACGCGCGCAGCGGCCCGGCGGTGCAGGATTTGTGGATGCTGGCCAATGACGAACGTGCGATGGAAGCGCTGCTGGAGGGTTACCGGCAATTTCGTGATTTCGACCATGCCGAACTGGCACTGATTCCCGTCCTGCGCGCCATGCGCCAGTTGCACCATGCCGGCTGGATCGCCGCACGCTGGAGCGATCCGGCCTTTCCCGCCGCCTTCCCGTTCGCCGCCGAATCGCGCTGGTGGGAACAACACATCGCTGACCTGCACGAACTGGCCGACGAACTGGAATAATCGCCAATCCCGCAGCTTCTTGCC
>DATMTH010000181.1:0-20751 GCA_035564915.1 Rhodanobacter sp.
CTGCATCAGGATCACCACGTGCTCGACATCGCGGATCGTGCCCGTTCTCCGCTGCGCCGGTACCTGCAGTGCCTTGCGCAAACTGGCCGGAAGTACCTGGCCCGAGGCCGCGGTGCCGACGGCACCACCAAACATTTGCAGAAAACGCCGACGATCAATGGACACCATGAAACCGAACTCTCCGAATCACGCCATGCGCGGGTGGCTGCCGGGTGAAACGGAATCGCGCAGGGCAGGCTTCCCGATCAGACCCATGATTTCGCGATGCAGTTCCGCCGAGCCTGCGGCAATGACCCGGCTGCCACTGTGCATGCCCAGCGAATGCCCTTCCCAATCCGTGATCACACCGCCCGCTGCCTCGATGACCGGCGCCAGCGCCAGATAGTCATAGGGCTTCAGGTCGGCCTCGATCACCACATCGATATGCCCGGAGGCAAGCAACGCATAGCTGTAGCAGTCACCGCCGAAACGCCGGTTCTGTGCGGCCCGGCTGATCCGTTCAAACACCGCCAACTCGGCTTGCGAAAACGCATCCGGCGAGGTGGTGTAGACCACCGCACCTGCCAGCGCCGTGCCCTGCCTGCTGCGGCACGGCCGTCCGTTGAGGGTCGTGCTTGCACCGCGCATGCCTATCCAGCGTTCGTCGAGCACCGGCATGTCGATCAAGCCAAGCACCGGTTGGCCCTCGTGCAACAGGGCCAGTAGCGTCCCCCACAGTGGCCAGCCCGTGACGAAGCTTCGCGTCCCGTCGATGGGATCGATCGACCACACGTATTCCGCATCGGTGTGGCTCGAGCCATGCTCTTCGCCAAGTACACCATGTTCCGGGTAGGCCTCCCGGATGCACTCGCGCACCATCGCCTCGACATTGCGGTCCACTTCCGTGACGGGACTAGCGTCACCCTTGAACTTGACATGCAAGTTGCTGCGGAAGCCCGGCAACGACATGGCCCGCGCGCGCTCGGCAACGCTTTCGGCGAATCGACGGAATTCCTCGGTGGACGACGCAGGCAAGGCCATTTGGCTACCTCACGAATGGAAACGAAGACGGAGCCGACCCTCGTCGACGCCTGCCCGGATCATGACAGGGCAGCGAGCACTTTTGTAGGATTTTCCTCAAATTTGCAAATGTCCACAAAATGACACATTCTCTGGGCAAGCTGGGGACCGGGTATCAGGACGTCCCACGCTTCAAGGACGCCCGTTCGCGAATCGACGCCAACAGCCGTACCGCACAGGTTGCTCTCATGCGCATAGCCACCAGACTCGCCGCCGCGTTTGCCGTGTATGCCCTTGCCTGTGGTTGGGCACAGGCGGGCTCGATCACGGTCTATACGGCGCTCGAGAACGACGAAGTCTCGGTGTACCTGGCCGCCGCGCGCCAGGCGATGCCTGACCTGCACGTCCACGTGCTGCGCCTTTCCACGGGAGACTTGGCCGCACGCCTGATCGCCGAATCCGCCGCGCCGCATAACGACGTGATCTGGGGCGAGGCACTCACCGACATGCTCGATCCGCGCATCGAGGCCGAGCTGGCACCGGTCACATCGCCCAACATCGCGAAGCTGCCTTCGCGCTACCGCGCGCCGGACGACAAATGGTTCGTCGCCACCGGCTACCTCGCCGCCTTCTGCGTGAATACCGATGCGCTCGCGGCCCAGCATCTGCCCATGCCGACATCGTGGGCTGACCTGGCGAAGCCGGTCTACAAGGGCCAAGTCGTCATGCCGGACCCGCAATCTTCCGGTACCGGCTACATGATTGTGGCGGCGATCCTGCAAGGCATGGGCGCGGACAAAGGCTGGGCTCTGCTGAAGCAGATCGCCGGCAACGTCGCCCAGTTCAGTCCGTCCGGGTCCAGCCCTTGCAAGCTGGCGCGCACCGGTGAATTTCCCATTGGCGTGTCGTTCGCCTTCACCGCCATGCAATCGATCCGACAGGGCTTTCCGATCAGGATGGTGATCCCATCGAGCGATGTCGCCTATCAGCTGGAGGCCTCCGCCATGATGAAGACCTCGGCAAACCAGGTCGATGCGAAGCGCTTCCTCGATTGGATCGCCTCACCGCAGGCCGCCGCGCTGTACCGCAAGTACAAGAGCATCGTCGCGATGCCCGGCGCCGGACCGACGCCCGAGCAGATCAAGGACGGGCTGCCGGCAGACATCGCGCACCGACTGTATCCGATGGATTTCAAGGCATCGATGGAAAACCGCGCGGCGACCATCGCCAGATGGAAGAGCGACGTGGCGAACTGATACACGGGCACAAGAACGGGGAGCTCTCTGGTGCATTTCACGGTAAACGACGTCAGCAAGTCCTTCGGTGGCCGCCCGGCCCTGGATCGGGTGAGCTTTGCCGTGGGCGAACGCGACTTCGTCTGCCTGCTCGGGCCGAGCGGCTGCGGCAAGACCACCTTGCTGCGAATCGTCGCGGGCCTGCTCGCGACTGACAGCGGCAGCATCATGCTCGGTGCGAGGGACATCACCCGCATGCCGGCGCGCGAACGCAATTTCGGCATCGTGTTCCAGTCGTACTCGCTGTTTCCGAACATGACCGTGGCGGAAAACATCGGTTACGGCATGAAGCTTCGCGGCCTGCCGCCCCGCGCCGCCGCAGCACGCCGCGATGAACTGCTCCGGCTGATCCAGCTTCCGGATGAAGCAGGCAAATATCCCGCGCAGCTTTCCGGTGGGCAGCAGCAACGTGTTGCGCTGGCACGAGCGCTGGCCGTCGATCCGGCCTTGCTGCTGCTCGACGAGCCCCTTTCCGCCCTGGACGCCCGCGTGCGCGAACAGATGCGCGGCGAGATTCACCAGGTGCAACGCCAACTCGGCATTCCCACCCTGATGGTCACGCATGACCAGCAGGAAGCGCTGACCCTGGCCGACACGATCATTTGCATGAACCGGGGCCGCATCGAGCAGATCGGCACGCCACGCCAGCTGTACATGAATCCGGCGACGCGCTTTGTGGCCCAGTTCATCGGCGCGTCCAACCTGTTGCCGACAAGCTGGGTGCGCGAAGCGCTGCCGACGCTGCTGTCCGGGCGACCTGCAGCACCCGACCACCATCTGGAAGCCTGCCTGCGTCCGGAGGACGTGCACGCAACTGCCGCCGAAGACGGCGAAGGCACGGTACGCGCCGTCACCTTCCTCGGCAGCATGATCCGGCTGGTGATCGACTGGCGGGGCCGCTCATTCACCGCGGAGCAGCATCGCGACTGCACGCTCAAGCCCGGTGACAGCGTCACCCTGGACGTGCGCCCGGACCGTTGCGCATGGGTGGCCGCATGAACCGGGCCGTGCGTACAAACCATCCTGGCGTGCCGGGCGATCGCCTGCTGGCCTGGACCTTCATCGGCCTGCCCGTGCTCGGCCTGCTGCTGTTCTTCGGCTACCCGCTGATCGTCATCGGCCTGCGCAGCTTCCTCGGTCAGGGGGATGTCCTGAGCCTGGCCCATTACCGGCGGCTGTGGACCGACCCCGGCCTTCCGCGTGTCATGTTGCATACGCTGTGGGTCAGCGGCACCACCATGCTGCTCACCACGGTGGCGGCGCTGGCGATCGCGATGGCGCTGCACCGGTCGCGGATGAAGGGCAAGTGGCTGGTCCGTGGCGTCCTCATTCTGCCGCTGCTGGCGCCGTCGCTGGTGCAGGGGCTGGGATTGATCTTTTTGTTCGGGCGCAACGGCCTGGTGCACAGGCTCACCGGCTTGCCCACCGACATCTACGGCTTCGCCGGCCTGGTCGCCGCGGATGTCCTGTACGCGCTTCCGCAAGCCGTGCTGATCATTTCCGTCGCGCTGGTACGCACCGATCGCCGCTACTACGACGCCGCGGAATCGATGGGTGCCTCCGCCTGGCGGCAATTCATCGACATCACCTTGCCCCAGGCCAAGCTTGGCCTGCTGTCAGCGGCCTTCGTGGTGTTCACCATCACCATCACCGATTTCGGCAATGCCATGGTCGTGGGCGGCTCGTATCGGGTTCTGGCCTCCGAGATCTACAATCAGGTTTCCGGCCAGATGGATTTCGGCATGGGCGCAACCATCGGCATGGTCCTTTTGCTGCCGGCGATTCTGTCGCTGTATATCGAGCACGTGGCCTCGCGCCAGCACAACGGTTCGGAACACGCGCTGCCTTCCGAAGCACCGCCCGGGCGCGGGCGCGACGCGGCGTTGTCGATGACCTGCATCGGTTTGCTGTTGCCGGTGGCGGTCGTACTGGCGACCGTGTTCTACGCCAGCTTCGTAAAGCTGTGGCCCTACGACTTCAGCCTGACGCTGGCGCATTACCACACGAACCTTCCGGACGGCTATACGCCTATCCTTACTTCACTGAAGATCTCGATTGCCGTAGCCATCTTCGGCACGCTGCTACTGTTCATGCTGGCGATCGGCATGCGTCGACTGTCGCCCGCCCTGACCCGCATCGTCGCGTTCCTCGCCATGATGCCGGCGGCCGTGCCCGGCATGATCATCGGCATCGGCTACGTGCTGGCCTTCAACCATGGTCCGTTGTCGCACTGGCTCTACGGCAGCCTGGCCATCGTCGCGTTGTGCAATTTCTACCACTACCACACGCAAGGTTTCCTCACGATATCGACCGGCTTGCGTACCGTGCCGGCCGCGCTGGAAGACGCTACCACCTGCCTTGGCGGCGGCCCGTTGCAATCCATCCGGGACGCGGTGCTGCCGTTCGTCGCCCCGGCACTGGTATCGACGTTCTTCCTGCTTTTCATGCAATCGATGGTCACCCTCTCGGCGGTGATCTTCCTGGTCACGCCGGAATTGAACCTGGCTTCCGTATCGGTCATGCAGTTGAACGAGAACGGCTTCATTTCGCAGGCGGCCGCCTATTCCGCGTGCATCGTCGCCGTCGTGGCCGTCGCACTCGGCCTGATGCGCCTGAGCACGGCCCGCATCGGCATCTATCTGCAACAAAGGGGAAAACTGCATGTGGCATGAGGAACGCCATCAACGCATCCGCAGCCTGCTGAAGGCGTTCGGACAGGTCTCGGTCGATCGATTCACCAGCGATCTCGGCGTATCGCGCGAAACGATTCGCCGCGACCTGCTGAAGCTCGAAGCCATGGGTGAGGTCTTGCGGGTGCATGGCGGTGCCGTACTTGCCGGAAACGAACCTCCCATCGGGGTCCGTGCCACCACGCGGGTCAAGGAAAAACAGCTGATCGCAAAGAAGATTGCCGCGCTGGTCGAAAGCGGGCAAACCGTTTTCCTCGATTCGGGGAGCACCATGTCGGCGGTCGCCGAAGCGCTGGCAGGGCTGATCAACCTGACCGTCGTCACCAATTCGGTGGACGTGGCCAGGAAGATCGCCGGCCCCACGGGTGACCGCAACAACAATCACGTGCAACTGCTGGGCGGCCGTTTCCACGGCGAACTGTCCTCGAACTACGGGCCCGGCACCATCGCCGAAATCCAGCGCTACCAGGCGCACCTGGCGATTCTCTCACCAGTGGGCGTAGACACCGAGTACGGCGCGAGCAGCTTCTTGCTGGATGAGTCGGAAATCGCGCGAGCCATGAACGCGAATGCATTGCGTACGGTGATCGCCGCCGACCATTCGAAGATTGGCGTGCGCAGCAGGATCGGCTACTGCCCGCTGAAGGACATCGATGTGCTGGTAACGGACCGGGCTGCCGTGAAGATCAAGGCGATGAAGGCGATAAGCAGACACGTCGGAAAGGTGATCTACGCATGAAACCGGTCATCCGACGAGGCGGGTATCGCGGACAGTCGCCACCACGACACCGCGCCTGCCGGGAAACACTTGAAGCAGACGGCCCATGAGCCCGCTCCGAATGAAGCACAAGGAATAGAAGCTGCATGTTGCGTTGGCCACCGACGATATGTCGGTCGAAAAAATTCAATACGGCGGTGCATCGGGCACCTGCCGTCATCGAACCCCCTCAGCTCCAGGGGCTCGGCGGAATACCCGGGACCCGATTTTTCATGGATGGCTTTTGGATCGATTGAAATCGATGTATCCATTGCTTGTCAGCAACCTATCTTCTTTTCAAGGAGTCACCACCATGAGTCGGCAAATGAAATCCGTTTCACTCCGATCGGCGATTGCGCTGGCACTGGCAGCCGTGCTGTCAGGCACCGTCGTGCACGCCCAATCCACCACCGGCAGCATCATCGGGCAAGCCCCTGTCGTCAGCGGCGAAACCGTCCTGATCCAGGGCAGCAACGGCCTCACTCGCGAAGTGCCCGTCGACAGCCGGGGCCGCTACAGCGCGGTATCGCTGCCCCTGGCCACCTACACGGTGTCGCTGCAGCAGAACGGCAAGACCCTCGACACGCGCGACCATGTCACCTTGCGCGTCGGCATTGCCACCAATGTGTCCTTCTCCGCGACGGCCTCCGCAAACACCTCGCCGGCCGGCGTGCAACAACTCAGCACCGTCTCGGTGAGCGCCAATGCGCTGCCCCCTATAGATGTCACCTCCACCGGCTCCAGCACCATCATCACGGCCGAACAGATGGCCAGGTTGCCGCTGGCGCGCACGGCCGAGGCGGTGGCCTTGCTGGCTCCCGGCGCACTGCCCGCCAGCACCTACTTCCATGGTGCCATGGGCAACACACTGGTCTCGTTCAGCGGTTCGGCGGCCACCGAGAACGCCTACTACATCAACGGCTTCAACACGACCGACCCGCTGAGCGGCTTTGGCGGCATCACCCTGCCCTACGGCGCGGTCGAGCAGGAAGAGATATTGAATGGCGGCTACTCGGCAGCCTATGGCCGCTCCGACGGCGGCGTGATCAGCCAGGTCGGCAAGCGCGGCACCAACCAATGGCATTTCGGTGCACAGGTGCTGTGGCAGCCGGCCTTCGCGCAGAACGACCAGCGGAACATCTACTACGCCCGCGGCAGCAAGGCCGGCCAGATCTTCCAGCGCAAGAACCAGAACAAATCATGGGAAACCACGGTGGATGCCTACGCTGGCGGACCGCTGATCAAGGACCGCCTGTACGTCTTCGCCGCCGTCGAGGCGAAGCAGCAGCAAGGCAACACGATCAGCGACAAATCATCGACCCCCGCCAATACCCGCTACACCTACAAGGATCCGAAGAGCTACCTGAAGCTCGACTGGAACATCAACGACTCCAACATCCTGGAACTGACCGGGGTGTCGCAGACCCATCGCTCCGACGCTTCCGACTATGCCTACGACTACGACAGCGGCAGCACTGGCGGCTTCGTCAGCAAGGACACAACCAACAAGACCAGCGCAAAAATCTATGTGGCCAAGTTCACCAGCTACATTACCGACGACCTCACGCTGAGCGCCATGTACGGCAAGTCCAGCATCGACTACTTCACCCAGGTGCCTGACTCCGGCGTGGATGGCCCCAGCATTCGCGGACTTGACCAGGAGAACCCGGCATATGTCGGGAACCAACCGCGCACCAACGGCCAGACCATTGACGTAGTCAACAATCCCAGCCATCGCTCGACCAATCGCAACCTGCGGCTGGACCTCACCTACAAGATCGGCGACCACTCGATCACCGCGGGCATCGACAACCAGGACTCGCACGACATCGACGACGGCGCCACCATCGGTAGCGGCTACGAGCTGTGGTACGGCAAGGGCGACCCGAATACCGACATCAGCGAATCTCCCTTCGTCGATGCGCCCGGCAAATACCCCGGCGGCGAGGAGGGCTACTTCGGCTACATCCGCCACTATTCCAATTCCGCCTCGGTGCGGGTGAAACAGCGGGCGCAATACGTCGAGGACCACTGGCAGGTTACCGACCGGTTGATGCTGCAACTTGGCATCCGCAACGACCAGTTCACCAACTACAACCCCGCCGGCGCCCCCTATCTTCGCCTCACCAGTCCGCAGTGGGCACCTCGGCTGGGCTTCTCCTGGGACGTGCATGGTGATTCGTCGCTGAAGGTCTACGGCAACGCCGGACGCTACTACCTCGCCATGCCGGCCAGCGTGGCGCTGCGCACGGCAGCGGGCTCGATCGCCACGAACCAGTACTTCACCTATACCGGCATCGATGCCAATGGCATGCCGACCGGCATGACCTTCCTAAAGTCGTCTACCGGCGGCGCCGTCTCGCCCAACGGCGAATACGGCCAGCCACCGGACCCGAAGACCGTCAGTGCGCAGAACATCAAGTCGGAATACCAGGATGAATTCATCCTCGGCTTCGACCAGCAGATCAATCCGAAGTGGCTATGGGGCATGAAGGGGACCGTGCGCCATCTGAGGAATGCACTGGACGACGTCTGCGACAACGGCGCGATCGGCCGCGCGGCACAGGCGCAGGGGGCGGATCTTTCCACGCTCACCATCGGCTCGTGCTACCTGTCCAACCCGGGGCGCGCCAATACCTACGACCTGGTCAACGCCAGCGGCGGCTACACGAAGGTGACCGTCACCAACAAGGACTTCGGCTTCCCCCAACTCAAGCGCAATTACGATGGACTGGAGGTCTACCTGTCGCATCCGTTCGACGGCAAGTGGTCGGGCAAGATCGATTACGTCTGGTCGCACAGCTACGGCAACACCGAGGGCCAGGTCACCTCGTTCACAGGGCAGCAGAACGTGTCCGCCACGCGTGACTGGGATTACTACCAGCTGATGCTCTACGCCAATGGCGACCAGGGCAACGACCGGCGCCATGCGCTGAAGATCTACGGCTCGTACCAGATCGCACCGGAATGGATGGTGTCGGCGAATCTTTCGATTCTCTCCGGCCTGCCCAAGGAGTGCCTCGGATTCTTCGGGACGCAGCAGAACGATCCGGTCGGCTATGGCAGTTACTACCATTACTGCGATGGCCAACCTTCTCCTCCGGGCAAGGTCGGCAGCAATCCGTGGCAGGAGATCATCACCGGCAGCGTCGAATACCGCCCGCAGTGGGCCGACCACAAGCTGGCATTCAACCTGATGGTGTACAACCTGCTCAACCAGCAACGGCCCCTGCAGATCAGCCCTGGATACGGCTCGAGCAAATCGATCAACGACAGCTATGAGCGCGTCATCGACTACACGATGCCTCGATACGTCCGCTTCGGAATCTCCTACGACTTCTGACACGGCGATGCCTGCCCCGGCCAGCGCGTGGCGCGCATGGCCGGGTCCGGCATTCTGGAACAACCGGACCCAAGAGGACCGAACATGCATCGCTTCATGCGTCATGCCTTTCCCGCTTTCTTTCTGGTCGCCGCCATGGCCACCGGATCGGCCCACGGCGCCGACCAGGCCCACGTGCAGCTTCCCAGCGAGATACCGGCACACTTCAAACCGGTGACCGGCAGTTTCGACTTCACCCGCCGCGTCGTCGACATCCCGATGCGCGACGGCGTGAAGCTGCACACCGTGATCCTCATCCCGAAGGGCGCGACACACGCAGGCATCCTGCTCACCCGCACGCCCTATGGCGCGGACAGCATGACCCATCATGCCGACAGCCCGCACCTGGGCCCGACGATCGTCGGCTATGACACCCCCGACGACATCGTCGTCGAGGACGGCTATATCCGCGTGGTGCAGGACGTGCGCGGCAAGTACGGTTCCGGTGGCGCCTTCGTGATGAACCGCCCGATGCGCGGTCCGTTGAACAAGACCTCGGTCGACGATGCGACGGACACCTACGACACCATCGACTGGCTGGTGAAGAACCTGCCGCAGAGCAACGGCAAGGTCGGCATCATCGGCATTTCCTACGACGGCTTCGAGGCCCTGGTAGGTGCCTTCCATCCACATCCCGCCCTGAAGGTGGTGGTGCCGATCAATCCGATGGTGGATGGCTGGATGGGCGACGACTGGTTCCACAACGGCGCCTTCCGCGAGCAGATGATTCCCTATATCTACGGCCAGGATGCCGGCCGCTCCAGCCAGTATCCGTGGTGGTCCGGCGAGCGCGACGACTACAACCTTTACCTCAAGGCCGGTTCCGCCGGCGCGCTGGCACAGTCGCGTGGCATGGACCAGCTCGGTTTCTGGCGCAAGCTGCTCGCGCATCCGGCCTATGATGCGTTCTGGCAAGACCAGGCCATGGACAAGTTGCTGGCGAAGCAACCGCTGAGCGTCCCGATGATGCTGGTCCACAGCCTGTGGGACGAGGAAGACATCTACGGCGACATGGCCGTCTATCGCGCGCTGGCCGACAAGCCCTCGGCGCGCGGCAAACTGTTCCTGGTCATCGGACCCTGGCGTCATGCCAAGACCTGGGAGCGGGCGCCGGACATCGGCAAGATCGACCTGGGCATGAACACCGGCGACTGGTTTCGCAACCACGTGCTGCGACCGTTCCTGGCGCAATACCTGAAAGACGGCGCGCCGAAGGCATCCATCGCACCCGTCACGGCCTTCATCACCGGCGCCAATCGCTGGGAACGACTCGCGCATTGGCCCGAAGGTTGTGATGGTCATTGCACGCCCACCATGAAACCGCTCTACCTGCACGCCGACGATGGTCTGGGTTTCACAGCGCCAAAGGCCGGTGGCAGCGGCTACGACGAATATGTGTCCGACCCGGCCAAGCCAGTGCCCTATCGCATCCGCCCGATCCAGCCGTGGAGCCACGGCATGCCCGACCAGGTCGATACGTGGCCCGAATGGCTGGTCGACGATCAGCGTCAGTTCGCTACCCGCACCGACGTGGTGACCTATGTCTCCAAACCGCTCGAGCAGCCGCTGATGATCGCCGGCTCACCCGCCGTGCATCTGGTGGCCTCGACCAGTGGCAGCGACAGCGACTGGGTGGTCAAGCTGATCGATGTGTATCCCGATGAGATGGCGGAGCAGCCTTCGATGGGTGGTTACGAGCTTCCGATCGCCATGGATATTTTCCGCGGCCGCTATCGCAAGAGCTTCGCCGATCCCGAGCCGATTCCATCGAACCGGCCATTGCCGTACCGATTCGACCTGCCGACCGTCAACCATGTCTTCAAGAAGGGGCATCGACTGATGGTGCAGATCCAGTCGAGCTGGTTTCCGCTTTACGACCGCAATCCGCAGGCCTTCGTGCCAAACATTTTCCTGGCCAAACCGGGCGACTACCAAAAGGCGACGCAGCGTATCTATCACAGCCCGCAACAGGCGACATACATCGACCTTCCCGTCGTGAAGGCCGTGCAGTAACAGAAACACCGAATGCCCGGCTTTCCGTTTCCGCCTCAAGGAGTCCGCATGTCCGCAACAGCATTGTTCCGCAGGATCCTCGCACCATCGGCCATCGCCATGTCGATTTTCGCGGCTTTCGCCAGTATGGCGGCACCGGCATCGATGCATCCGGACGTGTCGAAGATGCCATGGATGAACAAGGCACTCTCGCCGGACAGGCGTGCCGATCTGGTTATCGCGCAGATGACCCTGGACGAGAAGATCCAACTGGTCCACGGCACTCACTGGATCGTGCACCGAGACGGCCAGGACGTCCCCGCGCATTCGAACTACGGCGCCGGCTTTGTACCGGGCATTGATCGCCTTGGCATTCCCGGCATCAACATGGCGGACTCTGCCGTGGGCGTCCGTGTGTCGACCTTCCAGGGGCGCTACGCAACCCTGTTGCCCTCGACCCTGGGGGCCGCTTCGAGCTGGAATCCGCAAGCTGCTTTCCTGTACGGCTCCGTGATTGGCCGCGAACTGCGCGCAATGGGTTTCAACATGTCCATCGGCGGCGGTGTCGATATCACCCGCGAGCCGCGCAACGGACGCAATTTCGAATACGCCGGCGAGGATCCGTTGCTGGCCGGCACCATGACCGGCAACCTGATGAAGGGCGTACAGGCCCAGCACCTGATGGGTGACGTCAAGCACTACGCCTTCAACGATCAGGAAACCGGACGCACGATCTACAGTGCCGACATCAACAAGCGCGCAGCGCGCGAAAGCGACCTGCTCGCCTTCCAGATCGCCATTGGCATCGCGCACCCGTCTGGCGTGATGTGCTCGTACAACCGTGTCAACACGGTCTACGCCTGCGAGAACCACTGGCTGCTTACCGACGTGCTGAAGAAGGATTTCGGCTTCAAGGGCTGGGTGTTGTCCGACTGGGGCGGTACGCACTCCACCGTCAAGGCGGCGCTCGCCGGCCTCGACCAGGAGATGCCCAGTGACAAGTACTTTGGCGAACCGCTGAAGCAGGCCGTGCTCGCCGGCAAGGTACCCATGTCGCGGCTCGACGACATGGACCATCGCATCCTGCGCAGCATGTTCGCCGCCGGCGTCATCGATGACCCGCCGACGCCACGCACGGTGATCAACCCTTTCCGCGGCCGCGATGATGCCCAGCAGCTTGCCGAAGAAAGCATGGTGCTTCTGAAAAACGAGGCACACCTGCTGCCCTTGCAGGCTTCGTCCATCCGCTCGATCGCCCTGATCGGCTCGCATGCCGACGTCGGCGTGCCCTCGGGCGGCGGCTCGGCCCAGGTGAACGCGCCCGGCGGCAACGCCATTGGTCCCGGCGCCCACGCAGGGGAGAGCATTTATTTCCCATCGTCGCCCCTGAAATACATCCGCGAACACGCACCCGCTGCCAAAATCGACTTCAACCCGGGCACTGACCCGGCCGCCGCTGCCGCGCTGGCGCGAACGGCCCAGGTCGCCATCGTTTTCGTCAACCAGCCCATGCAGGAAGGCATGGACCGCCCCACGCTCGCGCTGCCCCATGACCAGGATGCGCTGGTAGCCGCCGTAGCCGCCGCCAATCCGCATACCCTCGTCGTGCTCGAAACCGGCGGCCCGGTCGCCATGCCTTGGATCGACAAGGTGCAGGGAATCGTCGAAGCCTGGTATCCCGGGATCGGTGGTGCGCAGGCGCTTGCCGACCTGCTCTTCGGCAATGTCGACTTCTCTGCCAAGCTGCCGGTCAGCTTCCCCCGCAACGACAACCAGCTGCCTCATCCCGAGATCGCCGGAATCACCGCAACAACCGCGTCGAAGACGCCGGTCTTTTTCGACGTGGACTACAACAAGGCAGGGGCCGCGGTCGGCTACAAATGGTTCGAGATGAAGCATCTCAAGCCGCTGTTCCCGTTCGGCTTCGGCCTCTCCTACACCAGCTACGCGTATTCGGGGCTGACGGTAGACCGTGATGGCCACACGGCCACGCTTACCGTCAGGAACACCGGCCAGCGCGCCGGGGCCGAAATCGCCCAGGTCTATGCGGTACTGCCGAAGGCCTCCGGAGAGACTTACAAGCGCCTTGTCGGCTTCGACCGGGTCGAGCTCGCGCCGGGCGAATCAAAGCGCATCACGGTTCCGTTGAATTCGCTGTGCCTGTCCGTCTACGACACGGCGAAGGACACCATGCTTCGCCTGCCAGGAACCTACACGATTCTTGCAGGGCCGTCCTCCGCGGACACGCCGCTTAGGGCAAGTTTCGTCCAGGCTCATTGATCACGCCGACCGCCTGGCCGCGCCATGCGACTGCGACGGACGAGCCGCGGCTACAGCTTCGCGAAAAGTCCAGGCCATTCACGGATACACACATGCAGATACCCACGTCGACGACACCACCCCGGGTCGATCCCGCCTCACGCAAGCGTCGCCTTGGCCTGCGCCACTGGGGTGTCTGCATGTTGCTGGCAAGCTTGTCGGCAAGTGCCTTGGCGGGGGCTTCATCATCAGCGGCTGCACAGGACCATGAACCGGCCCGACGGCACACCATCAGCTACGACCGCTACTCGCTGAAGATCGACGGTCGGCGCATCTATGTATGGTCGGGCTCGTTCCACTACTGGCGATTGCCCAGCCCAAGCCTGTGGACAGATGTCTTCCAGAAGATGAAGGCCGCCGGCTACAACACCGTGGAAATCTATTTCAACTGGGCCTACCACTCGCCCCGCAAAGGGCGCTACGACTTCTCGGGCATCCGCGATGTCGATCGCGTACTCGACGACGCCCAGAAGGCCGGCCTCTACGTCATCGCGCGGCCGGGCCCATACATCAATGCGGAAACCGACGCCGGCGGTTTCCCCGATTGGTTGATCGCGGTCAAGGGCCGGGCACGCTCGCCGGCGCCGGATTACACCGCCGCCTACAAGGAATGGCTCACCCGCATCGACCGCATCCTGGCCCGCCACCAGCTCACCAACGGAACCGGTTCGGTGATCCTCTACCAGGTCGAGAACGAGTTCTACGACAACTCTCCAGCCGGGCGCCGCTACATGCGCGACATCGAGCAAAAGGCCCGTGCCGATGGCATCACGGTGCCGCTTGTCGGCAACCACAATGGAAGCTTCGAGCACGGCGTCGGTGCAATCGATATCCCGGGCTACGACGATTACCCGCTGGGCTTCGACTGCTCGCGTCCGCAGCAGTGGAGTGAACTTTACGATTACACCCGCGAGCGTCGTGCGCTGACCCATGCTCCGCTGTTCTTTCCCGAATACCAGGGCGGCTCGTTCGACCCCTGGGGCGGCCCGGGTTACGCAAAGTGCCGCCAACTCACCGGCCCGGCCTTCGAGCGCGTGTACTACGAAGCCATGATGGCCAGCGGCTCGACCATGCAGAATTTCTACATGACCTACGGCGGCATCAACTGGGGCTGGCTGGCCTCGCCCGGCGTATACACCTCCTACGACTACGCCGCACCCATCGATGCGGCGCGACGACTGACCGCCAAGTACGACCAGCAGAAACTGCTCGGCTATTTCACCCGGGCGGTGCAACCGTTGACCCAGACCGACCGGATGGCGGCCAAGTCGCCGGACAATCCCGCCTTGCGCCTGGATGCGCGGATCAATCCGGTCGACGACACGCAGTTCTACATCCTGCGCCACGCCGACGCGCGCTCCACCGCCGCCGACAGCACCCACCTCTGGCTCGACCTGGGCCGCGGTGATCGCAGCAGCGCGGCAGCACCGGACCGTTACACGCGGATCCCGCAACAAGCGGGCACCGCGCTGCGAATCGATGGCCGTGACTCCAAGATCCTGCTGGCCGACTATCACTTCGGAGGGCAGAATCTGCTGTATTCCACCTCCGACTGGATGACCAACCTCAGCCAGGGCAAGCGCGATATCGCGGTCATCTACGGCCGCCGTGGCGAGGATGGCGAAACCGTATTCACCTATCGGGCGAAGCCGTCGGTCCAGGTGCTTTCCGGCAAGGTGGTCACCGCATGGGATGCCACCCGCGGCCAGCTGAGGCTGAATTACACGCACGAAGGCCTGACGCGCGTGCTGATCCAATCCGGCCAGCATTCGCTATTGCTGCTGATCGGCGACGACCAGACGGCAGAACGCTTCTGGAAACTCGACACGCAAAGCGGCGCCGTGCTGGTGCGCGGCCCCTATCTCGTGCGTACGGCATCGCTCGCCGCCGCTCCAGCAGTGCCACGCACGATCGAACTGACCGGCGATACCGACAAGGCCACCACGGTGGAAGTATTCGCCCCCGCCGACGTCCACGAGTTCACCTGGAACGGCCATCCCGTCCATGCCGAGACGACGCCTTCCGGCAGCCTGCTCGGGCAGCTCGACGGACCGCAGCCGGTGACCCTGCCGCAACTGACCGACTGGAAATACCAGCCGGGTGCCCCGGAAATCCAACCCTCCTTCGACGACTCGCACTGGCCGGCTGCGAACCGGAAAAGTTCGAACAACCCGAACTGGAACGGCCACCTGCCCATCCTCAACAGCGACGACTACGGGTTCCACCACGGTAACGTGTGGTATCGCGGTCATTTCACCGCCACTGGTCGCGAGCAAGGCGTCATCCTCGCCGCCTCGCCGGGAACCCACCAGGGCAACCATGGCCGCTTCACGGTCTGGCTCAATGGCCGTTACCTGGGCGACTACCCCAGCGGCGCCAGCTACTTCGGCTTCGATCCCGCCGACCTGAAAGTCGGCAAGGACAACGTGCTGTCGGTGCTGGTCGGCAACATGGGGCACAACCAGGACGGCAGCGGCGACGACCTGTTCAAGCAGCCGCGCGGACTGGAATCCGCCACTCTGCTGGGCGCGTCGCCGACGATAAAGTGGAAGATCCAGGGCGATCGCGGCGGCGAAGTGCCCGCAGACCCGGTACGCGGCCCGATGAACAACGGCGGCCTGTACGGCGAGCGCATGGGCTGGTCGCTGCCAGGCTATCCCGACCAGGGTTGGACTGCGGCCACCATGCCGAGGACCACCAGCACGCCCGGCGTCGACTGGTACCGCATAACCTTCACGCTGGATGTGCCGGTCGGCCAGGACGTGCCGATCGGGCTGAAGATCAGTGACGATCCCTCGCGCCACTATCGTGCGCTGATCTTCATCAACGGCTGGCAGGTCGGCCGCTACATCAATGCGACCGGTCCGCAGCGCGTGTTCAACCTGCCTGCCGGGCTGTTGAATCCACATGGCCGGAACACGATTGCGATCGCTGACTGGAATACCGGTACTCGCGGCGGACTGGGCAAGGTATCGCTGGTGACGCTGGGTAACTACCGCAGCGCGTTGCACGTTCGCCTGGTGCCCGCACCTGGCTACCGCGAGCTGTTCGCCTCGCCGGCAGGAGCGGCTTCCGGAAAAACCTCCGCCCATCCTCCGAAGCATTGACCGAGAGCCCTCGATGAAGAATGTCTCCACGCTTGCGTCGGCCGACGGAAAACGCCTCGCCCTCACCCGTCGGCACGGAATGTACTCGCTGTGCTGCCTGCTGCTGGCGATCATGCTGCTGGCATGGTCCGCCGCGGCAAGGTCCTTCGCCGTGGACACCGCCACGCCGGCGCGTACACCGCCGATGGGCTGGAACAGCTGGAACCACTTCGGCACCGCCGTCACCGCGGCGGATATCCGCCACGCGGCCGACGCACTGGTATCCAGCGGCATGGCCGCAGCCGGCTACCGCTACGTCATCATCGACGACGGCTGGCAGGGCGAGCGCGACGCACGCGGCGTGCTACACCCCAACGCCAAGTTTCCGGACATGAAGGCACTGGCCGCCTATGTACACGCCAAGGGGCTGGAGTTCGGCATCTACTCCTCGCCTGGCAAACGCACCTGTGGCGGCTACGCCGGCAGCGCGGGTCACGAGGCGCAAGACGCACGGACGTTCGCCAGCTGGGGCGTGGACTACCTCAAGTACGACATGTGCAGCTTCACCCGACAACTGGAAGGCAAGCCGCCGGCGCGACAGGTGGCCATGATGAAAGCGGCCTACCTGCGCATGCACCATGCACTCGATGCCACCGGCCGACCCATCGTTTACGCCTTGTGCAATGGCGGCTGGGGTCGCATCTGGACGTGGGGTGCCGCCGTGGGTGGCAACCTGTGGCGCAGCAGCGCCGACATCCGGTCCAACTACCAGAGCATGCTGTTCAACGCCACCTCGCAACTGGGGCTGCAGCGCTACGCCGGCCCGGGCCACTGGAACGATCCGGACATGCTGGAGATCGGCAACCCGGGCATGGACGACCCGGCGATGGAACGTACCCACATGAGCCTGTGGACGCTGCTGGCCGCGCCACTGATTGCCGGCAACGATCTGTCGGCAATGAATGCGGACACACGCGCCGTGCTGACCAACCCGGAAGTGCTGGCCATCGACCAGGATCCGCGCGGTGTGCAGGGGCGTCGGGTCGCGCAACGCGGACCGATCCAGTTGTGGGCGCGCCCGCTGGCCAACGGCACACTGGCAGTGGGATTGTTCAACACGCTCGATCATCCGCTCGGCGCCACGCTCGACTTCGAGGCACTGGGGCTGCATGGCGCGGTGCCTGCACGCGATCTGTGGCGGCATCGCGACCTGGGCGATATCGACACGCGCCGCGTATTTCAGGTACCGGCCCATGGCGTAATTCTGCTTGAGCTGGGCGTCCCGGCAAAAAGTTAGTCCCATCCGTTGTGCGTGATCTCCCGGGAAGATCGACGAAATGGATGTCCTTCCACGACCGGGCAATGACACGACCCGATAGCGCAAAACCCCGTTTTCCGCCCCACCCTCGTCGGTAGCGGACCCAACAATTCGACAGGAAGGCAACCATGGGAATCAGACAGCGGCGCGACAGGAAACGATGTGCGATCGCGGCACTATGGCTGGTCGTTGCGCTGGCTCCGACAACGGCGATGGCGGCAAAGGAGCAGCTGGTCGCACCACTGACGACACCATGGACCGCAGCAGCCATGAACAGTCGGATTCCTCTGCCCGATTATCCCAGACCGCAAATGACACGGCGCAACTGGCTCAACTTGAATGGTCGCTGGGACTACATGAGCGGCCCACATCGAGCGGATCCATCCCTGCGCAGCGCCACCCCACCGCAGTTTCCCGCCAGGCCTCGACAGATCCGGGTGCCTTTTCCGCCGGAATCGTACCTCTCCGGCATCATGGAAAAGCAACCAATCAACATGTGGTATCGGCGCCGGTTCGCGATTCCGAAAACCTGGGCCAGACACAGGGTGTTGCTGCACTTCGGCGCCATTTCCTACCAGTCGGTGATCTATATCAACGGGCACCGCGCCGGCACGCACCGGGGTGATTGGGAAGCCTTCACCATCGATATCACCCGATGGCTGCATCCCGGAGCGAATGAAGTGATCGTCGGCGCACGGGATACCCACGATGGCAGGCATTCCAGCGGCAAGGGCGCCATCGACCACGGCGACTACACCTTCACCTCGGGCATCTGGCAAACCGTCTGGCTCGAACCCGTGCCCGAGACGTATATCAAACGCCTGGTGATCCATCCGAACCTGGACCAGTCGACAGTGACCGTAAAACCGCTGGTGCAGGGTGTGGCCAGCAAGGTTCAGGTGTCCGTGATTGCCGATGGGAAGACTATCGACAAGTCGACCCAAAACGGATCGGGCCCCGTACAAATTCATGTGGCTCAGCCACACGCATGGTCACCGCACGACCCCTATCTCTATGGTCTCGCGGTACGTCTGCTTGATGGGCACGGTCGCGTGCTGGACGAAGTGCAAAGCTATTTCGGCATGCGCAGCATCTGTCTCGGAATGGTCAACGGCCAGCTGCGACCGATGCTCAACGGCAAGTTCGTGTTCCAGATGGGTCCGCTGGACCAGGGCTACTGGCCCGACGGGATCTATACCGCGCCCAGCGATGCCGCCATCAAACACGATCTGGAGACGGTCAAGCGGCTGGGGTTCAACATGATCCGCAAGCATGCCAAGGTCGAGCCGCAGCGCTGGTATTACTGGGTAGACAAACTCGGCCTGCTGGTCTGGCAGGACATGCCCTCCATGTGGCTCCCCGATGACCACCCCCACCAGGTCCGCGACGAGTTCGAGCGTGAATGGCAGTCCATCATCAAGCAACACGCCAACTCGCCGGCCATCGTCACGTGGGTGCCCTTCAACGAGAACTGGGGCGCCTACGACGTGGCCCGGATCACGGCCTGGACCAAGCAGCTCGATCCGACACGGCTGGTCGATGGCAATACCGGCTACAACAACGCGCCCGGATATCGCAAGGCGCCGGGCGACCCCGGCAACGGCGACTTCAACGACCGTCATATCTATGTCGGTCCCGGCACACCGCCACGCCCCAGCGCCACCCGCGCCGCGGCGCTGGGCGAATATGGCGGCCTGGGCGAACGGGTGCCGGGCCACATGTGGCCCGGCAAGCACGATTCGTACGTCATGGAGCCCGATGCCGAAGCACTGACAACCCGCTATGAGAAACTCCAGGCGGAACTGCTGCCGCTGGTCGAAAAAGACGGTCTTGGTGCAGCCGTGTATACACAACTGACCGACGTCGAACACGAAGTCAACGGCTTCCTGACCTACGACCGACGCGTGGAAAAAATGGACTTCGCACGCGTACGCGCCGCCAACCAGGCGGTGTTCAAGGCGGCGGAAAAGATCGGTGCAGGAAAGTGCGTATCACCCGGCAGGCACTGACGGCGACTCCGGCGGTTTGCCCGGCATTCGCCGAGCCATCCTTTTGCCGCTTGCACGGTACTCCGCATGCGGGAACAGCGTGTCCGGCTGGATAGGAACGCGGTGGACCGGATTCAACCTCCGCCCAGCGCTAAGCTTCACTGGGCAAATCGGCGACGCCGGGCACGTGCCGCGCGAATTGCGCCTTGAACACCACGCCATCGTCCACGTTGGCCACTTCCACGCGGCCACGATGCGCCCGCACGAACTGATCGACGATGTACAGGCCGAGGCCCAGGCCGGACTTGGAGTTCTTGCCCGACCTGAAGGGATCGAACAGGTTCGGCAGCAGGTCTTCCGGGACGGTGCCCGCGTTCTTCACCTTGAGCGCCAACTGGCCCTGGTCGGTGCCATCGAGCATCACTTCGATGGGACGGGTGGGGTCGCCGTGCTCCAGGGCGTTGCCGATCAGGTTGGAGAAAACCTGGGCCAGGCGATCGCGGTCGAAGTGGCCTTTCACCCCGCCCGCAACGGATAGCGAAAACTCGCGGTCCGGATGGGCCATGCGCACTTCGTCGAGCACCGCGTCGGCGACCTCGGACAAATCCGCCTCGCATGCCTCGATCTGCAGCACTTCGGAACGGATGCGCGAAAATTCCAGCAGCTGCCCGATCATGCGTGACATGCGATGCGCACTGGTATGCATGTGCGCGATGTTGCGCGCAAATTCGCCCTCGCCCAACGCCGACTTGAGCACGTCCGCGCACAGCACGATCACCGACAACGGCGTGCGCAGGTCGTGCGAGAGGATCGCGATCATGGTCTCGTTGAGCTTGAGCGACTTTTCCAACTGCTGGTTCTTTTCGCTCAGCAATTGCCGTTGCCGATAGAGCTCGATGAAGACCTTGACCTTGCCTTCGATCAC
>DATMTH010000182.1:0-24009 GCA_035564915.1 Rhodanobacter sp.
TCTTCGGATCGCCCTGCGCCACCACCTTGCCGTTGGCGATCAGGAACACATGGTCGGCCACCTGCTTCACCGCCTCGAGCTCGTGCGCCACCAGCACGCTGGTGATGCCGAGAGTCTGGTTGAGCGTACGGATCAATTTGAGCACCTGGTTGAGCGCCACCGGATCGAGCCCCACAAAGGGCTCGTCGTAGAGGATCAGCATCGGATCGAACACGATCGCCCGCGCCAGCGCCACCCGTCGTGCCATGCCGCCGGACAGTTCGTTCGGCATCAGCCGCGCCGCGCCGCGCAACCCCACTGCCTGCAGCTTCAGCAACACCAGGTTGCGGATCAGCACCTCCGGCAGCTTCGTGTGCTGGCGCAGCGGGAACGCCACGTTCTCGAACACGTCGAAATCGGTCAGCAGCGCCGAATTCTGGAACAGGTAGCCGATGCCCTCGCGCATCTTGTACAGCGCCTCGCGCGACAGCGCCGCCACGTTGTCGCCGTTGACCAGGATCTGGCCCGCATCGGCGCGCATCTGCCCGGTGATGTGCTTGAGCAAGGTGGTCTTGCCGGTACCGCTGGGGCCCATGATCGCGGTGACCTTGCCGCGCGGGATGTCCATGTCGAGCGTGTCGAAAATGGTCTTGCCGTTGAGCACCGTGGTCAGCCCACGGATCCGCACCAGGGTACTGTCGTCAGGCGTGGCGCGAGCGGATGCGGTCATGGGCGGCAAATACAGGAGACTGAGGGGGACAAGGTAGCCGAAGCCTCCCTTGATGACCACGTCGGGAGGCTTTCGGTTCAGCTGGCGGCAGGCGCCAGCAATTCGGCAATCAGCGACTCGTGCCGTCGCCATTGCAAGGCGCTGCGCAGGCGCACCGCACGCACGATCGCCTGCAGGTCGGCCAGCGCCTTGTCGAACACGTCGTTGACCAGGATGTAGTCGAACTGATGCGCATGGGCAATCTCGCCGCGCGAGTTGTGCAGGCGGCGCTCGATCACCTCGGGCGCATCCGAACCGCGCCCGCGCAGGCGGCGCTCCAGCTCGGCCCGTGACGGCGGCAGGATGAACACGCTGACGCAATCGGGCTTGCTGCGGCGGATCTGCTCGGCGCCCTGCCAGTCGATTTCGAGCAGCACGTCGCGCCCCTGCGCCAGCAACTCCTGCACCGTGGTACGCGAGGTGCCATAAAGGTTACCGTGCACTTCGGCGTGTTCGAGAAAAACATCTTCGCCGATCTCACGCTCGAATTCGGCACGTTCAACGAAGTAGTAGTGCCGTCCATACGTCTCACCCACCCGCGGCGGGCGGGTGGTGTGCGATACCGACAACGAAATCGTCGGCTCACGCTCCAGCAGTGCATTGACCAAGGTGGACTTGCCGGCGCCCGAAGGCGCGGCGACCACAAACAGGGTGCCGGTTTCCGTCATGATGCCATGCAACCTTTCGTATTCATTGTCATGCCCGACGAACCCCATGAAAACATCTGCGCTTCAAATCAGCCAGCCGTGGAATAGTCTCGCGAATCACAAGCCGGCCCGCACGAAAACCAATCCGCTGACAGCGTGCACAGACGTCATGTTCTCCAAAATCAACTTGCCGGCACCGTTGGGGTTGATCATTCCCGTGATGCGCGCCGCGTTCACCCTGAGCTGCGCGGCGGTTCGCCGCGGCTGGCTCAGCCCATGGTGCGCCTTGCCAGACGTTCCATCTCCATGCCATTTCCGTCTCCAGCATGCGTGGGTTGAGGCAGGGGCGACAAGGCATCCCGTGCCGGCCAGCGTCATTCGATGTTCTGCACCTGTTCGCGCATCTGTTCGATCAGCACTTTCAACTCGACCGCCGCATTGGTGCTGCGCGCGTCGACCGACTTGGAGCCCAGCGTATTCGCTTCGCGATTGAACTCCTGCATCAGGAAGTCGAGGCGACGCCCCACCGGCTCCTTCAGGCCCAGCACGCGGCGGGTCTCGCCAATGTGGGTGCTGAGCCGGTCGAGTTCCTCGTCGACGTCGGTACGGGTGATCTGCAACACCAGTTCCTGTTCCAGCCGACCCGGCTCGACCGGCTGCTTGAGGTCGGCCAGGCGTGACTCCAGGCGCGTGCGCAAGGCGGCGCGGATCTCCGGCATCCAGCCGCGCACGTCGGCGACCACTTTCTCGATGGCATCAAGCCGTTCGCGCAGGATCGTCGCGAGCTTCTCGCCCTCACGCTCGCGGGTCGCGGTGAGCGCATCGAGTGCACGGTCCAGTACGTCGAACAGCGCGGCCTGCTGGGTTTCGGGATCAATCGCGGCCTGCTGCATCACGCCGGGGAAGCGCAACAGCTCGGTCAACTGCACCTGCATGCCCGGAAACAGCGCGACCATGTCGAGGTTCAGCTCGGAAAGACGCGTCAACAGGGCGTGGTTGACCTGCAGGGACTCGCCGCGCGCATCGCTGTTGCGGCGCACGGTCAAGTCAAGCTTGCCGCGCGACAACTTCGCCGCCACCCGCTCGCGCAGCTGTGGCTCGAACGCACGCAGGTCGTCCGGCAGACGCGGGCTCAACTCCAGGTAGCGATGGTTGACGGTGCGCAGCTCGCAGCTGAGCGTGCCCGCGGGGCCGGTCGTTTCGGCGCTGGCATAAGCCGTCATGCTGCGGATCATTTTCAAGGCGCCCGAACGTGGGAAAAGAGCGCAATGGTAAACTCTCCGGTCCCGGCTTGCCCAATCCGGCCAAGCAACGTGCAGGAACCACCCCATGAAACCCCCACATGAATGACATTTGCCGCCCCAGCGGCCGCGCCAGCGATCAACTGCGTGCCGTCAGCATCGAACGCCACTACACCCGTCACGCCGAAGGCTCGGTGCTGGTGAGCTTCGGCGACACCCGCGTGTTGTGCACCGCCAGCATCGAGGATCGCGCACCGGCATGGTTGCGCGGCAAGGGCGAAGGCTGGGTCACCGCCGAATACGGCATGTTGCCGCGTGCCACCAATACCCGCATGCAGCGTGAAGCCGCCCGCGGCGGCCAGGGCGGCCGCACGATGGAGATCCAGCGCCTGATCGGCCGCAGCCTGCGTGCCTGCGTCAACCGCCAGGCACTGGGCGAACGCGTGATCACCTTGGACTGCGACGTGCTGCAGGCCGACGGCGGCACCCGCACTGCGGCGATCACCGGCGCCTACGTGGCCCTGGTCGATGCGGTGAACGTCCTGATGGAACGAGAAAAGCTCAAGCGCAACCCGATCATCGGCGCCATTGCCGCGGTATCGGTAGGCATCTATCAGGGCCAGCCCGTGCTCGACCTCGACTACGCCGAGGATTCGAACTGCGACACCGACATGAACGTGGTGATGAACGACGGCGGCGGCTTCATCGAGGTGCAGGGCACCGCCGAGGGCCACGCGTTCCGCCGCGACGAGATGGACACGCTGCTCGCGCTGGCCGAGAAAGGCATCGGTGAGCTGGTCCTCGCCCAGCGCGCCGCACTGGCACAGCACTGAGCGGCCGCAGATGAAGCGCCTGATCCTGGCCAGCAGCAACCGCGGCAAGCTGGCCGAATTCAACGCACTGCTCGTCGACAGCAGGTTCGAGGTGGTGGCGCAAGCCAGCCTCGGCATCGACGATGCCGAGGAAACCGGGCTCAGCTTCGTCGAGAACGCACTGCTCAAGGCGCGCCACGCCGCGCAAGCCAGCGGCCTGCCCGCCCTGGCCGACGACTCGGGCTTGTGCGTGGACTACCTGCATGGCGCACCCGGGCTGTATTCAGCCCGCTACGCCGGTGGCCACGGTGACAGCGTGGCGAACAATGCCAAGCTGTTGCGCGAACTCGATGGCGTCGCCATGACGCAACGCCGGGCATTTTTCATCTGCGCGCTGGTGTTGCTGCGTCGGCCCGATGACCCCACGCCACTGATTGTCGAAGGTCGCTGGCACGGACGTGTGCTCGACGCGGCGCAGGGAGCGCATGGATTCGGCTACGACCCGTTGTTCCTGCCTGATGGCCAGCATCTCAGCGCAGCCGAACTCGATCCGGCCTTGAAGAACCGGCTCAGCCATCGCGGCCAGGCACTGGCTGGTTTGCGCGCCCGTCTCGCCGAGCTGCATGACTGATCGCATGGGCCTGCTCGCACCGCCGCTGTCGCTGTACATCCACATGCCGTGGTGCGTGAAGAAATGTCCGTACTGCGACTTCAATTCGCATGGCCTGCGCAGCACACCGCCACCGTATGCCGAGTACATCGACCATCTTCTGGCCGACCTCGATGCCGACCGACATGATTTCGCCGCGGTCGTCGAAGGCCGGCCGATCGTCAGCATCTTCTTCGGCGGCGGCACGCCCAGCCTGTTTTCACCGGAACTGATCGCGCGCCTGCTCGATGGCGTGCGCGAACGGCTGCCACTGGTTGACGAGGCCGAGATCACCCTGGAAACCAACCCCGGCACGGTCGAGCACGGCCGCTTCGACGGTTACCTGGCCGCAGGGATCAACCGCATCTCGTTCGGCGTGCAGAGTTTCGACGATGACAAGCTCGGGCGGCTGGGTCGCATTCATTCAGCCAGCGAAGCCGAAACAGCGGTGAAGTCGGCACAGGACGCCGGCTACATCAACATCAACCTCGACCTGATGTACGCCCTGCCGCAGCAAACCCTGGCCGGTGCGCTGACCGACGTGGAGCGCGCCGTGGCGCTGGCGCCCACTCACATTTCGCATTACCAGCTGACCCTGGAACCCAACACCGTCTTCGCCGCCAACCCGCCACCGCTGCCGGACGACGACCACGCCTGGGCCATGCAGGAGGCCTGCGAAACGCGACTCGCGGATGCCGGTTACGGCCAGTACGAGATATCCGCCTACGCACAGCCCGGGCAGCGCTGCGCGCACAACCTCAATTACTGGCAATTCGGCGACTATCTGGGTATCGGCGCAGGTGCACATGGCAAATTGAGCGACGCAAACACCGGCCAGATCCATCGTCGCTGGAAAAACCGCAGCCCGCGCGGCTACATGGAAGCCATCGGCACCCCGACCCGGATCGGCGGAGAGAGCGTGGTCAGTGCTGCCGAACTGCCCTTCGAATACATGCTCAACGCACTGCGCCTGATCGATGGCGTGCCGCTGGCCGACTTCAGCGAGCGCTGCGGCCTGCCGCTCGAACGCATCGCCACGGCACTGGCTGGTGCGCGTCGGCGCGAGTGGCTGCGTGAGGACCCCCATCGCCTGCAAACCACGGCGCTGGGTCAGCGTTTCCTCAACGACGTCATCGCCAGTTTCCTCGATTGAACCCGGCCTCGGGGCGATGGCATCCCCGTCGCAACCAGCATAGACTTGGGCCCCCGGGGAAATAATGACAGGGCCTATCATGGATGTCGGACAGGATCGACGCGACTCCTTCGCGTCGCACCAGCCCGCCCGCCTCAAAAGCGGGCGCTGGCCCGCGCGCGCGCAACGATTGATCGAAGCCAGTTACACCTTGTGCGTGGAAGGCCTGCAAGGGCCGATTCGGCACTGCATGAGTGAATTCGAGAAGCAGCTTTTCGCCATGGCCGAGAAAGCTCAGCGTTCGGACGAGCAACATGAGTGCTTCGCCAGCCGCCAGCATGTGCTGCAGGATCGCAACAGCTTCCAGCCACGCCTGCTGGCGCTGCTTGTTTGCGCCATCGATGAAGTGGACAACGCCTCGCACAAGACCAACCCCGCCGAGACCGCGCCATGGCAGGTGATGGAGCTGCTCGATCCCGCCGTGCAGGAAATATCGATGGCACTGGACCAGCTCGGCGCGCGCGGCGAAGTGCGCCATGGCCGGGCACTGTACGAGCTGGGCTATCGGATGGCCGTGCTGATCGGTTCACCGCCGCTGGAGGGGCCGGCGCTGCCACTGGGCCCGCATGCCCTGGCTCAGGCATTCCACCAGGCATCCGCCGAACTGGAGCTGCCGCTGAAGCACCAGTTGCTGCTGCTGCGGCATTTTGACCAGTGGGTCATTCCCGCACTGGGATCGCTGTACGACACCATCAACGCCCAATGGCTGGCCGAGGGCATCCTGCCGCAATTGCGCAGCGTGCCGGTACCGCGGCAGATCAACAAGCGGCAACACTCGTCCGGTGGCATCGAAACAGCGGCAGCAGCGGCAACCGCCGCAGAAACGGCAGCCGCCTCCAGCCAGCCCACGGGCACGGCCTCATCCAGTGCCGGTGGCGACTCCATCCAGGTGCTGGAATCCCTGCGTGACCTGCTCAGCCAGCGCCGCGCCAGCCAGGGGGCGGCGTTCACCGGCCAGTCCGATGGCCCGGCCGCGAGCGAGGACGAACTTCAATCCGCACTCGGTGCGCTGCAGCAACACCTGGCCCAGGTTACCGACCATGCCAGCCGCGAGCTGCGCAGTGCCGCCCGCCTGCGTGAGGAGCTGCTGGCCCAGCTCAACCTGGGCAAACCCAAAGGCGCCCCGCAAACCCAGTTGACTGGCGAACAGGGCGACACCGTCGACTTGGTGGCCGGGTTGTTCGAGCAACTCGGCCAGCAGTTGCAGGCCGGCGGCAACGCGCACAACCTTCTCGGCAACCTGCAGTTGCCGGTGCTGCGGGTGGCGGTATCGGACAAGACGTTCTTCGAAAAACGCGAGCATCCCGCACGTCAATTGCTGGATACGGTCACGGCCGCCGCCAACGACTGGCTCGACGGCAGCGACGACGAAAGCAACCAGCCGCTGGCAACCAAACTCGAGCAACTGGTCAACCGGGCCAATCAGGAGCCACCCAGCGCCGGCCTGTACACCACCTTGCTGGCCGATATCGAACACCACCTGAGCCTGCTTACGCGCAAGGCACAAGCCGCCGAACGACGCCATGTCGAAGCCGCGCAAGGTCGCGAGCGGCTGGATCAGGCGCGCCAGCGCGCCAGCGAGTTGATGGCCGAACGCTTTGCCCAGTCGCCACCACGTGGCCTGCTGCGTGCCCTGCTCGACCGGGCCTGGTCCGACGTGCTGGCCCTGGCCCTGCTTCGCCACGGCGAAGACAGCGACGGTTTCAGGGTACAACTGGCCATTACCGATCGCCTGCTTGGCCGCTTGCCTGTCGATGACCTGCCGCAACTGCAGCAGGATGTGGAACATGGCCTGCAACAGATCGGCATGCACGCCGAAGAAGCGGAACAGGTGGCGCAACGACTGCTCGGCGCCGGCAAGCCCGACCCCGCCGTGGAGCTGCCCAGCGCCACCGACCTGGCCATGCGGCTGAAGAGCCACCAGCGCCTGGGCGAACAGCACGCCAACAAGGAATCGGCCCCCGCAGCGGCCTTGCCTGCCCACCCAGAGCCGGAGCCTGCCGCCACGACGGCGGCAACCATGCCGGCAACATCCGCATCAGCACCCGCTCAAACACCGGCCAGCGCCACCAGGCCATCGATCAAGACGCCCGAACCCAGCCCGCGCGACCGGCGTATCGAACAGCATCTGCGCGAACTGCCTTTTGGCAGCTGGTTCGAATTCGTCGATCCCGCCACGGGCCAGATCACCCGCCGCAAACTGGCCTGGTATTCGCCCATGTCCGGGCGTTGCCTGCTGGTCAGTCGGCGCGGCCAGCGTGGCGAAGAAATGACCATGGCCCAACTTGCCCATGAGGTCGCCAGCGGCCGCGTATGTGAAGTGCCGGAGCAGCGCGAGAGCCTGCTGGATCGTGCCTGGCGCAGCTTCACCGGCAATCTGCGCCAGTCGGTGACTGCGCGACGCAGCCCGCCACAGGAGTCCGCACACTGATGAGTTCGCAAGGCACCTCAGCCAACCAGCGTCGCGCCGAACGCAAGCGCACGCCCGCCAATGCCCTGGTCACCGACGTGATCACTGGTCAGCAGATCGGCCATCTTGGCAATCTTTCGCGCACCGGCATGTTGCTGATCACCGATCATGCACCGCGCAGCGAAGCCCTCTATCAGGTCAGCGTGGCACTGCCGGCAACCGGCCGCAGCCTGCTGCAGTCCCAGCCGATCGAGGCCGGCATCCAGGAACAATGGCACGAGCATGCCGCCAGTTCGGGCCATATCTGGGCCGGCTACCGGATCATCGCCATCACCGACACCGACGCCGCGCGCCTCGAAAGCTGGCTGGCCCAGGCCTGAGCGCCGCCTCACGGCACACCGGGCCGCAACTGGAACTGTGACGACGACAGCGTCATCATGCTCGCCTGCGAGCGGCCACGCCTTATCCACAAGTTCACGCATGGACGCCGACTGACGGCACGATCGACTGGCCACGCCCGCATCGGCCGATGCGCATGCCGCCCGCGCACGTCCCACCATCACGGAGCCCGCATGCCCGAGCAGCATTTGCAAGACAACCTGGCCAAACTCTATCCGCGGCACCTCGCCAGCGTCCGTGACCACGCCGACCAGGCACTCGCCCGGGGCGGTTTCGATCATCTGCTGATCGCCGCCGGCATGCCGGGGGTCAAGTTCCTCGACGACAACCACTACCCCTACGCGGTCAGCCCCCAATTCAAATACTGGCTGCCCTTGATCAACGCGCCGGGCAGCTGGATCGCGTATACGCCGGGTGCCAAACCCAAACTGGTCTTCCTGCAACCGCGCGACTACTGGCACGTGGTGCCGGATGCACCCAGCGGCTACTGGGTGGATGCTTTCGAGATCGTCATCGTGCGCAACGCCGAAGATGCCATCGCCGAATTGCCCAAAGGCAAAAGCGCGGTGATCGGCGAACCGAATGCCGCCATCCCCGGCATCACGATCAACAACCCCCAGCCGGTACTCGACTACCTGCATTATCACCGTGCGTACAAGACACCGTACGAGCTGGCGCTGATGCGCGAAGCCAGTCGCATCGGCACGCGCGCCCATCGCGCCGCCGAACAGGCGTTCCGAATGGGCGAGAGCGAACTGGGCATTCATCAGGCTTACCTCGCCGCGGCCGGCCTGATCGACGCCGAATTGCCCTATTCCAGCATCGTCGCACTGAACCAGCACGGCGCCGTGCTGCACTACATGGACTTCGCCCGCCAGCCATCCCAACCCGCCCGATCGCTGCTGATCGACGCCGGCGCCAGCGCCAGCGGCTATGCCAGCGACATCACCCGCACCTACGCCGCCGATGCGGGCGAGTTCCAGGCCCTGATCGACGCGATGGACGCGAACCAGCAAACCCTGGTGGCGATGGTGCGCAGCGGTCGCAGCTACGCCGACCTGCATCTGCACGCCCACCAGCAACTGGCCGGCTTGCTGAAGGAACACGAGTTCATCCACATGAACGCGGAATCGGCGGTCGAAAGCGGCGTCACCCGCGCCTTCTTCCCGCATGGCCTCGGCCACTCCATTGGCCTGCAAGTGCATGATGTGGGCGGCTTCGCGAAGAGTGATCGCGGTGACAGCATCAGCCGTCCAGACGGCCATCCGTTCCTGCGCATGACCCGCACGCTGGAACCGAACATGGTGGTGACGATCGAGCCCGGCCTGTACTTCATCGAGATGCTGCTGGCCGAACTGCGCGCCAAGCCGGTATCCGGAGACATCAACTGGAACAAGGTCGAAGCGTTCAAACAGTACGGCGGCATCCGCATCGAGGACGACGTCATCTGCACCGACGACGCTCCCGAAAACATGACCCGCGATGCCTTCGCCGCGACCTGATCCATGGGGCGGACAATCGTTGCCTGCGGTAGTCCGCCCACAACCCGTGCCCTGCGACAACGACGCTAGCGCGAGTTCAGCAGTGCCTCGACTTCCTCGACTTCTTTCGGCATCGCCGCGGTGAGCACCTCATGGCCGTCTCGGGTCACCGCCACGTCGTCCTCGATGCGGATGCCGATACCGCGCCAGCGCTCGGCGACGGAATCGTCGTCTGCGGCGATGTACAAACCCGGCTCCACTGTCAGCACCATGCCGGGTTCCAGCAAACGCGATTCACCGTCGATGCGATAGTCGCCGACGTCGTGCACGTCAAGTCCGAGCCAGTGACCCGTCTTGGCCGGAAAGAAGCGCTTGTAGCTGCCGCTGGCAACCGCCGCTTCGACATCGCCCTTGAGCAAGCCCGACTGACACAAGCCCTCCGTCAAGACGCGCACGGCCGCGATGTGCGCCGCATTGAACGGCCGTCCCGGCTGCACCTGGTCAATTGCCGCCAGTTGCGCCGCCAACACCACGTCGTACAACGCACGCTGCTCACGGCTGTAGCGGCCACTGACCGGAAACGTGCGGCTGATGTCGGACGCATAGCACTCCAGCTCGGCACCGGCATCGATCAGCAGCAGGTCGCCGTCACGCAACACGGCGCGGTTGCTCTGGTAGTGCAAGGCGCAAGCGTTGGCACCAGCGGCGACGGTCGGCACGAACGCCGCCACCGCGCCCTGGCGACGGATCACGCTGAGCAGTTCGGCCTCGATCTCGTATTCGTGCCGCCCCGGCCGTGCCAACGCCATGGCGGCCCGGTGCGCTTGCACCGCGATTGCCGCCGACGCGCGCATCAGCCTCAGCTCGCCGCGCGATTTGAACAGCCGCAAGTCGTGCAGCAGATGAGCCAGCGCAACAAAGTCCTTCGACACCACACCGCCACCACGCAACTGACGCAAGCGCCGCATCCAGCCCAGCAATTGCGCATCGAACGCCGGCTCGCGACCGAAGTGGCAAATCACCCTGGTGCGGCCTTCCATCATGCCGGGCAGGATGTCATCGATATCCTCGATCGGGAACGCGTCGTCCACACCGTAAACCGCCACCGCCTGCTCGGTGCCGGTCGTGCGGCCATGCCAACGCTCATGCACCGCGTCACGCTCGCGGCAGAACAGCACTACCTCGCCGTGCGCTCGACCGGGCAACAGCGCCAGCACCGCGTCGGGTTCGGGGAAACCCGTCAGATAGTGGAAGTCCGAATCCTGCCGGTATGGCCACGCCGCGTCGGCATTGCGCATGCGCTCGGGCGCCGCAGCAATCAGCAGCACCGCGTCCTCGCCTGCCATCTGCATCAGCTGACGCCGGCGGCGCGCGAATTCATCCGCGGCGATGAGCGGCGCATTGACCTCGTTGGCGCCGGGAATCAATGCACGCTGCCGCTGGCCGGTACAGCGGAGGTATTGCACTCGGCATGCAGCAACATCGCCGCCACGCGCACGAACTCCTGCACCTCGATCAACGCATCCTCGTCCTCGCTTTCGTCACCCAGGTCGAACGACGAGGCCGCAACCGTGCCAAGATCACGCAGCACTTCCTGCGCCTCGCCGGACAACTGCGCGTGCGCCGCGGTGCCGGCCAGGCCGAAACCGCCGAGAAATCCACGACACCAGTCCACCATCGCCTCGGCGCGCTCGGCCAACGGCCGGTCGTCGGCCGGCAGCAACGGCTCGAAGCCAAGCTCCGGGTCGGCCAACTCCTGCTCACCCTGCTGCGCCAGCCGATCCAGCAAGGCCAGATCCTCCGACGAGGGCGAAGTCACATCGCCATCCAGTTGCAGCGCCGCCAGCAACGTACTTCCGCGCAGGCTGCCGCCGCCAGCCAGGAAACCGCACAGCGAGCCATGCAACTCGCTCGCCTCGGTACCCAGATGCAACCGCGTGACCAATGCGTCGACATCCTCATGGCCCACATGTTCGGTAGCCGTCATGGCGTTGCTCCTGCTGGAAATAGCCGCCAGTTTAATGCAGCGGGCCGAACTTCACCGCGTGATTGAGGGCCAGCTGATTTCCGCTGGCGTCCTGTTATAGTTTCGCGCATGAGCCCGCCAGATCACGTTCAATCCGACCACGTCCAGCAGGAGCTGGTCACCTTGAACCAGCAGCTGGACCGGCTGCTCGACACGGTGCGCCGGCTCACCGAGGAAAATCGCAGCCTTCGCCAGAGCCAGGAGCAGCTTTCCGGTGAACGCGCCGGCCTGCTGGCACGCAACGAACAGGCTCGCAGCCGGGTCGAGGCAATGATCCAGCGGCTCAAATCGCTTGAAAGCAACGGTTGATAGAAGCCATGTCCAGCAGTGAACCGGTCGCGCTGCGACTGTCCGACCGCGAATTCCTGATCGCCTGCGCCCCGGAGGAACGTGAAGGCCTGCTTGAGGCGGCCAGTTTCCTCGACCGCAAGATGCGCGAACTGCGCGCCAACGCCAAGGCACCCAGCTTCGAGCGCATGGCCGTGCTTGCGGCGATCAGCGTCACCCACGAATTCCTGAGCCTGCGCAAGCAGCACGACATGCAGGAGCAACGCCTGGGCGATGGTCTGGCCAGCTTGCGCAGAAAGCTCGATGCTGCGCTCGAAAGCGACCCGCTCAAACGCTGAAAGCCGCCGCATGAAACCCGGCCCGAGCGGGCGAGCAGCCAGCCACGCGTACCAGCCAATGATGGCCGACTGCTGCAACTCCGCCGGCAGGCACACTTCTGACCTTGCGCTGACCGGCCCGCACGCTGCTTGTTGGCCGCCAACCTCACATTCGGTAAGCTCCTCAAGCTTTGTCGCCTGTTGCGCAGGCGTCCTCCGGGGACTTTGTTGAGCGCCACTGCAACCAACCACGACAGTCGACACCCACTACTCACGGCCCTGCTGCTTGCGCTGGTGGTGGCTGCGTTGAATATCGGGCTGTGGTGGTGGGGCAACCTGCCCCATGGCCCCGAAGACTGGCACGGCAAGATCGGCGGCCTGGCATTTTCCTCGTTCCAGCGTTATCAGGATCCGACCAAGCAGGATTTCCCCAGCGACGAGCAGATCGACGGCGACCTGAAACTGGTCGCGAAATACACCGACCGCATCAGCACCTATTCGATGCAGGTCAACCCGCAGACCTATCGGCTGGCGCAACAGGAAGGCCTGGACGTGATGGCCGGTGCCGAGATCGACCGGCGGCTGGAGAACAACGAAAAGGAAATCGACACGCTGATTGCCATGGCCCGCCGCTACCCGCGCACGATCACCCGGGTGATCGTCGGCAACGAGGTGCTGTTCCGTGGCGACCTGACACCCGAGCAGATGATGGCCTACCTCGACCGGGTGCGTGCCGCCGTGCGCCAGCCGGTGTCGATCGCCGAACCGGACTACATCTGGCTGAAGTATCCCGAACTGGCCCGGCATGTCGACTTCATCACCATCCACCTGTTCCCGTTCTGGAACGGCGTGGTGCGCAAGGATGCGATCGGCCAGGCTCTGGGCGCCTATCACAATGTGCAGGAACACTTCCCCGGCAAGCATGTCGTGGTCGGCGAAATCGGCTGGCCGTCGAATGGCGATCGTCGGGAATATGCCGATCCGTCAGTGTCCAACGAGGCGATCTTCGATCGTGACTGGCTCAACGCGGCCAAGGCACAGCATATCGATTACTACCTGTTCGAAGCCTTCGACCAGCCATGGAAGGAGTCCTCCGGCGAAGGCCGCACCGGCGCCTACTGGGGCATCTTCAACGCCGACCGCCAGCTGAAATTCCCGTTCACCGGCCCGGTCACCGAAGATACCGGCTGGCCATGGAAAGCGCTGGCCGCCAGCCTGCTGGCGCTGCTGCCGATGATTTTCTTCGCGCGTCGTTTCAGCCGCTTCAAGCTGACCGGGCGATTCTTCTTCTGTGCATTGATCCAGCTTGCCTGCGGCCTGATCACATGGTCGGCGACGCTGCCGTTCAATTTCTACCTGAGCTGGATCGACTGGACCATGCTCACGCTGCTGTTCCCGGCCCAGATCGCGATCCTGGCGATCCTGCTGATCAACGGCTTCGAATTCACCGAAGTGCTGTGGCGCCCGACCTGGCTGCGCCACGCCAGCATGCTGCGGCCGGACCGACCGGAAAAGCAGCCGTTCGTGTCGATCCACCTGGCCTGCTACAACGAACCGCCGGAGATGGTGATCATCACGCTCGACTCGCTGGCGGCGCTGGATTACGCCAACTACGAAGTGCTGGTGATCGACAACAACACCAAGGACCCGGCGGTGTGGAAGCCGGTGCAGGAATACTGCGAGCAACTGGGCAAGCGCTTCCGTTTCTTCCATCTGGAACCCTGGCCCGGCTACAAGGCGGGCGCGCTGAATTTCGGCCTCAAGGAGACCGACCCGGCCGCCGAGGTGGTCGCGGTGATCGACGCCGACTACGAAGTGCGCCACGACTGGCTGGCCACCCTTACCGGCCACTTCCACGATCCGAAGGTGGCGGTGGTGCAGTGCCCGCAGGCGCACCGCGAGTTCGAGCACAACGCATTCCGCCGCATGACTGCATGGGAATACGACGGCTTCTTCCGCATCGGCATGCATCATCGCAACGAGCGCAACGCGATCATCCAGCACGGCACCATGACCATGGTCCGGCGCAGTGCGCTGGAAGGCACCGGCGGCTGGTCCGAGTGGACGATCTGCGAGGATGCCGAGCTGGGCCTGCGCCTGATGCACGCCGGCTACGACCTGGTCTACGTCGACGAGTTGATGGGCAAGGGCCTGACCCCGGCCGATTTCAAGGCCTACAAGAGCCAACGCTACCGCTGGGCCTTCGGCGCCATGCAGATCCTCAAGGGCCGCTGGAGCTGGATGACGAAGAAGGGCCCGCTCAGCGCCGGCCAGCGTTTCCACTTCCTCACCGGCTGGTTCAGCTGGTTCGCCGACGCGCTGCACCTGATCTTCACCCTGATGGCGCTGTTCTGGACCGCCGGCATGGTCGCGCTGCCGCAGTACTTCAGCCTGCCGATGCAGCTGTTCCTGATCCCGGTGATCGGCTTCTTCTTCGCCAAGGCGATCTTCGGCATCGTGCTGTACCGGGCCCGCGTGCCATGCAGCTGGCGCGACACGCTGATGGCCTCGCTGGCCAGCATGGGCCTGTCGCATGCGATCGCCCGCGGCATCCTGCACGGGCTGACCCGCGAAAAGACTTCGTTTGTGGTTACCGCCAAGAGCCGGCGCCTGGGCGGCAGCAACTTCGCTGCCTTCGCACCGGTGCGCGAGGAAGGGCTGATGGCGCTGGCACTGCTGCTGTGCATCGTCGGCATGGCCGAGGCGTTCGGTACGCGCTATGTCGAAGGCACCTTGTGGATCATCATCCTGGCCGCGCAATCCATCCCCTACGTGTCTGCCACGATCGGTGCGTGGATTGCCCACAAGGCCGGTGACAAAGCCGGATGATGCGATCTCGGCCGCATCGTCCGATCAGCACTGCGCCCAGGCTCCGATGTCCGACAGCTCAGCGCGCCTTCATGCGAAGCCGACCCGAATCTGGGTAAGCTGCGGCGACCTGCGAACCACACGATCAAGGATGTATCCCTGCGCATGCGCCGCCCGCTTCGACGCCTGAGCCTGTTGCTGCCGATGCTGGCCATGGCATGGTCGGCGCACGCCGGTGTGATGCTCAAGGTGGATGGCGTCAACGATGAACTGAAGGCCGCCGTGGCTGCCAGCGTGGAGCTGTCGCAGTATGCCAGCCGCGATGTCAGCGACGCGCAGGTGCGACGTCTGTACGACGATGCCCCGGCTCAGGCCGCCACCGGCCTGCAACCCTACGGCTACTACGACGCCACCGTCACCGGCGACCTGCGCCAGGCAGGCAAAGACTGGCAGGTGACCTTGCACGTGAAACCCGGCGAGCCAGTGAAGATCACCCGGGTCGAGTTGCAACTGGACAAGACAGCCAGCGAGATCGCACCCATTCGCCGCGCCAGGCGGGCGATCGAACGCATGAAAGGGAAGCAGCTCGACGACGGCGAGTATGACAATGCGCGCGACGCATTGAGCGAACAACTCACCGCCAACGGTTTCCTCGATGCGCGTCTGCTCACTCATCGGGTCGAGGTCAACCGCGCCAATCGCAGTGCGGTGATCAAGCTCGCCTGGAAGGCCGGCCCACGCTATCGCTATGGCAAGGTCAAATTCGAAGGCTCGCAATTCCACGAGGGTTTCCTCGACCGCTACGTGCCGTTCAAGTCCGGCGACTATTTTTCACAGGATCAGTTGCTGGCGCTGCAACAGGCGCTCAACGGCGCCGATTATTTCGCCGTGGTCAATGTGCTGCCCGATGCGGACGAGGCCAGCCATGGCGTGGTCGACGTCACTGTGCAGCTGGCACCTGCCAAACGAAGCATTTATACCGGCGGCCCGTTCATCGGTACCGATACCGGTCTTGGCGTGCGCGGGGGCGTCGAGCGGCGCTGGGTGAATCGGCGTGGACACAAGTGGAAGAACGAGCTGGTATTGGCCCAGCGTCTGAAGACCGTGTCGTCGCTGTACATCGTGCCGATGCCCGGGCCGAACCAGCGCAGTTTCAACTTCGGCGCCAATTACCGCGACTCCGACACTACCACCTCGCAATCGCGCACGCTGGAACTGGTCGCCAATGAAACCCGGCTGTGGCATGGCTGGACGCGGGTGATCGGCGCGCATGCGCTGGCCGGCACGTTCACGGTCGGCAAGATCGGCAACGAACCGGACAGCACGCCAGGCATCGAACGCGGCCACAGCACGGAAGTGTTCGGCGAAATGTCGCTGTCACGCAAACAGGCTGACAACCCCGATTTCGTTCATCGTGGCTGGATGCTCACCCTCGCCGCACGCAGCACGGCAGGTGCGTTGCTCTCCGACGCCAGTTTCAGTCAGCTGACCGCCGATGCGAAGTGGATCCGCGCCTTTGGCACGCGCAAGCGCAACCGGTTGATCCTGCGTGGCAGCGCCGGCGTCACCTGGACCAACGATTTCAGCGCACTGCCACCGCAGCTGCGCTTCTTTGCCGGCGGTGACCGCTCGATCCGTGGCTACGGCTATCAATCGATCGGCCCGCGCAACAGCTACGACCGCGTGATCGGCGGCCAGAACCTGCTCGTCGCCAGCACCGAGCTGGAACACTATTTCACCCGCAACTGGGGCATGGCCACCTTCGTCGATGCCGGCAATGCATTCAGCGGCACCGACTATCGACCGGTGATCGGTGCCGGGCTCGGCCTGCGCTGGCGTTCACCGGTGGGCATGATCCGGGTCGACCTGGGCACGCCGATCCGCAACTCGCGCAAGAGCGGCATCCAGTTGCATCTGGTGATCGGGCCGGATCTATGACCACGAGCCGGCCAAGCACGCCAACCACTGCCCCGCGCCGTCGCCGCTGGTTGCGCCGGCTCGGACTCGTGCTGCTGGTGCTCATGCTGCTTGCGGGCACCGGGCTGGCATGGTTGCTCGGCACCGGCGCCGGCCTGCGCTTCGCACTGGCACGAGCCACGGCCGCCACCGATGGCGCGCTCACGGTACAGCATGCCGAGGGCCGACTTGCCGGGCCACTCGACTTGCATGGGCTGCGCTACGACGACGGCAAGGGCACCGACATCAAGCTGGCCCGTGCACATCTCGACCTGCGCCTGTGGCCCCTGTTGCGTGGACGCCTGCACGTGCTCGACCTGCAGGCCGAAGGTATCGAGGTCAGCCTGCCGACCGCCAGCGCCGCGCCGGAACAACAGCACGGCAGCATCGACCTGCGCCCGCCACTGGACCTGCAACTGGATCGCGTGCACCTCGGCGAACTGACCGTGCGGCAGGCCGGGCAAGTGCTGTTCGCTTCGCATCGGATCGACCTGGCAGGTCGTTGGACATCTGCAGGCGTGGTGCTTCAAAAGCTCGCACTGGACGCCGTCGATGGTCACGCCGAACTGGCCGGCAAGCTGGCGATCGGCGCCAGCTACCGTGGTGATGGCAAGGCCAGCTTCTCATGGAAAGTCGGCAGCAACGATTACGCCGGCAGCCTGTCGGCGCACAGCGACGGCCGCAAGGCACACCTGCAACTGGCACTGACCGCACCCACCCAGGCAACCCTGCAGCTCGATCTCGACCAGACCGGAGGCTACCCGTGGACCGCACAGCTGGATGCGCCACGGTTCGATCCGGAGCCCATCATCGGCACCAGCTCGCTGCACGCCGTCAGCGTGGCTTTGCACGGCAACGGCGACCGACACGGCAGCAACCTGAGCGGCACACTCGATCTCAACGGCTACCCGTTGCAGATCGAGCCCTTGCGAGCCCGCTTCAGCGACGACTTCAACAGCCTGCAACTCGAACAACTGGCGTTGCACTCACCCCGCTTCAAGGGTCGTCTTGACGCATCGGGTACGCTGCGGCTTGACGGCAAGCCCGTCAGCGGCGATCTCGACATCCGCTGGCAGGATCTCGCCCTGCCGGCCGACCTGGTGGGCCAGGCATTGACCAGTCAGGGCGAACTGCATGCTTCGGGCAGCCTCGCCGCATTCCACGCCAAGGGCGAAGCGGCGATCGGGCCACCCGGCAAGCCGTCCAGTTTCAGTCTGGATCTGGATGGCAACCAGCAACAGATCATCCTGCACTCGCTGGCACTCAAACAGGCCGCTGGCGGCATGCAGGCCAGTGGCACGCTGATCCTGCAGCCCGTATTCGGCTGGCAACTGGATGCCACCGCCAGACGGCTCGACCCCGGTCAGCTGCTGGCCAATTGGCCGGGAGCGTTGAACTTCGACATCGCCAGCCACGGCACCCTGCCGACGCAAGGGCCGGATGCCACGCTGGAGATCCGTCAACTGGACGGCCAATTGCGCCAGCGCTCGCTGCGTGGCAGCGGCAAGCTGCACCTGTCCTCCCACCAGGTACTGGACGGCAAGCTCGCCATCCAATCCGGCGACAGCCGAATCAGCGTCACGGCCCTGCCAGGCAACAGCAACAACGTCGATATGCAACTGGCGATCGCCACACTCGGTGACTGGCTGCCGGATGCCAGCGGGCACCTCAGCGGGCACTTCAACCTGCGAGGCAAGGCCTCGGCGCTTGCCATCAACGGCACCCTGAATGGTGGTGCGCTGACTTATCGGCAACAGAAGATCGATCAGCTGCAACTGATTGTGGGCCTGCCCGACATCAGCCATCCCAGTGGCAAGATCGATCTCAAAGCCAGCGAGCTGATCCTCGCCAACCTGCATTTCAGCTCGATCAAGCTGCACGCCGAAGGCAGCCAGGCCAGCCATCAGCTGAGCCTCGATGCCGTGGGCGACGAACTCTCGGCAGCACTGGCCTTGAGTGGATCGATGAAGAATGGCCGCTGGAACGGCACCCTTTCCAGGCTCGACCTCGAGCCACGGCAGATGCCCGGCTGGCACCTGCAACAGGGCGTGGCCATGAGCTATGCAGACAGCGCCATGAAGCTGTCCGAGTTGTGCCTTGGCGCGGGCGATCCGCAACTCTGCGTGGCGGCCAATCAGGACAAGGCCGGCAACCTCGATGCCAGCTATCGCCTGCATGCGCTGCCATTGCCCCTGGTGCTCGCTGTCGCCGGTTCGGCCGAGCTGCCGTTGCGCGTGGACGGCAGCATCCAGGGCCAGGGGAAGATCCGTCGCAGCGCCGCCGGCGCACTCAGCGGCAGCGCCACGCTCGACTCGGCCCGCGGCAGTGTGACCTATGCCGATCGTCCGGATCGGCCGCTGCTGGACTATCGCAACCTGGCACTGCAGGCCCAGCTGAGCCCGGCCCGGCAGCAACTGAACATGCATGTCGAACTGGCCGACGGCGGCCACGTCGAAGGCCAGCTCGCCATCAGCGGCGACAAGCAGGATCTGAGCGGTCAACTGACGCTGCAGCTGAAGCAACTGGGCTTCCTCGAACTGGCCAGTTCCGAACTGGCGGCGGTGAAAGGCCGGCTCGACGGTGCGCTGCAGATCGGCGGCACGCTGGCCGCGCCGGCCATCACCGGCCAGGCAACGGTCGACGGATTCGCCGCCGAGGTACCGAAGGCTGGCTTGAAACTCGGCAGTGGCAAGCTCACGCTGGCCACTGCCGACGCCAAGCTGCTCCGTATCGATGGCCAGGTGACTTCCGGCAGCGGCAACCTCGTGATTCGCGGCGACCTTGGCCTGGGCGCCGACGTGGCCACCGCCCTGACCATCAAGGGCAGCCAGTTCATCGCCGCCGACATCCCCTCGGCCAAGCTCGTGGTCTCGCCGGATCTGCAGATCCGGCAGAGCTCGAAAGGCATCGACATCGGTGGCAGCGTCAGCCTGGACAGTGCCGACGTCAACCTGGACAAACTGCCTGGTGCAGGCGCCACCAAATCTTCGCCGGATGTGGTGATCGTCGACCAGAAACAGCAGCAGGCACGGCAGGAAAAAATGCCGGTGACCGCGTCGGTCAGCATCCTTCTCGGCAACAAGACCCACCTCGCCGGCCTGGGCCTGGATGGCAAGGTCAAGGGACAGCTCGTCGTGCACGAGGAACCGGGCAAGGCCACGACCGGCCAGGGCCAGATCGCCGTCAGCGGAACCTATCGTGCCTACGGCCAGAACCTGCACATCGCACGTGGCCAGCTGCTGTTCGCCAGCACGCCGATCGACAACCCCGGCCTGAATATCCGCGCGGTGCGCAAGCTCAACCCCAACGCCACCATCGACGAAGGCCAGGAAGTCGGCCTGCTGGTGTCAGGCACCGCGCAGCGACCGATCCTGACCGTGTTCTCCAACCCGCTGATGGAACAATCCGATGCGCTGTCCTACCTGGTCACCGGCAAGCCGCTGTCGGAGGTGAAGGGTGGCGAAGGCAACATGGTCAGTGCCGCTGCCCAGGCGCTGGGCTCGGCCGGCGGCGACCTGCTGGCCAAGCGCATCGGCTCGCATCTTGGCGTCGATGACATCGGCGTCTCCAGCAGCGACGCCCTTGGCGGCAGCTCGGCTTTCACCGTCGGCAAATACCTTTCGCCACGGCTCTACCTGAGCTATGGCGTCGGCCTGTTCGATCCTGGCCAGGTGATCACCTTGCGCTACCTGCTCAGCCATCGCTGGAATTTCGAGGCACAGAATGCAACCGATTTCAGCCGTGCCAGCCTCAATTACCGATTGGAAAAATGAGGCCTGATCGCAACTGTCGCGTGCTGCACTAGAATACGTGCTCTGTCGTACGCTCCGCTGCACCGCCCCCGGAAATTCATGCGCATCTATCTGCAAACCGTGCCCGGCAGTGCCGACGCCCCGCGCTATGCCCAGATCACGCTGGAACAGGATCTGCTGGGCGGCTGGACGCTGTACCGCGAAGCCGGCATCCAGGGTGGCCGGGCCACGATGAAACGCGAGCAATTCCTCGAGCGCGACGAGGCCATCGCCGCCTTCGAGAAGGCACGCGATGCACAACTCAAGCGCGGTTTCCGCCTGATGTTCGCACAAGGCCAGGAAGGCCCGTACGGCCGCTGACACACCACCAAGTTGATCACCATGCCCGATGTATTGAAGAACGACCGCCTGCTGCGCGCGCTGTGCCGCGAGCCCACCGACACCACGCCGATCTGGGTGATGCGCCAGGCGGGACGCTATCTGCCCGAATATCGTGCCACCCGCGAACGCGCCGGCAGCTTCATGGGCTTGGCGCAGAATCCGGAATACGCCTGCGAGGTCACGCTGCAGCCACTGGAGCGCTTCGATCTCGATGCCGCGATCCTGTTCTCGGACATCCTGACCATTCCCGACGCGATGGGCCTGGGTCGGTCGTTCGCGCAGGGCGAGGGGCCGCAGTTCGCCCGCCCGCTGCGTACCGCGGCCGACATCGACCAGCTCGCCGTGCCGGACATGGATGGCGAGTTGCGCTACGTGATGGATGCCGTGCGCCTGATCCGTCAGGAGCTGCATGGCAAGGTGCCGCTGATCGGCTTTTCCGGCAGCCCGTGGACCCTGGCCTGCTACATGGTCGAAGGGCACGGCTCGAAGGATTTCGCCACGCTCAAGGCCATGTGCTGGAACCAGCCGGCGCTCGCGCATCGCCTGCTCGATACGCTGGCCCGTGCGGTTGCCGCCTACCTGATCGCCCAGGCGGCCGCCGGCGCGCAGGCATTGATGGTCTTCGACACCTGGGGTGGCTTGCTCGGACCGGCGCCGTTCCGCGAATTCTCGCTGCGTTACATGGCGCAGATCGTGGCCGCGCTCAAAGCCGATCCGGCTTCGCGCGAGCTGCCGATCACCCTGTTTTCCAAGGGTGCCTCGGCACATCTTTCCGCCCTGGCCGACACCGGCTGTGCCGGCCTGGGCGTCGACTGGACGATCGACCTGGCCGATGCCCGCGCCGCCGTGGCCGGCCGTGTTGCCGTGCAGGGCAACCTCGATCCGGCCATCCTGCGTGCCAGCCCGGAGGTGATCCGGCGCGAGGCCCGTGCGGTGATGGACAGCTACGGCAACCATCCCGGGCATGTGTTCAACCTCGGCCACGGCATCACCCCCGAGGTGAATCCCGAACACGTCAAGCTGCTGGTCGACGAAGTGCACGACTACGGACGCATGCTGCGCGGCTGACCGGCGTCGCCTTGATCAGTCACTGATCTGCGACAGGCTTGGCAAAAAGCCTCTCCGGGTGGGCCGTCAGGCGGCTTGTTGTTGTTAAAGAAAGGGAAATCCCGGCCGAAACCCATGGTTATGCGGAATCGTTCCGCTTCACCAGAGGTTTCCCCCGATGTACAAATTCCCCCTCCGCACCGCGGTTCTGGCACTGGCGCTGTCGACCGCATTCGCTGCACATGCCAGCGACAGCGATTTCTCCTACCGCTTCTCCGGTTTCGGCACGGTTGGCTACACCGAAACCAACAGCAACGATGTCACGCTGACCAATCCCGGCCAGTTCAAGGGCGCCGACAAAAGCGGCTCGACCCTGCTCGATTCGCGCATTGGTGGCCAGCTCGACCTGACCTTCAGCCCGAAGCTGAGCGCCACGGTGCAAGCCATTGCCATGCAGAACCAGAAAGGCAAATTCAAGCCGCAGCTGGAGTGGGCATTCCTGCGCTACAAGCTGAGCAACGATGTGTCGGCACGCGTGGGCCAACTGGGCTTCCCTGCCTACCTGGTGTCGGACTTCCGTTATGTGGGCTACGCCAATCCATGGGTGCGTGCGCCGCTTGAGGTCTACGGCCTCGCCGCACTGGACAGCTATCAGGGCGCCGATCTGACCTGGAGCCACAGCGCAGGCACAGGTTACCTGACCGTCCAGGGTCTGGCCGGTCATGCCTCCAGCCCTGCCGTGGACAACGGCACCCTGGCTGGCCGGATCAAGGTCAATCAGCTTGCCGGTGCCTACGTGACTTACGAAATCGGCAACCTGCGCATTCGCGGCGGTGCCAGCACCGGCAAGGTCAGCTACATCACGAGTGGCACCAAGGCCTTGATCGGCGGTCTGGAAATGGCGGGCATGACCGATACGGTCAATGCCATCGACGCCGACAGCGCACGCACCACCTTCATGAACCTGGGTGGCACCTACGATGCGAACAACATCCTGGCCATGGTCGAGTACGCCAAGCTGAATTCAGCCAGCTTGATCGGACACTCGCAAGGCTGGTACGGCACGTTTGGCTACCGGTTGGGCAAGGTGATGCCCTATGTGAGCTATGCCGGCTACAACAAGCAGGACGACCGCAGCATGAACCACGTGCCCGCGATGGGCCCGCTGATTCCGCTTGCCGCTGCCGTCGATGGCCAGCTCATGTCGGACAACCAGCGTACCGCGTCCCTGGGCGTGCGCTGGGATGTCTACAAGAACATCGCGATCAAGGCGCAGTACGACCATGTCAGCCCTTCGCAGCGCGGCGGCACCTTCAGCCATGTGGATTCCGCCTACAACGGCCACCCGGTGAACGTGTATTCCACCGTCGTCGACTTCGTATTCTGAGGATCCTCCCATGCAACCCATTTTTCGCAAATGCATCCTCATCGCAGCACTCGCCGTTGCCAGCGCTCCGGTATTTGCCGGCACCACGGTCATTGTCAGCGCCAAGAGCAAGACCTCGAGTCTGAGCAAGGACCAGGTCGCCGCACTCTATCTTGGCCGCAGCACCTCGCTGCCGGATGGCGGCAGCGCCAAGCTGTACGACCTGGTGGACAGCAATCCGGCTCGTGAGCACTTCTACCAGGCCGTGACCGGCAAGTCGGCCAGCCAGGTCAAGGCGGTCTGGTCGCGACTGGTATTCAGCGGTCGCGCGTTGCCGCCGCATGAACAGCCCAACGACGCCGCGGTGGTCAAGGCCGTCGCTGCTGATCCAAACGCTGTCGGCTACGTTGACAGCTCGGCAGTCGACGCCTCGGTCAAGTCGGCTCTGAAGCTGCCGTAAGCCTCGCCATGGTGGCCACCCCGTCGGGG
>DATMTH010000183.1:0-5896 GCA_035564915.1 Rhodanobacter sp.
GCGCTGGCCTTGCAACGGCAAGGCTACGAGGTCCTGCTGATCTCCCCGCCGGGGCCTTATGGCGACAAGCTGCGCGCCCTCGGCCTGCGCTGGGAATCCGTGCCGATGGCGCGACGCAGCCTGAATCCGTTGCGGGAAACGGCGCTGCTGTGGCATCTCGTCCGCCTGCTGCGGCGCGAGCAGCCGGTGCTGATGCACGGCTTCACCATCAAGTGCGCCGTGTACGGTTCGCTGGCGGCGCGGCTGGCCGGCGTGCCGGCCCGGGTGAATGCCGTGGCCGGCATGGGTTACGTGTTCACCAGCCCGCAGCTGAAGGCGCGGCTGCTGCGGCCGGTGGTGCGCAGCCTGCTGCGCCTCGCGCTCGGCGGCAGCGGCGCGCGGTTGATCCTGCAGAACGCGGACGACGTGGCGCTGTTCCGGCGGGCCGGACTCGTCGACCCCGAGCATATCCGCCTGATCCGCGGTTCCGGGGTGAACTGCGCGCAGTTCGCCGCGGGGATGCGCGCACGACCTCCCGGTGATGGCCGCATGCGCGTGCTGCTGGCCAGCCGGCTGCTCTGGGACAAGGGCCTGGCCGAGTTCGTCGCCGCGCTGCGCCAGCTTCGCCTTCAGGGTCGCACCGTCCACGCCCTGCTCGCCGGCATGCCGGATCCCGGCAATCCCGCCACCGTGCCGGAAGCGACGATACGGGAATGGGTCGCGGAAGGACTGGTCAGCTGGCTCGGCCACGTCGACGACATGGCCGGCCTGCTCGGTTCGGTCGACGTGGTGGTGCTGCCGAGTCACCGGGAAGGCTTGCCGCGGACGCTGGTCGAAGCGGCGGCCTGCGGCCTGCCGCTGATCACCACCGACGTCCCCGGCTGCCGCGAGGTGGTGTCCGATGGCGTCGACGGCCTGCTGGTTCCCAAGGGCGACAGCAAGGCGCTGGCGCAGGCCATCCGGCGACTGCAGGAAAACCCGGAGCTTGCGCGCCGGATGGGTGCAGCGGCTCGCCTCAAGGCGCGATCCCAATTCGACGAGCACATCGTCATCCAGCGCACCCTGGAGGTCTACGCGGAACTGTGCGAATCGCCGGCGGTGTCCACCGAGCCGCTCCTGTAGACGTCCATTTCCCGCGTCATGCGTATCCTGCCATGACACGACCCATGCGCCGTTCGGAGAACCGCATCCGCCCGCGAAGGAATTACTGACGGGCTTCGCCGGAACCGCCACAGCCGTTCCCGGAGCCACGCACGATCGGAGACCTTGCCATGCGATCCTCACCGCAACTGACGAACGTCCTGGACTTCCTGCCCGCGACGGAACACGCCGCCATCCGCGCCGGCAACAGCTCGCACGATTGCACCGGCGGCATCCAGGCGGCGATCGACCAGGCCGGGAGCAAGGTCTACGTGCCCGCCGGGACCTATCCCGTGAAGCAGCTCAACCTCAGGTCGGACATCGAGCTGTACGGCGACGGGCAGGCCAGCGAGCTGAAGGCGCACGACGACACGCTGGCCTGCGAGTTCATGCTCGTCACCCACGTGCGCGACGGCGGTACGCCCGATGTCGCGGACAACATGCGGAACATCCATCTGCACGACCTCAAGCTCAACGGACGCGTGGCCGAGTTCGGCTACCAGCAGTTCTGGTATCTGCTGGCCATCAACGCCACTTCGGACCTGACGGTCGAGCGGGTGATGTTCCACGGCTTCCGGGGCGACGGCATGTATGTCGGATCGGGGACGCTCCGCGGCACCGAGCGCCACAACCAGCGCATCGTCGTGCGCGACTGCGTGTTCGACGGCGCGGTCAAGGACAACCGCAACGGCCTGTCCGTCATCGACTGCGACCATCTGACGGTCGCGAACTGCATCTTCCGGAACATCGGCAACGCGAAACTCTCCCACTCGGTGGGCGTCATCGATTTCGAGCCCTACCACAACTGGAGCGTGTATCGCAACGTGACCATCAGCCACTGCAAGTTCATCGACATCGATACCGTGAACACGGCTGGCATCACGTTCTTCAACGGTCACCAGACGGGAAGCAACATCCACGATTGGGTCGTGTCGGGCTGCCAGTTCACGAACTGCTACTGGGGCATCGATTCTGCAACACGGCCCAAGACCGCCACGGACGTCGCCGACAACCTCTCCGTGCTCAACTGCCACTTCCTCAATTCGATTCGCGTCGACATCGCGGTCAACGGGTTGAGCGGCACGCAGATCAGCGGCTGCACGTTCCAGCGCTCGCCGCCGGGCTCCGGTCCGGGCGGCGACGCGATCAGGCTGGGATCCTTCGCCTACGGGACCAGCGAGAACGCCATCGACACGGTGATCACGGGCAACACCTTCATCGGCATACGCCCGCAGATGGGGGCGATCGGCGTGCTGGGCGCCGACCGGGTGGTATGCGCGGGCAACGTGTTTGTCGACATCCACGGTTCCTGCATCAACTTCGCCGACGGCAACACCCGCGACCACACCCGGCGCACGGATGCGGTGATCATCTCCGGCAACAGGATCAGCCGCAGTGCGCACGCGGCACCGGGCGCCGCTGCCATGTCCTTCCTCAGCACCAGCGAGCAGATGCGCATCACCAAGGGCCATCTCGTGGTGAACCGTTCGATCGAATACGCCAACGAAATCGATGACGGCATCAAGCGCGTTGCGGCTGGTGCGACGATCCAGCTCGTGGGACTGAAGTGACCGGCATCGCGGCAACCGCATGGCGCCGCGCAAGCGACCCCTGAATCCACGCGGGTTCGCGACGGCGGCTGGCGGCGCGCGCGGTCAACGATGGTCAGGCTGTTCCGCCGCGCGGTATGCCCCGGTCTTGTGACCGCCCGCCCTGCCTCTGCTCTCCCCTCCCTGGGCCACAAGATCGGCCGGCACGGCTGATCGGCCCGCACCCGTTGAAATGGCCTTCGCACCGATGCCGCGCTGCGGGTCGAGTCCGCTCTGCCGGTGCGCTTCCTGTCGCAGCCACAGGCGCATGACCGTCGTCATGTACACGCCGAGGATCAGGCAAAACACAGCGAGGTTCACCCCCGCCGAATGAGCCACGCCGCTGACGATCGCGCCGATGGACGCGAGGCCCACGGCAAGCACCACCAGCGCGGCCAAGGTGGCCCGAGGTCCCAGGCCGGCCCCCTGCAGGATGTGGTGGATATGCCCGCGGTCCGGCTTGAACGGCGACTGGCCCGCGCGCATGCGTCGATACATCACCGCGAGCGTGTCGAGCACCGGCAGCGCCACGCACCACAGCACGTCGACGGGCGACAAGTGCGTCTCGGGCATCTGGCTCAGGCGGATGAGTACCCAGGCCAGCAGGTAGCCGATCAGCGTGCTTCCCGCATCACCCAGGAAAACCTTGCCGCCCACGAAGCCGAGGTTGACGACCAGGTAGGGCAACGTGGCCGCGGCCAGCAGGGCCAGCAGCATGATGACCCCGCGCAAGGGCGTGGGCGACGCGAACAGGATGACGGCGGCGATGCTGACCAGGGTCAGGCTGCCGGCCAGGCCATCGATGCCGTCCATCATGTTGAACGCATTCACCAGGCCGATGACCGCAAGCACCGTCATGGGCACGCCAAGCCAGCCAAGCACCACGTCATGGCCGAAGATGTGTCCAAGCGTGTGGATGTAGACGCCGGTACTCGCGATCACGGTCAGTATCGCGATGGTCTGAATCAGCAGGCGGTCGCGCACGCTGAGGCCGAAGCGATCGTCCAGCGCGCCGAGCAGGGCAAGCACGGCGGCGGTTCCGAGCAGGCTGCGCTCGAATCCGTCGAAAACCCCGTAGCAGACCGCTCCCGCGAGCATCCCCGTGAAGATCGCCAGGCCGCCAACCAGTGGCACTTCGCCCAGATGCTGTTTGCGTTGATCGGGGCGATCAACGAGACCCAGCGCCAGAGCGAACCGGCGCATGGCGACGATGCCCGCAGCCGACGTGCATGCGGCAACCATGACACCGAGGAGCAACCGCAGTTCCTGCATGGGACCTTCGCCTCCTAGCTTGCTCGAGCGGGTCCCCCAAGGTCCGAACGAGTTCAATTGTGGGGGTTCAGCCGACGGGCGGCGAAAACCTTGCTGACCTGTGCCCACGAACCGTGGATCCACCAGACCGATACTTCCTCCTGCTTGGATCAGCCTTGATCCAATCAATGACGCAACGGTGATTGCCCGACCAGAGCACATGGAGCTAACGCCGGGTTTTTGAACCTATCACTTTTGGATGTCGATTCCGGTACAACGCCAATGCCTTATTCAGCCACTGCGCATTTATATGAGCGCTACATGAATCGAATGTTTGGATAATGTTTCATTAATTCCACGCATGCATGAGCCATGCAGCACGAATGCAAAAGTCCATCATGCCGACAAGACAGCCTCAGGGATATCGAGAAACCTGATTAGCGACAAAGCTCAGCACGCGCCACTACCGTTCGCCCTGAGCGTAGGCCCAAAGGGCCCGAGTCGAAGGGTGATCACCGACGAGCGTTTCGACCCATCGCCACCGCGGATTCCGGCAATCGCCGCGGCGTCCTGCACCAGCTCGAACCCACGCCATCAATACGGGCATCGCGTTGATGGCGTGGGTTCGGGCATGGTCCATGCCGATCGCGAATCGGAATTCAGGATCGCGAGTTCAGGACCACATCAGTGGTTCGCGCTGTAATTCGCGGCGGCGGCACTGCTGACCAGGGTAGCCGAAGGCAGCAACTGGCTCAGGAAACGGTTCCAACGGGTGATGCCGGCTGCCCCGACGAACACCACGTCACCCGGCTTCAACCTGAAATCGTCTCCCAGCGCAAATGCGGCCGGCGAACGCGCATCCAGCTGGAAGACCTTGGCCGGGGTATTTTTCAGATTGTTCGCGCCACGTATCACGTAGACGGCCCTGCCGTTGGAAGTGACCGGATTCAGGCCGCCGACGCGGCCCAGTGCCTGGGTCAGCGAGATCGAGGAAAGCGTCCTGAAGGTGACCGCTTGGGGACGCATCACCTCGCCCATCACGTACACCTCCTCGGAGTCGTTGTAGGGAAGCATCAGGCGATCGCCCGGCTTCAGATAGATGTCCTTCGCCAGTCCCCGGCTGTCGTACAACGCAGCAAGATCCAGGTGATAGTTCTGTCCGTCGCGACTAAGCACCAGGTCGGACATGTTGGCCTGGTCGGCATTGATGGTCGCCGTGCCCAACGCTTGCGCCAGAGTCAGCGGAACCGAGGTGATCGACAGCGGGTCGGTCTTCATGAAGGCACCCTGGAGCAGCACATGCTGGCTGTTGTAGCCGACGATGCTGACGTCCACCTGCGGCCGCTCGACGAATTTCGCGAGCTTCTCCGCAATGGTCTGACGCACCTGCTCGATCGTCATTCCCGCAACCTTGATGCCACCCACATAGGGATAGAACAAGGTGCCGTCCGACCGCACCAGGCGCCCGTTGGCTGCCGTCTGCTGTTGCGTGCCGGCCGGCGACGTCAACTCCGGGTGGTCCCATACCGTGATGTAAAGCGAATCCCCCGGACCGATGCGGTAAGGGGTCGGCTGATAGGACAGCAGTTCCTGCGGCACCGTTGCGGTCAGCACCGGCGTAGGATTCTCCGCCAGCAGCTGCGGGGTAATCGTCACCAGCTGGACTTGGCTGCTGTCGCTTGGCGTACCGCGAACCAGGCCCTTCCCGGACATTTCCTGGCCCGGCGACCACACGCAGCCGCTGGCAAGCAGCGCGAACCCAAGAATGGCAAAGGCACAAGTCTTTTTCATGATCCAAAGGTCCTCGTAGGATTCGTACTGCAATGTTCGAAACCGCTGGCTGGCGGCATGCCTGACCCCTGAATTCGTGCTTTTCCGGCCGCACGAAACCGTCCCGCAAAGCGAAAGATTCGCCTTTCGATCAATGACCAACTGAA
>DATMTH010000184.1:0-4515 GCA_035564915.1 Rhodanobacter sp.
AAAACCGGGCGGCCTTTCTGTTTTGTGCTTCTCCGCCCTGGCTTGGGGCCCTGGCGGAGAAGCGGTCGACCTCAGAGCAGGATCTTGAAGCCCATGTTGATGTTGTTGTACTTCTGGCTGCTGTCGCTGAAGCGGCCGGTATAGCCAACCCAGCTCGACACGGACGGGGTGAGCTGGGTGGTCACGCCGACGCTGGCCGCGCCCCAGGTCTTGTCCGGGGTGTAGCCGGCGAGTGTGAAGGAGCCGGCCATGCTGGTCAGGCCTGCCGTCACCATCGCCGGGTCAGCCTTGCTGTCATGATTCCAGGACAGGTCGACGTAGGGCTTCAAGGTGGCGTTCGAAATCTGGAACTGGCCCTGGACACGCCAGCCGAGAGTGCCGATCAGTGCCTTGCGGTTCTGGCTGGCGAACCACATCGCGGTGCTGTCGTTGCCGTTTTCCTCGAAACCACTCACCCCGATGCTATGCCATTCCACGTTGGCGTAAGGCCCGTACTGCAGTGTCTTCTGGCCAAACCACCAGCCGCCGGTGAAACCCAGGCCGCCATGCGCGCCACCCGTGCTGCCACTTTCGGTCCGCGTTGTTGGGCCGATCTGTATGAGGCGATCCACATCAGTGAAGTGGGCGTGTCCGGCCTCGCCATAGGCACCCGCATAGCCGCCGCCGGAATGGTAGTTGATGTAGACCAGCGCGGAGATATCCTGCATCACGTAGCCGCCTGTACCACCCTTGACGCCGCTGTTGGTGTGGCCCACACCCAGCGCGCCACCCATCGACAGATGGTCGTTCAGGCTCAGGTCGCTGCCGACGGTCAGGTTGAAATTGTTGTTGTTGACCTTGGGTGACGCGTCGGTGGCGTTGAAGCTCTGCTGGCTGTAGTTGGCATGGGCGAACAGGCGCGTGCCGCTGCCCGATCCGTCATTCAGCATTTCGCCACGAATGGTTTGTGTCTGCGTGGTGATGGCAGTCAATGGAGCCTGGGTAAGCAGGGAGGTTTGTCCCGGTGCAGCGATTTCAGCGAGCACAACCTGTGACAGCAGGCGATCCGCGGCCTGGGTGGGGTGAACCCCGTCGGCAAACAGATAGGTGTTCTCGGTACCAGGCACATAGGTGACCGGGGCGCCCGAGCCTTGCGGGCCGCATTCAACCGAGCTGCCGCTGCCGCCGGTACAGGCCGGTGCGGTGACGTTGGTGAAGCCGTAGGCCGCTGGATTGGCAATCACTTCGTTGACCAGTCCGAAGGCGTTGACCGGGATGATGTTCATGCCATTGGCACTGAGCTGGTCGAGGCCGGTGTTCAGTTGGCCGTTGTAAAGCGCCGACAACTGGGTGGCGCCTGCCGAGGCCGCCGGGCCGCCGGCCAGCCCGCTGGGGGTCTTGCCGATGTCGGGCAGGTTGTAGACCACCGCGTATTTGGCGCCTGCAGCCTGCAGCGAGCCGATCAGGCCCAGTTCGGTCTGGGCTGCGGTCAGGGTGCCGGCGGAAAGTACATTGGGATCAGTCGACGTGGCGGTCAGGTAGAAGATGTCGTTGGCACCGCCCCACACCTGATAGAGCGCATTGGGATCGGCTGCACCACCGTTGGCGGCGAGGTACATCTGCAACTGCTGTGGCAGGGTCGGGATCGGGCCGGCCGAGGAGTTGTTGACCAGGCCGGCACCGCCGAAGGCGTAATCGGTACCGCCCAGCAGCGAGGCGGTCACCGGCAGGCCGAGGCCCTTGGCCACCATTTCCGCGGTGGTAAGACCGGGGTTGGTGGTGAATCGCGAAGGTGTGGACGAGCCCAGTGCCAGCGAAAGGTTGCCGGCGTCACTGAGACTGTCGCCAATGATGACGACCTTGCTGAACTGGGCCGCGCTGGCGGCAGTGCTGAACAACAGCGTGGCAGCAATGGCGCCGGCAAGAATGCGTGTGCGATGCATGTATGTCTAACTCCGGAGGCGGGCAGGTTAATTTATTGTGGAGCTACGGTAATCCACTCCATACCATTGCGCATGCTGCGCCGCATCATGAGTTGGCGACAGCACGGCATGGCCGACGCGCTAGCGCTGTCTGGCTCGCAGCAAGGCCTCGGCAAAGGCGTTGTTGGCCGGTGCGGAAGCCGGCTTGGAGGTGGCCGCCGAAGGCCGCGAGCCGCCGCGGCGCGGCTCATTGCCACCGGTCGCGCCACGTGAGCGGCTCTGGCCAGGTTCATCATCGAGTCGCATCGACAGGCCGATGCGCTGGCGCGGCAGGTCGACTTCCATCACCTTGACCTTGACGATGTCGCCGGCCTTCACCGCGTCGCGCGGATCCTTGACGAAGGTGTGCGACAACGCCGAGACATGGACCAGCCCATCCTGGTGCACGCCGATGTCGACAAAGGCGCCGAACGCCGCCACATTGGTGACGCGACCTTCGAGGATCATGCCGGGCTTCAGGTCCTTCACGTCTTCGACGCCTTCGGCGAAACTCGGTGCGACGAATTCCGGGCGCGGATCGCGGCCGGGCTTCTCCAGTTCCCTGAGGATGTCGCGCACGGTCGGCACGCCGAATTTTTCGTCGGTGAACTGCTCGGCTTTCAGTCCGCGCAGGAAGCTGGTGTCGCCGATGATGTTGCGCACCTCGCGACCGCACTGGGCGATGATCCGTTCGACCACCGGATAGGCTTCCGGATGCACCGAGCTGGCGTCCAGCGGATTGTCGCCGGATGGCACGCGCAGGAAGCCGGCGCATTGCTCGAATGCCTTGTCGCCCAGCCGTGGCACCTTCAGCAATGCTTTGCGGTTGGCGAACGGGCCGTTCTCATCACGGTACTTGACCACGTTCTCGGCCACGCTGGCGCTGAGGCCGGCCACCCGCGACAGCAGCGCGGCGGAAGCGGTGTTGACGTCGACGCCGACCGCGTTCACGCAGTCTTCCACGCGTGCATCCAGCGCACGCGCCAGCTTGATCTGGTTGACGTCGTGCTGATACTGACCGACGCCAATCGCTTTCGGCTCGATCTTGACCAGTTCGGCCAGCGGATCCTGCAGCCGTCGCGCGATGGAGACGGCGCCGCGCAGGGTCACGTCCAGGTTCGGGAATTCCTTCGCGGCGGTTTCGGAGGCCGAATAGACCGAGGCGCCCGCCTCACTCACCACGATCTTGGCGATCGTGTGCGTGGCGCCCGCCTTGGCCAGCCCCTTGATCAGTTCGCCGGCCAGCTTGTCGGTTTCGCGCGAGCCGGTGCCGTTGCCGATCGAAATCAGGTCGACATGGTGCTGCCTGCACAGGTGGGCCAGCGATGCCAGCGATTCGTTCCACTGCCGTTTCGGTTCCAGCGGATAAATGGTGTCGGTCGCCAGCACCTTGCCGGTAGCGTCGACCACGGCGACCTTGCAGCCGGTGCGGATGCCCGGATCCAGCCCCATCACGGTCTTCGCGCCGGCCGGTGCGGCCAGCATCAGGTCTTTCAGGTTGTCGCCGAACACGCGGATCGCCTCGTCCTCGGCACCTTCGCGCACGCGCCCGAACAAGTCGAGCGTGAGATGCAGGTGCAACTTCACGCGCCAGGTCAGACGCACGGTTTCGCGCAGCCATGCATCGGCGGGGCGACCCTGGTTGCGGATGTCGGCATGGGCGGCGACGCGGCCCTCGGCTTCGGCATGACCCTGCTCGCTGTCCGCGGCGGGCGCGAGCTCCAGTTCGATCACGCCTTCGTTGCGTGCACGCATCAGGGCCAGCAGGCGATGCGAGGGAATCTTGCCGATCGCTTCGACGTGGTCGAAGTAGTCACGGAATTTCGCGCCCTCATTTTCCTTGCCTTCGACCACCTTGGCGCGAACCTGACCCTGCGCCCACAGCCAGTCGCGCAGTTCGCCGACCAGCTGGGCGTCTTCGGCGATCGACTCCATCAGGATCGCGCGTGCACCGTCCAGCGCGGCACGCACATCGGCGACACCCTTGTCGGCATCGACGAAGGATTCGGCAAGCGCTTCCGGGGTCAGCGTGGGGTCTTCGCGCAGTCCCAGCGCCAGCGGTTCCAGGCCGGCTTCGCGCGCGATCTGCGCCTTGGTGCGGCGCTTGGGCTTGAATGGCAGGTACAGGTCTTCCAGGCGCGCCTTGGTGTCGGCGGCGAGCAGGTCGGCCTTCAAGGCATCGTCGAGCTTGCCCTGTTCCTCGACGCTGGCAAGAATCGCGGCGCGTCGTTCTTCCAGTTCGCGCAGATAGCGCAGGCGTTCTTCCAGCAGGCGCAGCTGGGTGTCGTCCAGGCCGCCGGTGACTTCCTTGCGGTAGCGTGCAATGAACGGCACGGTGGCGCCGCCGTCAAGCAGCTCCACGGCGGCACGTACCTGCTCGGTTTTGGCGGCGATGTCGTTGGCGATGCGTTGTTCGATACTGAGCATGGGCGAAGATCGGTTCCTTGCGGTGGCGGGATGCGCCGGGTGAACGGAAACAAAGTCGTTGATGATAACAAGTGAAGGCCGCCGGCCCGAGCGTGAAAAAGAAAACGGCGCCGCGGTCTGGCCGCGGCGCCGTGGATGGTTCAACCGG
>DATMTH010000185.1:0-6236 GCA_035564915.1 Rhodanobacter sp.
ATCGTTGGCTCTGGGGAGCCTCCGGGTGGAACTCGATTACATCGAGCGGAAGCACGATGCAAAGTTCTACTTTTTGGGTGAGCCTGGGCATGAGTTCAAATGAATTCGCGCTCGCACAAGGCGCCTAACATCTCGTTCGAGGCGGACGGGACAGTTCCTACGCTTTAGTGGACACCCTGAACTATCACGTCAGGAGTCCACACCATGCCCACGCCAGGCCCTCGCACCACCTATAAATACACCGAGAAATTCAAGGCCACAGCCGTCCGTTTGAGCCAGTTGCCCGGCGTCGCCGTGGGTGACGTTGCCGCTTCGCTTTACATCCACCCGTTCATGCTGTCTCGTTGGCGAAAACAAGCGCGCGAGGGTGTGATCGTGACCAAAGGTGTAGCTGTCGAGAAAGAAGTGGCCGCCGAGCTCAAGGAGCTGCGTCGGGTCAAGAAGGCTTACGAGCGCCTGAAAATCGAGCATGACCTTTTAAAAAAAGCGATCGCATTCACTTCGGCTCAAAAGGCGAGATCTTCGCTTTCATCAAGCAGCAGCAAGAGCACCATCCGGTGAGGCTGCTGTGTCGACTGTATGACGTGAGCGCCAGCGGGTTCTACGCCTGGCGTGATCGTCCTGCCAGCTCGCGCAAGCAGGAAGATGGCCGCCTTCTGGAGAAAATTCGTCAGGTTCATGACGACAGCAGTTTTGCGGGCATCGCAAATGATAGATTGCGACGAGGTTTTTCTACAGCTACGTTAGTGCTCAATGTCCCCTCTTGCTGACCACGCAGAAGAATTCCTTGCCGGTCTCATTACAGAGGAAGGGTTCTGTTCTCTTGTAGATGCCGAAGGTTACGGAAACATCAGCTCTATCGGTGCGCTTCGACAATGTCTTTCCGTGCTGCAATCTTGGGTAGCCTCTGGTCATGTCCTGCAAGTTCAACATCCAAAATCATGTGTCTCCGCTATCAACAACCTCCATGCGTTTTCTGCATGGCAAAAGCAGCATTTTCCAATCGCATCCATGGATAGCTATAGTGCGCGCTAACCACTCGTTCGAAGCGGACGGCGCCGCGCGCCGCTCAATTCAAGCGTTAAGAATGCTCTGATCAATGATGTTCTAAATGGCCATCCATACGGCCGTGTCAAATGAGTTAAGCCCGCAAGGGCCCGATCCCAAACCTCGATCCCAGGTTGCAATGCGAGTGCGGCCGAACCTTTGCGAAGCAGACGGCGACCAGCACGATGCACCCGTCGCCGGCCGGCTTGCGGCCGTTCATGATGCCGTTTGAGTTGCGCCCAGTGTCTTCCTCGTCGCTTTCTGCGCCTTGCGCAGCTTGCGCGCCGCCTTGCGGATCTTGCGGTCATGATTCCACAGGTAGATCGCCGGGGTGCTGAGCAAGGTCAGCAGTTGCGAGACGAGCAACCCGCCGACGATGGCGATGCCGAGAGGCTGGCGCATTTCCGAGCCGATGCCGATGCCGATCGCCAGCGGCAGTGCCGCGCCCATCGCCACCAGGGTGGTCATGGTGATCGGGCGGAAGCGCACCAACGCCGCTTCGCGAATCGCCTCGGGTGCCGACAGGCCGCGCTCGCGTTCGGCGACGAGGGCGAAATCGACCATCAGGATCGCGTTCTTCTTGACGATGCCGATCAACATCAGGATCGCGATGATCGCCATCAGCGAGAGCTGGGTCTGGGTCACCAGCATGGCCAGGAAGGCTCCGGCGCCTGCGGCGGGGAGGGTGGAAAGGATGGTCAGCGGGTGGCCGAGGCTCTCGTAGAGAATGCCGAGCACGATGTACATCGCCAGGATCGAGCCCAGCAGCAGCACGGTGCCGTTGGATTGCGCCTGCTGCAGGCGCTGGTTGGCGCCGGTGTATTCCACCTTGACGCCGGCTGGCAGATCCAGCGCATAGGCGGCCTGATCGACCAGTGCCACGCCGCGATCCTGAGGCACGTCCTTGGCCAGGTTGTAACTGATGGTGACCGCCTGCAGCTGGTTGTGATGGCGCACGCGCAGCGGGCTGATCGCCGGCTCCATCGTCGCCAGCGCGGACAGCGGAATCATCTGGCCCTGCTCGCTGCGCACGCGAATGTTGAGCAACGATTGCGGGCTCAGGTTTTCGTTCGGGCTGCTGTTCAGGACCACCGCGTATTGATTGATGTCGGAATAGATCTGCGACACCTGACGCTGGCCGAAGGCGCTGAACAGCGCGGTGTCGATCGCACCCATGCTGACGTGCAGGCGTGCGGCAGCCTCGCGATCCACATGCAACTGCTGCTGTTTGCCGACCTGGTCGAACGGGCTGCTGACATCGCGAAACTCCTTGATGGTGCGCAGTTGCCGCACCATCTTCAGCGCCCACGGCTGCAGGTCGCCGCCCACGGTGCTGGTGAGCTGGAATTCGTACTGGCCGCCGTTGTCGCCGCTGCCACCACCACCGAGGAATTGCGAGGCGCTGACCGAGACCTTGACGTCGGGGAGCGCGTCGTATCGCTTGGACAGACGCTCGATCACGGCCTTGATGTTCTCCGGCCGCTCGTCGGGCCCATGTCCGCGCGGCTTCAGGTCGACGAACATCCGCGCACTGTTGCCGACCGCGCCGCCACTGCCGTTGCCGCCCAGCATGGTGAGCTGGTCGAGCACGGCCGGATCGGCTTGCATGATCTTCTCGACCTGTTGCGCGCGTGCGGCCATGACGGTCGGCGAGATGTTGGCATCGGCGTCGATATCGACCTGCAGCTGGCCGGTGTCCTCGTCGGGCATGAAGGTACCGCCGGCTGTCTTGACCACGGCGGCACCCAGCGCGAAGGTCAGGAACAGCAGCAGCAGCGGTTGCCAGCGCATGATGCGGCGATGATGCATGGCCCAGTCCAGCGCCCGTTCGTAAATGCGAAGCAGGGCACGATCGAAGCGCTCCACCGCCTGCTCGATGCGGCCCGGTGGCCGCGGTGGTTCCGGTTCGTGCTTGAGCAGATAGCCGCACAGCGCTGGCGTAAGGGTCAACGAGACGATTGCGGAGATCACCACCGCGGCAGTCAGGGTCACCGAAAACTCGCGCAGCAGCATGATCAGCATGTTGTTGCCGAACAGCAGCGGCGCGAATACCGCCACCAGCGACAGCGTGATCGAGACCACGGTGAAACCGATCTCGCGCACGCCGGTCAATGCCGCCTCGAGCGGGGCCATGCCCTTTTCCATGTGTCGCACGATGTTCTCGATCACCACGATCGCGTCGTCGACCACGAAGCCGATGCACAACACCAGCGCCACCAGCGACAAGGTGTTGAGCGTGTAGCCGAGCATCCACATCACCACGAACGCGCCGGCCAGCGACAGCGGTACGCTGAGCATGGCGATCATGGTCGGCCGCAGCCGGCGCAGGAATATCAGCATCACCAGCGCCACCATCGCGATCGAGATCAGCAGGGCGACCTTGACCTCGTGCAGGGCCGACTTGGTGGTCTGGGTGAGGTCGAACACCGGCGTCATCGTCACGTCCGACGGCAGTGATGCGCGCAATTGCGGCAGGCGCGCACGGATCGCCGCCACGGTGGCCACCGAGTTCGCCTCCGGTCGCTTGGTGATCTGCAGGCCGACCGTGCGGGCGCCGTTGAACCACGCTGCCTGGTATTGATCCTGCTGGCCACTGTAGACGCGAGCCACGTCCGACAGCCGCACCGGCACGCCATGCCTTACCGCAATCAACAGCCGCGCAAACTCGTCTGGCTCGTGCAAGCCGTCGCTGGCACTCACCGTCATCTGCGTGCGACCGTCGCTCAGCGTGCCTTGCGGCGAAGTGACATTGGCGGCACGCAGCGCGTTGGCGACATCGTTCGCGGTAAGCCCCTTGGCGGCGAGCGCACGGTTGTCCAGGTCGATGCGCACCGCATGTGGCGTGCCGCCGAACACATCTACCTGGGCCACGCCGTCGATCTGGGCCACGGCCGGCTTGAGCAGGGTGTCGGCCAGATCGAACAACTTGTCCTGCGGCATGCCGTTGGAGGTGAGCGTGATGAACAGGATCGGGATCTGCGAGGTGTCGAACTTGAAATACTGCGGTGGCGACGGCATGCCCGAGGGCAGGTCAACCGCCGCCGCATTGATCGCGGCCTGCACATCGCGCGCCGCGCTGTCAGCGGTACGGCTGAAGTTGAAGCGCACGCTGATCCCGACCTGGCCCTCGCTGGCGTTGCCATACATGTCGTCGATACCGGGGATCTGCCCCAGGTGCCGCTCCAGCGGGGCCAGCACGGTATTGGCCATGGTCTGTGCGCTGGCTCCGGGCATGTTCGCCGCCACGTAGACACCGGGGAAATCCAGCGACGGCAAGGCTGCCACGCCCAGCAGCAAGTACGCCCACAGCCCGGCCAGAATCAGGCCGATGGCCAGCAGCGAGGTACCCGCCGGGCGACGGATCATCGGCGCGAAGACATTCACGCGGCACACCCTTTGATGGTGGCGACAGATATCGGGGTGGCGCCTGGACAGCGCAATGGAATCGACGAATGCATGGCAGCTTTATGCCTGCACGTCGACTCGAATGTATGTGCCTGAAGTACACACCATGCCGTAAGACAGGGGTAACCGTTAAGCTTTGATGCTCGTGCTGAAACTCTTGCCATCCACCCCCGGAGGTAGCCATGACGCGCATCGTGGTCGTCGGCAGCATCAACATGGATCTGGTGACCCAGGCGACGCGCTTTGTCGGTCCGGGTGAAACCATCCTCGGTCAGGGTTTTGTCACCGTCGCGGGTGGCAAGGGTGCCAATCAGGCGGTGGCGGCGGCGCGGCTGGGTGCCGAGGTCGCCCTGGTCGGCGCCATCGGCGATGACGTGTTCGGCAGGCAGTTGCATGCCGGGCTCGAAGCCGAGGCGATCGACCTTGCCCATGTGCATGCGCTGAGCGATGCGTCCAGCGGTACCGCCTCGATCACCGTCGCGGGCGGCGAAAACCAGATCATCGTGGTGCCCGCGGCGAACGCTCGCGTGACGCCGGCGCAGGTGCAACAGGCGCATGCCGAGATCCGTCGTGCCGACGCCGTGCTGGTGCAGATGGAGATTCCGCTGGAGACGGTCGAGGCCACCTTGCGGCTCGGACATCGTCTCGGCGTGCCGGTAATTCTCAACCCCGCACCGGCGCAGAGGCTGCCGGCCGAATGGCTGAAGCTCGCGCGCTATGTCACGCCCAACCAGCACGAGCTGGCGATTCTGCTGGGCGCAGACGCAAGCGATGACTTCCGTGACTTGATGCAGCGCGCACCGTGTCCGCTGGTGCTTACCCGCGGCGAGGAAGGTGCGTGGTATCGCGACCAAGGCGAACCGGTGCATCAACCGGGTTTCAAGGTCGACGTGGTCGACAGCACCGGTGCCGGGGATACGTTCAACGCCGCGCTGGCCGTTTTTCTTCACGAAGGCCTGCCCGCGGCGGTACGCAAGGCCTGTGCCGCCGCCGCATTGTCGGTGGGCAAGCTGGGAGCGCAGGGAGGCATGCCTCGGCTGGCCGACCTTGACGCATGGCTGGCTGCACACCCAGCCCGCTGACGAACCCGCTGCCAACGTTTTGGCCGCTGCGGACGACGGATCACCACACATTGACGACAACCGGTTGAATCATTTGCCGATGCAGAAAGTATTTTTATGCCATACCTAGTTGATATATAACAACTAGGTATCGACGATCGTTTAGTCGTGTACCCACGGGTGGACCCGAATGAGTACCGATTGCTATGCCTCGGCAATCCCCTCAAGCAACGCTTGATTCGGAGGAAGTCGTGAGCTCAAAGTGCCTTCGTATTTAACATCCATTCATCTTCGAAAAGCGACCGACGGTCGCTATCCAGAGGCACCCCTCCGCAGCCACAGAAATTTATTTTCGAATTCGGGAGCCTCCCCCCTTGGGCTGAGGTGGGTCGCCACGCTCTTAAATTCTTCAAATTCGTTGATCACCTCTTGGAAATGCCACCTCCGTAACCTACTGTATTCCTTACATTTGCCAAGTCGTACACCATAGTCATGCCGACCAACGGCCTGCCATCGCATCCCGCGACGGTGGAACTAACAAGGTGAACCATGACGACTATCAACCTCAGCGACACTCGCTTTCTCCGCATCCTTCAAGTGAAGCAGCACATCGGGCTCTCTCGCTCCCAGATCTACAAGATGATCGGCGAAGGCAAATTCCCTCGACAGGTCAGGCTTTCGCGCCGCAGCGTGGCTTGGCGATGGTCGGAAGTGAAAGCGTGG
>DATMTH010000186.1:0-4227 GCA_035564915.1 Rhodanobacter sp.
ATGCGGCCGGCGTATTCGTCGGCGTGATCGCTTTGCACGCCGTCGAAATACAGCTGCGGCGAGGGCGACAGCACCACGTCATGACCGGCTTTCGCGGCCGTGATCGCACCGTCGGTGCCACGCCACGACATCACCGTGGCATTCGCCGGCACGTTGTCGCCTTCCAGGATTTCGTCCCAGCCGATCAGCTTGCGCCCGTGCGCGGCGAGGTACTTGCCAATGCGGCCGATGAACCAGCCCTGCAGCGCATCTTCGTTCTTGATGCCCAACGCATGCATCTTTGCCTGCACGGCAGGCGAAGCCTTCCACTGGTCCTTGATCGCCTCGTCGCCACCGACGTGGATGTACTTCGACGGGAACAGCGCCATCACCTCGTCGAGCACGTTGTCGATAAAGGTGAAGGTGGGGTCATCCACGTTGTAGAGGTACGGATTGACGCCCCAGTCCGTCGACACCTGCGGCCGTTTGCCGGTGACGCCCAGTTGCGGATACGAAGCCACCGCCGCCTGCGCGTGGCCGGGCATGTCCAGCTCGGGCACGATGGTGATGTGGCGTGCGGCGGCATAGGCCACCACCTGGCGGATTTGTGCCTGCGTATAGAAACCGCCATACCGCTTCGGCTCGCCGTCATGGCCCGCGTCGGGCGGCGTGCGCCAGGCACCGATCCTGGTCAGCTCGGGATAGCGCTTGATCTGGATGCGCCAGCCCTGGTCGTCGGTGAGGTGCCAGTGGAATACATCCAGCTTGTGCTGCGCCATCTGGTCGAGCAGCGACTCGACTTCGGCCACCGACTGGAAGTGGCGCGCGGAATCCAGCATCAGGCCGCGCCAGGCGAAACGCGGCCAGTCGCGGATGTGCAGCACCGGCACGTCCATCGCGCCATGCGCTGCATCCGGTGTCAGCAACTGATAGAGCGTGACCGCGCCATAAAACAGGCCGGTAGCGTCGCGCGCGGTGATGCGGATGCCCTGCGCGGTGACATCCAGCGCGTAGCCTGCGTGCTGCGTCACCGGCGCCTGCGGATCGAGTTTCAGCACGATCGCGTGAGCGCTCGCGGTGCCTTGCGTCACCTGCAAGTGCAGGCCGCGCGTATGCGCCAGCAAACCCGTGAGCCACGCCGCCGTCTGCCGCGTCGAAGCAGAGTGGTCGGCCAACACGATCGGCGTGTGCGCATCGACATGGAAGCGGCCTTCGGCCATCGTCAGCTGTGCCGGCAACGGGATCAACGAGGGCTGCGCGCCCATCGTGGCTGCATGCAATGGCGCCCATGCGCCAAGCAGCAGGAAAGCACAGGCGGCGAGCAATGGGCGGAAGGTCATCGGCAGTCTCCGGCGCGGGCAGTCCAGCATGCCATGCCCGGCATGGCCATGCAGAAGAAAAAAACGGGCCCGGAAACAGCTAAGGGGCCCGTTCGGGGAGAGAGGGAAGGCCGTCCATGGCCCGCAATGATGCAGCGACGGATCAGAACTTGAAGTGCAGGTTCAGGTAGTACTGCCGACCATTCGTGTAGAACGCATACGGCTGACTGCCGAATGCCGGATCCTTGTAGTAGTACTTCGTCGTCGGGTTGTTGAGATTCATCGCATCGAACGACAGCGATGCCCACTTGTTGATCGTGTAGCCCAGCGACATCGACAAGTTGCCGACACCCTGCTGGTAATACTGCGAACCGTGGCTGACGGTGGCATAGAACGACGAGCGATAGGTGTAGCTGACACGCGCATTGAACTTGCTGTTCTCGAAGAAGGCCGAAACGTTACCCGTGTTCTTCGAAGTACCTTCCAGCGGCTGGTTGCCATCGGCGTGGGCGCTGGCGAACGTGTAGTTGGCTGATACGCCGAAGTTATCGCCAATCGGCTGGATGTAATTCAGCTCCACGCCCCGCACATTGCCATTGACGTTGCTTGGCACTTCGACGGTGTAGGTGGCAAACACGTCATGCCCGGCGGTGGTGCTGGCCTGGATGTCCTTGTAGGTACGCTTCACGTCCGCGAAATCGACGTAGTCCTTCAACGACATCTCGTACACGCTGGCCGACAGCAGGCCACGCGGCATGAAATACCACTCCAGCGAGCTGTCGAAATTGGTCGAGATCAGCGGCTTGATCAACGGGTTGCCGCCCGTACCGGTATGAGTCAGGTCATCCAGCGACACCGAGCCGGCCATCGCGGAATAATCCGGTCGAGTCAGCGTCTGCGAAGCGGCAAAGCGGAACAGCAGGTCGTCCGTCAGGTTGAACTTGATGTTCGCACTGGGCAGAAGCTTGCTGTACGAGCGCTTGATGGTGTTCCAGTAGTAAGGACCAAACGCCGAAGTGGTGATCGGGCCATTCGAGGAACTGGCCGCCGGATCGGGACTGGTGGTGGCATCGTTGATGGTTTCGCCGGTGTGTACCCAGCGCGCACCGATGTTGCCGCCCCAGCGATCGCCCTCGAAGTTCACCTGGAAGTACGCAGCGCTGTCTTTTTCCTTCACGCTGTAGATGTCATTCCAGTAGAAGCGCGTGACCGGGTCACGATTGGCCCACTTTGCATCGAACGCGGCCAGCTGCGCCGGCGAATACATCCACACGTTGTTCGGTACCGACGCTCCCAACTGGCTGCCGAAATCACCCGGATAGCTGGAATAAGAAGTCGGGAAGTTGGCCGGATCGGTCCAGCCTGCCAGCGGACCCTGGGCAATGTCTTCCAGGCTCTGCCGGGTATGGTCGGCATAGCGAATACCGAATTGCAGCGAGGACAGCGTTCCGTCGAAATCCTGCTCGCCATCGACTTTGAACCAGTTCTCCTTGTCCTTCACATGGATGTCCTGTTCGCCGAAGATCCAGCCGAAGGAAGGCGCCATGCCCGCGGGTGTGGTGTTGTTGGCGCCTTCGGACCAGTCGATCGGCGAGCCAAGACCGTTCATGTTCCAGCTGCCACTGCCACCCACGTTCTCGCCAAGCTCGAGTACATTCTGGTGCGGGCTCTCGCCGGTACCATTGGTGGTGCCAGCCTCGCCCTTGAAGCTCAGCGTGTCAGAGACATTCCAGTCGGCACTCAGGCTGACGTAGCTGGTCTTCGAATATGCACCCGGGCGGGATATCTGGTCGTAGATGCCGTAGGCCGTGGAAGTCCCCGGCGCAAGATTCGCCTTGCTGATCACATTACCGTTCAACGAGTAGCCAGGCATGATCGAACCGCCTGCGCCGAGCACGTTGCTCGTCCACAACATGTAGTTGGTGTTGATGTTGTCGGCCTGCAGCTTGGAGTAGAAGCCGTTCAGGTCCAGTGTCAGGTTGTCGGCCGGCTTCCATTCGATATCGATGGAGCCACCCTTGCGGGTGCGCTTCTGCTGGAACAAGGCGTTGCCGATTTCGTTCGGGTAATACACCGTGCGACCATCCAGCGTGGTCGGCAGATAGCCACCCACCACTTCCTGGCCATCGCGCTGCAGAGCGCGCTTCTCGTAGAAGCCCTCCAGCAATACGCCGAACGTGTTGTCGTCGTTCTTCCAGTTGACCAATCCGCTGAACTGCGGCTCGGTCTTGCCGGGAAGCGTGGAGTAAACGCCACCCAGAGACACCGAGCCAGTGAACGGCTTGGCGTAATCCAGCGGCTTGCGCGTAAGGATGTCCACCGTGCCGGCGCTGCCACCTTCGACCAGGCGTGCCTCGGACGTCTTGTGTACCACCACCTGACTGACGATTTCCGACGGCAGCAGGCTGTAGCTGACGCTGCGGCCTACCGTTTGCACCTGGCTCAACACGAACCAGTCGCCCGTGCCGACACTGTGACCGTTGATCAGCGTCTGGGTCATGCTCGGATTGGTACCGCGCAAACTGACACGATCAGCCTCGTCAAAGGCGCCTTCGCTTGCGCTGGACGAGCTGATGTTGACGCCAGGCAACTGCGCCAGCGTATCGGCCACGTTCTTGGCCGGCAGCTTGCCGATGTCTTCGGCAGACACTACTTCAACGTGCGAATTGGCAGCCCGCTTGGTATCGAGCGACAGCTCTTCGCTGCCGCGGATACCAACGACGGTAACCGCCGCCAGTTGCTTGATCTTGTCCTTCTGCTGCTGCGCGGTACTGGTGCTGGAATTGTCGGAAGTCGGGTTGCTGTCCTGCGCATTGAGCGCCCCCGACAGACACAGGCCGGCGACGATGCTCGCGGCCAACAGACTCTTGCGATATGACATGGTGTCCTCCCCTCAGAGGCTAAGTCAGCAGCGGCGGCTACTCACAAC
>DATMTH010000187.1:0-20704 GCA_035564915.1 Rhodanobacter sp.
GGAATCCAGGATGACCGTATTGCCGGGCGCCAGAAACCGGAAAGGGTTGACGCGAACTGCATGTCTGCAGGGGCGAAACTTGCGCCGATCTTCGCGGCCAACGCGTGAACATGGGGTGACTGAAACGGGAAATTGTGTCGAGTCGCGGCAACAGCTGACGCAGGACGTCAGCATCGCAGCAGCTCCCGTGATTCGACTGCGACCTCAATCACAGTTTGGCATGGGCATTGCATTACCCCTGTCACCAACTCAACGAGGATGTCGTCATGGATATGAGCTTCGATTTCCAACCCGTGTATCCGCATCATGATCTGCTGGTCGAGATCGGTGAGGTCGAAATGGCCATGGACAACCTGAGCTGCTACGAAGACGCCGAGCGCGACTCGATGCAGCCGGATCTGGAGTCACGCATGGAGAGCCTGCTCGAGGCGCTGGATCACCTGGCTGTCTGAACCAGGAAGCATCCCGTCCGCGCGTGTGGTGCCGGCACCACACCCCCGCAGGACGAGGCAACGAGACGATGTCGCGTTGCCGTACGAAGTTGAGAATGCAGTGTCCGTCGTGACGATCAGTGGTGCAGCACGTTGCCGATGATTTCGGCGAGATTGCGCGATAGCCCGGCTTGCCCGGCCAGCTCCGTGATCGCTGCCTGTGCTGCCGCACGACGACCGGGTTCCAGCCGCTGCCAGCCATTGAAGGCCGTGGCCAACCGTGCCGCCACTTGTGGATTCAACGCGTCGATCGCGCGCAATCGCTCGACCAGGAAGCGGTAACCGGCACCATCGGGCTGATGGAAGCCGCTGGGGTTTCCACGCACAAACGCGCCAAGCAATGATTGCACCCGGTTCGGGTTCTTCAGCGTGAACGCATCATCGTGTTCCAGCTTTGCCACCCGTGCCAGTGCACCGTTGCCGGTGGTCTGCGCCTGCAGCGCAAACCATTTGTCCAGCGCCAGCGCATTGCTGGCGTAACGCGTGCGGTAATCGAGCAACAGCCGTTCTGCCCTGGCGTCGCCGCGACGCGCAAGGACGGCCAGTGCAGCCAGTCGGTCGGTCATGCCCGGCGCATCGTGATATTGGCTGGCGGCGAGCTGGCAGGCGCTGGCCTGGTCGATCAGTTCGAGCAGTTCCAGCACCCGCCGCTTGAGGCGGCGCCGGGCCTGGCTGGAGGCATCCAGGGCGATCGTGGTGTGCGCGACCAGATCGAGGTAGCGCGAGCGCAAGGCGTCGACACCGAGCCGATGTGCCAGTCGGCGTTGCAGCTCCTGGCGAAGTTCGTGGATCTTTTGCGGATCGACCGCAGCTTCCCGTTCGGCCAGCTCGATCTCACCCGGCGGGTTCAGCAAGTCGGCAAGCAGCGCATCGTCGACCCGGTCGCCGCAGAACAACCCTGCCAGCGTATCGCACCAGGCGTCCAGCGCACCGTGGTCGGCGCCATCGCGCAGATTTTCGTAAGCGCGCGCGGCGAGTTGCTGGCCGGCCTCCCAGCGATTGAAGCCGTCGACATCGTGACCCAGCAACAGGGCCAGCTCGGCCGGTGTATAGGCGCACTCCAGGATCATCGGCGCGGAAAACCCGCGCAGCAGGGACGGCACCGGAGCATGTTCGACATCGCAGAACACCAGCTCCTGCTCATGCTTGTCCAGCACCACCACGCGTTCGCGGGCACCGTCGCCGGTTTCGCCATGCAACCGCAGGGGCAGCATCGCGCCATCGTGCGAGAACAATGCCAGCTTCACCGGGATCGGCAACGGTGACCAGGCCTCCTGATGCGCGCCGGCCGGCGCGTGCTGGCTCAAGGTCAGCGTGTACTCGCGACGCGCCGCATCGTGGCGGCCCTGGGCGGTCAATCGCGGCGTGCCGGCCCTGCCATACCAGGCCAGGTACGGCATCAGGTCGGTGTCGTTGGCTTCACCCAATGCGGTGAGAAAATCCTCCAGCGTGGCGGCCCGGCCGTCGTTGCGTTCGAAATAGCGATCCATGCCGCGCCGGAAGCCGGCCTCGCCGAGGCGTCCGGCCAGCATGCGCACCAGCTCGGCGCCCTTTTCATACACGGTGGCGGTATAGAAATTGTTGATTTCGCTGTACTGCGCCGGGCGCACCGGGTGGGCCAGCGGGCCGGCGTCCTCGGGGAACTGGGCACGACGCAACAGCGATACATCCTCGATCCGCTTCAGCGGCGCCGAGTTCATGTCGGCCGAAAAGCTTTGTTCGCGGAACACCGTGAGCCCTTCCTTCAGGCTCAGCTGGAACCAGTCGCGGCAGGTGACGCGGTTGCCGCTCCAGTTGTGGAAATACTCGTGCGCGACCACTGCCTCGACATGGCGGTATTCATCGTCGGTGCTTGAATCCGGGTCGGCCAGCAGGTATTTCGCATTGAAGATGTTGAGGCCCTTGTTCTCCATCGCGCCCATGTTGAAGTCGTGGGTGGCGACGACGTGGAACACGTCAAGATCGTAGTTGCGGCCATAGGCCTGCTCATCCCAGCGCATCGAGCGCTGCAACGCATCCATTGCGTAATGGCAGCGGTCGACCACGTCCGCCTCGGCCCAGATCTTCAGCTGCACCGCACGGCCGTCGGCGGTGACATAGTCGTGTTCGATGCTCTGCAGATGACCGGCGACGAGCGCAAACAGGTAACTGGGTTTCGGGTGCGGATCGACGAAGCGTGCCCAGTGACGGTCACCTTCCAGCTCGCCGGCACCATCCGGATTGCCGCCGGCCAGCAGCACCGGAAAGCGCTTGCGGTCGGCGCGCAGGGTGACCGTGTAACGCGCCTGCACGTCCGGCCGGTCGGGGAAAAACGTGATGTGGCGAAAGCCTTCGGCCTCGCACTGGGTCAACAGGAAACCGGCCTCGCGCGAACCGGACAGGTACAGCCCTTCCAGCGCGGTGTTGGCGGCCGGCCGCAGTCGCACGCGGGTTTCCAGCACGCTGCCGTCACGTGCACCATCGACTTCCAGCACGTTGTCGACGTAGCGGTACGCGCTGGCCGGCAGCGCTGCGCCATCCAGCGCGATCGACAGCAATTGCAGGTTTTCGCCATCCAGCCGCAGCGGCGCATTCTGCCCGGGGTCGCGGCGCAGCAGCAGGCGTGCGTGGAGTTCGGTGGCGTCGATGCCGAGGTCGAAATCGAGCTCGACAGTCTCGATCCGCCACGCTGGCGCGCGATAGTCGCGCAGGCAGATCAAGGCGGGGCTTTGTTCGGGAAGTGCATGCATGTGCGGGGGAATGACGGTAACCGGGGACTGCTCAGGCTAACATGGGGCACTTTAACCGCAGGAGAACCCGGTCGTGCCCATGAACAGCACCCGTTATGCCGCGGAACGCAGCAGCATGGGCGAACAGCCGATCATCGAGCTGCGCGATCGCCACGACCGGCGCAGCCTGCGCATTGCATTGCACGGTGCGGCGCTGGTCGCGTTCGAAGTGCCGCTGGGCGATGGCATGCGCGATCTGGCCGCCGGCTATCGCGATGCCGCCGAGATCGTCGCCCGGCCCGGTTCACGCTTCGCGATCATGGCCCCGTTCGCCGGCCGGATTGCCGATGCGCGCTACTGTTTCGACGGTCAACCGCAGGATCTGCAACCCGGAGTCGTGGGCGACGAGCGGGCCAGTCGGCATGGCTTTGTGCGCGGGGTGGATTTCGAGGTCGGTGCGCTGGACGCCGACGAGAATCGTGCGCAGCTCGTGCTGGGCAGCCGTGCGATCCGCCCGCAAGCGGGTTATCCGCATGCCATCGATCTCGAGGTTTGTTTCAACCTGCACGCCACCGGCTTCACCCTGGAGGCGCGCATGCGCAATGTCGGCACGCAGGCGGCGCCGTGCTTTTTCGGCTGGCATCCGTATTTTTGCCTGGCCGACGATGGCGTGGACGACTGGCAGCTGCAGATTCCGGCGCAGACGCTGATCCGCACCGGTGCCGACCTGATCGCGCTGGCCGGGGCGGAAGCGTATGTGCCGCTGGACGACGCGCCGGCACTGGACTTCCGCGAGCCGCGGCGGATCGGCGACAGCATCCTCGACCAGGGCTATACCGATCTGGAGGCCGGTGCCGATGGCAGCATCCGCACGCGCTTGCGCGATCCGGCCAGCGGCTTGGGCATTGCCGTATGGCAGGATCGCGGCGTGATGCATGCGTTCACCGCCGATACCGTCAGCCGCGATCCGCGCCGGTCGATCGCGCTGGAGCCGATGGAATGCATGGCCGATGCATTCAACCGGCCCGAATGTGCGGCGGCGATCCGGCTCGAAGCCGGTGCCGAGCGACGTTTCCGCTGTGGCGTGGAGGTCGAGTACACATGAGCGACACGATGATGGATGCCTTGCCCGACATCGAGCAGATCCGCGCCGCAGCGGCGCGGATCGAGGCCTATGCGCACGTCACCCCGGTGATGTGCAGTAGTGCGCTGGACGCGTTGAGTGGCGCCGAGCTCTATTTCAAGTGCGAGCACCTGCAGCGTGGTGGCGCGTTCAAGTTCCGTGGCGCCTGCAACGCGGTGTGGGCGTTGAGCGACGGGCAGGCCGCGCACGGCGTGGTCACCCATTCCTCCGGCAATCACGGCAATGCGCTGGCGCTGGCCGCCGCCACCCGCGGCATCGCCGCGCATGTGGTGGTGCCCGAAGGCGCGGTGCGCGCCAAGGTCGAGGCGATCGAACGTGCCGGTGCGATCCTGCATCGTTGCGCGCCGACCCAGGCGGCACGCGAAGCGAAGTGCGCCGAGGTGCAGCGCGTGACCGGCGCCGTCCTGGTGCATCCGTATGCCGACACCCGGGTGATGGCGGGGCAGGGCACCGTGGTATTGGAATTGTTGCAGCAGGTGCCTCGGCTCGACGCGCTGATCACGCCGGTCGGCGGCGGCGGGTTGGCCAGTGGTGCGGCGATTGCCGCGCACGCGCTGAATCCGGACATCGCCCTGTTCGGTGCCGAGCCATCGGGTGCCGATGATGCCGCGCAATCGCTGGTTCGCGGCGAGCGAGTGACCAGCGTGTTGCCGGATACCTTGTGCGATGGCCTGCGCGCGCTCGTCGGTGCCTCCAATCTGGCGGCCTTGCGCCAGCATCAGGTGCAATTGATCACCGTCACCGACGCCGAAACCGTCGCGGCGATGCAGCTGATCTGGTCGGAACTGAAGCAGGTGGTGGAGGTATCCAGCGCCACCGTGCTGGCGGCGATCCTGAAGCAGCCCGAACGCTTCGCCGGCCGGCGCATCGGGCTGGTGATCACCGGTGGCAATGTGGATCTGCAGGCGCTGCCCTGGTAGGCGTGACGAGGGTCAGCCGGTGGCGCCCTGCGCCATCGCGTTGCTGTCGGCAGGTATGGAGCCACTGGCCGGAATCGTCGATGCGGCGTGCGAAAACGCATGCAGGTCGAGCTGGCTGACCGGGATCGGCCGGTAATCCTCGCCGAAGGCCACCTCGCCCGGCTTCCAGCCGGCCGGCCGTCGCACCGCACCCCAGAACCGCTTCAACGCCACCCAGTGCAGGCCGACCAGGCCGTGGTTGTTGTCCGCATCGACCATCGGATCGCCCACCCCGGTCGGCCGCGGTGCCATGCCATACAGCGCCGTGCCGAAGAGCACATCCCAGATCGAGAACACCTGGCCGTAGTTGCAGTTGTGCAGGGTCGGCCGCTCCGGATCGACCAGCATGTGGTGCAGGCGATGGAATTTCGGGTCGACGAAGATGCGCTCGAACACCCGGCCGAAGCCGATCCGTGCATTGATGTGCGAAAAGTTCTGCACCAGTTCGCCGATCAGCATCAGCCATGCGAATTCATCCGGGTCGACGCCTATCACCAGGCCCACGACGGCCAGGATCATCGACTGGATGAAGCCGTCGACCAGGCTCCCGCGATCGTTGGTCCAGCAGCTCATCTGGCGCGTGCTGTGGTGCATGCTGTGCAGCGCCCACCACCACGGGATCGCGTGCTGGGTGCGGTGCATCCAGTAGTAGACGAAGTCGTAAACCACGTAATAGGTCGCGAACAGGACATACGGATGCTGGTTGAACCACGGCACCCACGAGGTCAATGCCAGCGGCGAGCCGGTGCTTGAGCTGGCCGTGTCGGCGCCGCCGAACAAATGGCTGAACGGGGTCAGCACCAGATAGGTGAACAGCGGAAAGATGCCCAGCAGCATCAGCAGGGTGTAGTTGCGATCGACCAGGGTGAGCTTGCGGTCGTTCCATTTTTCCGCCGGGAACCAGCTTTCAAGCGGGCGGAAGATCAGGCCGATGATAGTCACCTGCAACGCGGCAATCAGCAGCGAGGCGGCGATGTCGCGGGGGTCGCCGGACAGGCCGTCGAGGTGCAGCATGTGCAGCGCAGGCGCCACCGCGTGCGCACTGAGCCAGTCAACCAGGTGCAACCACAGGGAGGAAAGATCCAGCATCGACGCAGGTTCCGGTTTGTATCGGCACATGATATCGCCAGCAGCCTTGCTGCCGGCTTAGGAACCCCCGGGCCAACTCAACCGCGTCGTCGTGCGCCGATGCCGCTGACCGCCAGCAAGCCCAGCAGCACCAGCACGATACCCGCTGCCTCCAGCGGCGATGGCCGCTCGTGCAGGATCAGCCACGCCAGCAGCACGCTGAGCACCGGCACACCCAGGCTGGACACGCTGGCGACCGTGGTGGACAGCCGTTGCAGCACGATCGACCACAACCACCACGCTGCGGCCGAGGCCAGCACTGCGCTGTACGCCAGCCCGCCGATGAAGGCCCAGTTCCAGACCATCGGTCGTTGTGGCACGACCAGGGCGATCAGGCCCAGTGCCACGCCGCCGCTCAGCATTTGCCAGGCGGTGAGATTGAGCACGCCGACGGCGTGATGGCGAAACATGCGCTTGGTCAGCACCGTGCCGGCGGCCCACGCCAGTCCGCCGGTGATCGCCAGGGTGGTGCTCAACGTGCTGCCCATGGCATGCCAGGGCTCGATGATGCACAGCAGGCCGGCCGCGGCCAGCGCCAGCCCCAGCCAATGTCGTGCGGTCGGCGTGTCGCCAAGAATCAGCCACGCCAGCAGCACCGCCCAGAACGGCATGGTGTAGGCAAGCAGGGCGACGTGGCCGGCACCGCCATCGAGCAGGGCCCATTGCTCCAGTCCCTGAAAAGCGGCGGTCTGGCACAGCCCGATCAGGATCGTCGGCAGCAACGGCGGTGGCCGCAGCGATTGCCGCGAAAGCAGCAGCGCCGCGAACAGCACGGCCGCGCCGATCAGGTAGCGTAGTGCGGCAAAGTCGAACGGCCCGGCGTACGCCAGCACCTGCTTCATCACCACCCAGCTGTAGGACCAGAGCAGGATCGTGGCGATCAGCGCAAACAGCGCGCCGCGTGGGGGCGAGGACGATGGCGGCATGGGGTGCGCGAACGAGGACGAGGCGACAAGTCTAGCGGGGTGAGTTAGGTTGTGCGCCATCGTCCGAATATCCGCCCACCATGACCAAGACCAGCGAACCCTCGCGTTGCCACTGGGCCACCGGCAGCGATCCGATGATGTGCGACTACCACGACACCGAATGGGGCGTGCCGCTGCACGATGACCGCGCACTGTTCGAGTTCCTCTGCCTGGAAGGCGCCCAGGCCGGCCTGTCCTGGCGCACCGTGCTGGGCAAGCGCGACAACTACCGCAAGGCCTTCCACCATTTCGAGATCGCCCGCGTCGCCGCGATGACCGATCGCGAACTGGAAAAGCGGCTGCTCGATCCCGGCATCATCCGCAATCGCCTGAAAGTATTTTCCACCCGCGACAACGCCATTGCCGCGCTGAAGGTAATCGAGGAGTTCGGCAGTCTGGATGTCTATCTGTGGTCCTTCGTCGATGGCAAGACGCTGCGCAACCGCTGGCGCGAGCCGTCCGACGTGCCCGCCAGCACCGAGTTGTCCGACCGCATGAGCAATGCCATGAAGAAGCGCGGCTTCCGCTTCGTCGGCAGCACCATCTGCTATTCGCTGCTGCAGGCAACCGGGATGATCAATGACCATCTGGTGGGATGCTTCCGGCATCCGGGTGGCAGCCGCGGTCGTCGCTGAAAGCGGGCCCTCGCGTACCACTCAGTGCGCCGGCAAGCCCATCCGCAGCAACAGCGCGGCAAAGCGCGGGTCGGTGCGCCAGCTGTCGTCGTGCGAGGCCACCACGGGCAGCATCAGGTGATCGTGGTCGGCGATGGCGCGCGACAGGTTCGCGAAGGCTTTGTCATTGTCGCCAAGCTGCGCATCGAGCCAGCCCATCGACACGCCGGACACATATTCGTGCTTGCTGCGTGACTCCAGGATCGCCTGCTGCTGTCGGGCAGCGGCGTGATCGCCGACCAGGTCGAGTGCCACGCCCAGCATCGCCACATAGCTTGCGCCGGGCGGATCGCCGTCGAGCGAGGCCGCGGTTCGCGCTTCCTGCAGTGCTTCCGCGTAGCGGGTTTTTGCGGTGTACGCTTCGGCCAGCAACACGTGTGTCAGCGCAAAGCGTGGGCTGAGCGCCAGTGCCTCGCGGTATTGCGCGATGGCGGCGTCTGGCTGCCCGGTATACAGCAGCGCGCGACCCAGGCCGTCGTCGATGATCGGCGACAGCGGGTCGAGGTCGTGGGCGGTGCGCATCTGCGCCAGTGCGCCCGGCATGTCGCCGGTGAACCACAGGTACATGGCATACCACTGGTGGCTGGTGGCATTGCTGGGATCGAGCTGCAATGCACGGTGGAACTCCTGCGCTGCCGGCCCCCATTGCCAGTGCTCCTCATAGAGCTGGCCGAGTACCGCATGGGCCGTCGCCAGTTGCGGGTCCAGCGCGATGGCCTTGTTTGCCGCCACCAGTGCGTCGTCGTAATGGGTGTCCGGCGGCGCATCGCTGTTGTAGTCGCGCAACAGTGCATAGGCGCTGGCCACACTGCTCCATGCCGGCGCGTAGCCCGGATCGGTCTGGATCGCGCGCTGGAAATACACGATAGCCTGCGTGATATCGGCGGTGGTTCGCCGGTTGAGGTATTCCAGTCCGACCAGATAGAAGTCGTGCGCTGCCGGGTCGACGGTGGCATCGACATTCAGCCTGGCCAGCGTTTCCGGATCGAGTTGGGGGCGAAGTTCGGAGATCACCGCATGCGCGATCTCGGCCTCGACCTTGAGTACATCACCGGAAGCGGCGTCGTATTCATTCGACCACACCGTGTAACCGGTATCCGCGCTGACCAGCGACACACGCACGCGGATGCGTGCCCCGGAATGCTGCACGCTGCCTTCCAGCACATGGCCGACACCGAGCTTGCGTGCCGCCACGCGTACGTCGACGGCTTTGCCGCGAAAGGCGAAAGTGGAAGTGCGTGCCACCACCCGCAATTGCGGGAAACGGCCGAGCTGGCTGATCATCTCCTCGGTCAGCCCGTCGCTCAGATACGGTTCGGTGTGGGCGGCGTCCATGTCCAGGAAAGGCAGCACCGCGAGCGTCACTGCCCCCTGGCTGTCGGTGGCCGCGGCCGGCGGGATGTTGTTCGCGGCGATGCGCGGCGATCCCTTTTGTCGCCACCACAGCACGCCGAGGCTGACGAGCAGCACGATAAGCAGTGCGTTGCTGGCGCCGCGCCAGACGCTGCGTCGTATCGTGGTGGTGCCGGATATGCCGACGTGCGCCGGTTCGACCGTGTCAGGCGATGCCATCGGCATGTGGTTGCCGGTTGCGCGTCGATCGACGTCAGGCCAGGCCACTTCCGCCTGGCCGGCTTCGTCGCCATCGTCGTGAACCGCTGCCTGCAGCGGTTCGATCGCGGCCACCCATTGCAGGCTGCGACCGTACAGGGTGCGGATCACATTCTGGTGCTCGCCATCGTCATCGAGCGCGCGCCGCGCCTTGTGCACCAGCTGGCGCAAGGTGGCGTCGCTGACCGGGCGGGTGCCCCACAGGGTGTCGATGATCTCGCGTCGATCCAGTGCGCGGTCACGCTGGTGCAGCAACAGCATGATCAGGTCGAAGACCCGATCCTCGACCTTGATCTCGATATCGTCGCGCAGCAACCGTCGTGCGCCGGGCTCCAGCACGAACTGCCCGCAGCGCCAGCCGTCGGGTGCAGACGCGGGTTGTGGATCCTGTGATGTCCCTTCCATGACATGCCCCTCGGCCATCCCCCCGCCCATCATGCCACTGCAGGAGCGTGTCGGCGACAGCAGGCGGCAGCTTTTTGGCACGGATGACGCGGCACGAGGCTGCATGAGATGACGTCGCGCGATGGCCGGAGAAGCATCATCCGGCAACGCCATCCGGCGAATCGGGTCCTGTCGGTAGCCGACGGAAGCCATCTCAAGCAACGCGGGTGTCGCTTCGCTGGCCGCGATCGAGCCGCGGCAAGTATTCGAAGATGGTGCGCAACGGCTGCGCCATCGGGATGACGGTCGCCATGCCGGCGGATACATGCCATTGGTGGCACCATGGCCGCGTGAGCTCTTGAGCGCAACGCCCCTCATGCCGCTTGCGGCGACCCGAGGGGCAGCGCAATGTCCTGCCTTCCCTGGAGATTTCCATGCCCCCGATCAACCGCCAACTCTGCCTCAAGACGCGCCCCGAGGGCCTGATCCGACGCGACAACTTCGATCTGGTCGAGCAGCCCGTGCCCGAGCTGAAGGACGGCGAGGTGCTGGTGAAAGTACTGTACCTGTCGGTGGATCCGACCCAGCGCGTGTGGATGCGCGACGTTCCCCAATACCTGCCGCCGGTGGCGATCGGCGAGGTCATGCGCGCGCTGGGCCTGGGTCGCGTGGTTGCCTCGCGCTCGCCGAAATACAACGAAGGCGATCTGGTGCAAGGCGTCACCGGCTGGCAGGACTACCTCGTGCTGCACGAAGACGCCAGGGGCTATGTGCGCCTGCCCGCCGATCCCGGCATCCCGCTGCCGACCCTGCTCGGTGCGGCGGGCATGAGTGGCGTCACCGCGTACTACGGCCTGACCGACATCGCGCCGGTGCAAGCCGGCGAAACCCTGGTGGTCTCCGCCGCCGCCGGCTCGGTCGGTTCCATCGCCGGCCAGATCGGCAAGATCCATGGTGCCCGCGTGATCGGCATTGCCGGTGGCGCGGACAAGTGCCGTTACCTCGTCGACGAGTTGGGTTTCGATGCCGCAGTCGACTACAAGGCTGACGACTTCAGGCAGCAACTCAAGGCCGCCACGCCGGATGGCGTGCACGTCAACTTCGAGAATGTCGGTGGCGAGGTGATGCGCGCAGTGCTCTCGCGCATGGTGATCGGCGGGCGTGTCGCGCTGTGCGGCCTGATCTCCGGCTACAACAGTGGCGAGAAGCCGAGCGATGACTTCGGCCCCTTCATCATGAAGCGACTCAGCATGCGCGGTTTTCTGGTGCTGGATTACACGAAGACGAAGGAGGCGGTGGACACGATCGCGGGGTGGATCCGGGAGGGCAAGTTGAAGACGGAAGAGACGGTTGCCGAGGGCCTGGAGAATGCGCCGGTGGTGCTCAACCGGCTGTTTGACGGGAGTCATCGGGGCAAGTTGGTATTGCGGGTGGATCCGCAGGCGTAATCGGCGCCTGTTGTGCAATGCCTGTTGTCGATGCGTTGCTGTCGGCGGGCAACGGCCGGCCCCGGCGCCGAATGTGCGCGAGCGGGCGATAGCTCCACCTGCGCGGCGGGTGATTGATGGTCCTGACACCGGCCAGGCAGCTTCAGGATTTCCGGGGCGGCGCACTGGCTGCTGGCGATAGCGATACCGGCCGCGAAGGACGCAGTCATGGGCTCGGCCAACCTCGATCGGGCCCATCATTTGTACGGTCCTCAGTTCATTCCGAAAAAATAATGGATCTGATTTCAGTCGAGATGTCGATTCGGCCAGCTCTCGTTCGACGCATGAACAGGGAACCAGTGCCAGAGCGGACACCGGCGGTTCATTGGCAGGTGCCATCTGAGTTCCCCGCTCAGCCAAGCAGCACCCAAACCTGAAAACAAGCCACCCAACGGTCAGCCAAAGGAGAATTCATCATGCGATTCATGGTCATCGTCAAAGCAACCGCGGAGTCCGAAAAGGAAGGCGCACTTCCCGATCCACAGCTCATGGCCGACATGGGCAAGTTCAACGAAGAGCTCATCAAGGCCGGTGTCGTGCTGGCCATGGACGGGCTGCAACCCAGCTGCAAAGGCGCACGCGTCAAATTTTCAGGCAAGTCCCGGACCGTGGTCGACGGCCCCTTCACCGAGACCAAGGAGCTGGTCGCCGGCTTCTGGATCTGGCAGCTGAAGTCTCTCGCGGAGGCCATCGAGTGGGTCAAGCGCTGCCCCAACCCCCACCACGTGGATTCCGAAATCGAGATCCGCCAGATCTTCGAGATGGAAGACTTCGCTCCGCTTCTTTCCGAAGAAGAGATCCAGCACAAAATGTGCCGCCGCGCCGAGCTGCCAAATCAGACGGCCAACACGTAGCCACTCTTGCGCTCCCTGTTTCAAGCTGGTGTGATCGGTAGTCGTGGCAGCTACCGATCACCACCGCATCATCGAGGCCGTCTGGCGCATTGAGTCCGCCCGCGTCATCGCGGGCCTGACTCGCCTTACCCGCGACGTGGGCCTGGCCGAGGATCTTGCACAGGAGGCGCTGCTCGCCGCACTCGAACAGTGGCCGCAATCCGGTGTCCCCGATAACCCTGGTGCCTGGCTAACCACCACCGCCAAGCGCCGCGCGATCGATCTTTTCCGCCGCAACGCGGTTGCCGCGCGCAAACATCACGACCTGGCAGTGGAACTCGAAGCCCTCGAACGCATCTCGCCAGATCTCGACTCGCTTTTCGACGATACCATCGGCGACGACCTTCTCCGCCTCGTCTTCATTGCCTGCCACCCCGTCCTGTCCGCCGAGTCGCGCGCAGCCCTCACGCTCCGTCTGCTCGGCGGTCTCACCACCGAGGAAATCGCTCGTGCCTTCCTGACGCCTGAGCCCACCATCGCTCAGCGCATCGTGCGTGCCAAACGCACCCTCGCCGACAAGCACATCCCGTTCGAGATCCCCCTCGGCCCCGAGCTCGCCGCCCGTCTTTCCTCAGTGCTCGAAGTCATCTACCTGATCTTCAACGAAGGCTATGCTGCCACCGCCGGCGACGATCTCATGCGCCCCTCCCTCTGCGAGGATGCGCTCCGCCTCGGCCGCATCCTTGCGGAACTCACGCCAGCCGAACCCGAAGTGCACGGGCTGGTCGCCCTGATGGAGATCCAGGCCTCGCGTACCCGCGCCCGCGTCACAGCCACCGGCACACCGGTCCTGCTCCTGGAGCAGGATCGCAGCCAATGGGATCAGCTGCTCATCCGGCGGGGACAAGGCGCCATCCAGCGCGCTCATCGAATCAACGCCAACCGCGGTCCCTATCTGCTGCAGGCCGAGATCGCCGCCTGTCACGCCCGTGCGCGTACTCCGGGGGAAACCGACTGGTCTCGCATCGTCGTCCTCTATACCGAACTCGCTCGGCTCGATCCGTCCCCCGTCATCGAGCTCAACCGTGCCGTAGCCGTTTCCATGGCCGATGGTCCCGAGGCCGGTCTCGCACTCGTCGATGCCCTGGCTTCCGAGCCCTTGCTTGCGCGCTACCATCTTCTGCCCAGCGTCCGCGCCGACCTCCTGTGCAAATTGGGCCGCTACGCCGAAGCCTGCGTCGAGTTCGAGCACGCTGCGGCGCTTGCACGCAACAAGCGCGAATGCGAGCTTCTGCTCGCCCGTGCTGCGATCTGCCAGGCGACGGTCGATGCATCACTGAGCGGTGGTTCCGGCGTTATCCTTGACGGGATGTAGCCATGCCCTTCCATCGGGCAGTGAAACCGGCTTGCGACCCCGCGCCGGCGCCCACGTCGAACGCCAAGTGTCACAGGAGGGTTGATCGTGCTTTCGAATGACTCGCACATTCCGCTTGATTGGCCTTCTGTCATACCTCGACTGTCGGTGGCCAATCCGTCGCAGTGCGTGGACTTTCTACGCGATGTCTTCGGGGCACGGGGAGCCTTCAACAGCGACAGGCCGTCCGAGATGAGGATTGGAGAAAGCCTCATCATGGTCGGCGATGTTGTCGAGCGCTCGCCGACGAGCTCTTTCCTCTATGTCTATGTTGCCGATGCAGATCGTGCCTTCGAGAAGGCACTGTCGCTTGGTGCGAAGCCAATGGAGGCGCCGCAAGAAATGCCCTATGGCGATCGACGGGCCATGGTCGAAGATCCGTGGGGAAACCGCTGGCAAATCGCAACCCACCGGCGGTTCCCCGAAAGCTTCACAGGCCCAGGCAAAGACACGACGCCTGACACGCATGCCAGCTGACGTGAGCTGGACGTCCATGTCAGTTTCGGCAGCGTGTCAGCGATGATCGCCTCGGTGGCCTGCGTCCGGCTCCAGCAACAATAGATAGCTGGCGGCGGACCAGCTGAAGTTGGGGGACTGATAGCCGTGGCCGGTCAGCGGATCGTAGTTTTCGTAGATCGGCGCCTGTTGCGTCAGGCCGTCGGCGTTCAGCACCAGGCGTCGGGCCATGTCGTCGGCCTGGCGATCATCGCCGTAGCGTCGCAGTGCTTCCACGCCGAAGTACGCTTGATCGAGCCAGACCGGCCCGCGCCAATAGCCCTTGATCGGCGAGAAGCGGGGGTCGTCCGCGGCGAGGGTGGGGAAGGGCAGGTGGGTCTTGAACTTGGCGGGGTCGAGCATGACCCGGGCCACGGCCCTGGCCTGCGCGGGGCTGGCGACGCCGGTCCAGAGTGGAGCCCAGCCTTCCGAGCCATAGGCATGCACGAGATCGTGGCTGCCGAGTCTGGCATCGAAGAAGTAGCCGCGCTTGTTGTCGTACATCCGTTCCTGGATGGACGTCTTGATGGCTGCAGCCTGTTTCAACCACGAGGCCTGATCCGCCGTCTTGCCGAGGATGGATGCAACCCGGGCCAGGTCAAGGTCTTCCCGATAAAGATAGGCGTTGAGATCGACCGACTCCTGATCCATCGACCAGGCACCGTCGCCATTCTTCAGCATGCTGATGGCGTCGAAGCGGACGGCGTTGTCCATGCCGCTTTCCCACTTCGCGGCGACCGCGGTGCCGTCGGTCGAGCCGTATTCGGCCAGGCCGTTGTGATCGTGATCGCGCGCCGTGAACCACCAGCGGTGATAGCGCACCAGCTTGTCGTACATCTCGGTCAGGAACGCCTTGTCGCCAGTGGCCCGGTAAATCTTGAGCGTCGCCCACACCGCCAGCGGTGGCTTGCTGTCGCGCCAGTTGTTGTCCGCCCTGGCCAGGTAGATGCAGTCGGGAACCATGCCGTCGGCGGCCTGGTAGTCGAACATCGCCCGCATCTGGTCGCGTGCCAGCCTTGGCGCAAATCGGGCCAGCGCCGCCGCGTGCTTCCACGAATCCCACGCCCAGAAGCCGTTGAAATCGGGATTGGAATAGGAAGGGATGATGCCGTCGTGATGCAGGTCGCCACGCGCGGCGCGCCAATTGCCCAGCAAGGTCAGCATCGACTTCACCGCGACCCGTCGTGCAACCGCGTCAGGCAATCCCGAAAGATGGCTCGGTTCGACCGATGCCAGATAACGACCCCATCGCTCGCGGTTGCTGACCCATGCGGTGTCGAAGTCGACAGGCGTCGGCTTGTCGACCCGGGCGTCGTACAGCAGCGTTTGCTCGACCAGGATCGTCGTCGTGCGGTTCGCCTGCAAGGTCAGCGGGGCACTCGGTGCGATGCGGTAATCGGCTCCATCCAGCGTGACCCGGTAGCCAGCCATGCCGGCTGCATGCACGCGTGTGGTCAGGCGCGAGTTCGAGTGGGCAAACGTCTGCACCACCGCGTCGCCGTTCCTGGCGAGTCCGGCCTGCTGCTGCGGCATCACGCGGCCGTCAATCGAAAGGCTCACGTGCTGCGTCTTGCTTGCCGTCAGCTCGATCCGCACCAGCGCGTGCCAGGAGTCGGCAAAGAACAGGGTCTCCCGCACCGACAGGTCCGGCGCGGCATAGCGTCGTACCAGATAGCCCGGCATGGCATGCGCAGCAAGCGGGGCCAGCGCCATTGGGCTGCCGCTGCCTGCATCACGCAATGCGAGCTGGGCGAAGCGCATGCCGACCCATTGGCCATTCCCGAGGCTGTGCACGAACGGGCCGGCAAAACCTGTTCCGGCATCGCCGCTGGGCGGCAGACTGTAGCCGTGCCACGACCCGGCATCGAAGAAGATGTTGAAGCTGCGGTCCGTCGCGGTTCGCGGTTCACCGTGCATGTCGAGCACGTCGACGTAGGGTGTGCCGGTGTCAGTCGGTTGGCCGGGGGAATCGGCGAGCACGCTTGTGCCGTGGAAGGTCGTCGCGAGAAGAGTCGCGGCGAGGATCAGAGGCTTCAGGCACAGACGCATGGACATTCCTCGGCGTGGGCGGTTGAAGAGTATCGGCCTTGGGCAGAAGTTGGGCAGATCGTGGCGACCTGCCCGTCATCGAAGCCTTCCCTTGCGGTCGTGTCAGTCGTTGATGCGACTGGCACGACCCGGATGGCGGGGCCGCAACGGCTTCAAGTCCCGGCCTTTCAGAACTTGTACTTGACCTGGAAGTTGACTTCACGCCCCTCGATCGAACGGGCGAGGATCACCCCGCCGCCGCTGGCGAAACCGAACAGGCGGGCATTGCCTTCGGTGATGCCGATCTGGTTGGTGACATTGGTGCCGCGCAGGGTAAGCATCCAGCTCTGCCCGATATTCGCAATCGCACCGACGCTGATGTCGTAGTAGCTGCCCAGCGGCTGCTGCTCAAGCTGGTCGCCGTAGCGATTGCCCACATGCTCATAGGTGGCCCACAGCTTCACGCTGCCCCAACTGGCAGGGATCTCGTAGGCCGGGGTCAGCCGATACTGGAATTTCGGCTGCCGGTCCAGGGTCATGCCGTCGATGCTGTCGCAGCGGTCGCTGCCATCCTGGGCGACGTAGGGGATGCAGCTCTTGTAGCCGGAGTAATGGCCGTCCATGTAGTTGCCGCTGAGCGCCACCGAAAAGTGCTCGAATGGCTTGACCATCACCTGGGCATTGAGGCCTTTGGTCACCGAGCCATAGACCAGGTGCACGCGTCCGGTGGGCAGGGTGATCGAATAGGGCACGCCATCGAAGGTTCGGCGATACGCGCTGATGTCGGCAAAGATCCACGGCGCCTGATACTTGAAGCCGACTTCCGCGTTGTGGATCTTCTCGGTCGGCGTATCGAGCCGGTAGATGAGGCTGTCGAAGCTTGGCAGGAACACGCCTTCGTTGACGCGTCCGTAGACGCTCATGTTGTCGCCCAGTGAATAGCTGGCGCCGAGCGTCCATGACGGCGCGCCGCGTGAACTCTTGGCGCGCTGGACGCTGTCGATCAGATACTGGGCGTTGTTGTTGTATACGGTGTACGGGTTGCCATCGAGATCACCCGAGGTGGTGTCCTGCAGCCAGCCGCCGATCTGGTCGCGTTGGTAACGCACGCCGCCGTCCAGCCGCCATTTGCCGATGTTCCATTCGTCGGCCAGGAAGAACGCGGTGGTGGTGGCGTGCCAGTGTTCGTTGAAGGCCATCCAGTCCGACGGCTCCGAATTCCAGTACAGGCCTTGCCCGTCGGTCAGCGCGTAGTTGTTGGTGCCGTCGCTGAGGTTGACCACGATCGGGTTCGGGTTGGATTTCGCCTGCAGCAGCTGGTTGAGCCCGTCGTACTCGGAGTGGTTCTCGGAGAACACCGCCGTGTAGTTGCCGATGGTCAGCGTGTTGCCCGGGAACAGCTCCTTGCTGAGGCGGAACTCGTTGCTGAGCGACTGGATCTTCTTGGGGATGAACTCGGGGTTCTGGACGGTCACGTTCTCGTTCATGTCGGCCGGCTTGCCGTTGGTGTACGTGGCCGTGGGCGTCAGGTTGGCGGGCAGCCCGAAGTCGGCTGCCGCACCGGCGATGAAGTTGCCCAGCGTGGTGGGGTTGTCGCCGGTGCTGAAGAATGCCGTGATGTCCATGTGGCCGGCCACGAACAGCGCCTTGTCCGACAGCGACCAGCCGTTGTCGAAGTCCAGGTCCAGGTTGGCGCCCAGCATGTGGATGTCGCCGCCCTCGCCGTTGGCCATGTCGACATTGACGCCGCCCGGCTTGCAGCCCGCGGTGTAGCAGGGCGTGGTCTCGAAATACTGGTATCGGTTCGCATTGCTGCCGAAGGTGCCGGTCAGCGGATTGAAGCCGGGGTAGGGCGAGAACTTGCCGGGTGCGGGGTTGAGGATCGGCGTGTCGGTGACGAACTGGTTCTTGTCCTTCAGTTCCCGCGCATAGAACATCAGCGTGCCGTGGTCCATGTCGTGGCTCAGGGTGGCGGTGAGCTGGCCGCCCTTGTCGGCCGGGAACTGCGGGTCGCGCACGCCGTCCGACTTGCGCCAGAAGCCGCCGATGCTTGCATACCAGCCGCTGTCCCTGCCGCCGACGGGAAAGCCGTAGAAACCGTCGAGGCGTTCGCTGCCTTCGAACCCGTAGGTAATGCCGACGTCACCGGATGGCACCGAGGTGCCCTGCCGGAGGATGAAGTTGGCGATCAGCCCCGGTTGCCCGTTGCCGTACAGCACCGAGGTGCCACCCTGCACGGCCTCCACCCGGTCGATGGTGTCGTCGAGGCGAACCATCGCGTCGGTGAAGTAATCCCACTTCGGGAACAGCGGCGAGCCGTTGAGCTGCAGGGTCACGAAGGGTGCGCCGCTGTCCGACGGGAAGCCGGCCACCTCGATGTTGGCGCCGGTCTGGCCGCCGGAGGATTCCGGGTAGACGCCCGGCGATATCTTCAGCAGATCCGCCACGCTGACCGGATTGAGTTCCTTGATCTGCTCACGCGTCGCGGTGGTGATCGAGTAGCTGGCGTCCTTGCGCTTGATGCCGCCGTACGCGGAAGTACCGGTGACCACGATCTGGTTGAGCGTCTGTACCGGTGCAGCCGCCATCGGCTTCTCCCGCGCGTGTTCGGCGGCGGGGGCGGCCGGCGGCTGGGTGTCCTGCGAAGAAGTGTCTTGCGCGTGCGCTGCGCCAGCCGTCAGCAACATGCCGATGGCGATGGCCAGGGTGCGTCGGTTGATCTGCCTGCAACTACTCATGATGAAGTTCCTCCCCGAAGCAAATGGAAGATGGTTGTTTGCCTGGTTTCGATGCAGTGCAGCTGCATCGCCGGCAAGCCATCCGAGTCTTGAAGTGGTTTCGCCCTTGTCTCGCCGTACCTGCCATGGATTTCGCATTGGCGAGGCTGGATCGTACCTCAGAATTGTCTATTTGTACTACCATAGTATGAAAGGCAGGAAGATGCGGCGCTGTCGTCCTGCTGGCGCGGTGCCGGGAAGTGCCCGGGCAGCGTCGATCCGGAGGGTGCGGCGGTGCTTCCAGCGCGATGCATGGAGTGCCGGCGGCGAGCGTGATTCGACAGGTTGAAGTGTGCGGCTGCCGCAGCAATCAACAGCGGTGCTGACGGGTCATGCGCCGACCCGTGGCGTGCGGCACGCCGGCGGCGGAAGGCCGGTTGGCCGGGTTGCATCCATCGGCCGGGCAAGCTTCGAGCGTCGCCAAGCAGGATGCCGGGCTCGACAAGTACGTTTGTATGATAAGTTTTGCCCGGCATGGCATCGGGGGGTGCAGCGCCGGCCACCCATGCTGGTCAGCCGGGTTCACGCGTCCTCGCATCGCGGGACGGCGCGCGTCCCACCAACACCCGAGAAGTAGAAGAATGAAAGCAACGGATGCACGCAGTCTCCACGGTCATGTGATCCGTGAACTGGGCAAGCGGATCGTCGTCGGCGACCTGAGCCCCGGAGACATCCTGCCGCGCGAGGAAGATCTCGCCGTCAGCATGGACGTCAGCCGCACCGCCCTGCGCGAAGCCTTGAAAGTCCTGTCCGCCAAGGGCCTGATCGAATCGCGCCCGCGCGTCGGCACCCGCGTGCGCCCGAAGCACTTCTGGAACCAGCTCGATGCCGACGTGCTGTCCTGGCGCTGCGCCTCGATGCCGACCGACGATTTCATCGAGAAACTGGTCGAAATGCGCGAGATCATCGAGCCCGCCGCCGCCGCTGCAGCCGCCCGTCGCCGCACCGACGACGAACTGGCCAAGGTGGATACCGCCTACCAGCAGATGAAGGCCGCCCGGAATTCCGACGAATGGGCCATCGCCGACCTCGCATTCCACGACGCCGTACTGCAGGCGACCGGCAACGAGTTGATGATCTCGCTGTTCTCGGTCGTCGAAAGCGCGCTCGGCATGTTCTTCGTGTTGTCCGCGCAAACCGCCGGCGACTTCTCGTATTCGTTGCCGCGCCACCTGAAAGTGCTGGAGGCCATCCGCCGGCAGCAGCCGGAAGCAGCCCGCAAGGCAATGCAGGCGATGATCGCCGACTCGCTGGAGAATCTGCACAGGAAGCGGAAGAAGGGCGGGAAGGGGTGAGCCGAGGCTCTGGAGTAGAAAGGTCGATGCAAGCGAATCTGTGATGTCTGGCGCATGCATGCATGGCGTGTTTTTAGTGCGTGCTGGATGGCGGTTCTCGATCCGGAGCGGACATTGCCGTAACTGAACCTACCCCGTTCTTGTGACTGAGGCGACAACTAAATTGACATACGCCGGGGGATGCGTCGCGAGTTCAAGGTCCCTTCCTAGTGCCGGCCGCCTGCCGTAGTATTCGACCATGGATCCACGGCGTGGATCCATGGTCGTTCGCCTTTGAATCATGTTCAACGACCGGATGTTCCCGCTGTCGC
>DATMTH010000188.1:0-14713 GCA_035564915.1 Rhodanobacter sp.
GGTGTAGAAGTGGCCGGTGCCGGCCGAAGAAATCATGCGGATCTTGTCTTGGGTCTTGTTAGCCATGATTTGCTCCTCAGACCTTTTCGCCGCGGGCACGCATGTCGGCAATCACGGCTTCGATGCCATTCTTGTCGATCGTGCGCAGGGCATTGTTGGAAACGCGCAGTTTGATCCAGCGGTTTTCGCTGGCAACCCAGAAACGACGCTCATGCAGGTTGGGCAACCAGCGGCGACGGGTACGGTTGTTGGCGTGCGAGACGTTGTTGCCGCTCATCACACCCTTACCGGTGACTTGACATACACGGGCCATGACGACCTCCGTAAGAATGGCTTGTTGAAAGCCGTGATTACCACCCGTTAGCCAGGGTGACATCGGCCCAGCGGCGCGTGCGCCATGCAATGCTGGAGGTGTTGCAACGCCTGGTCACGAGATCCGCATCGCATGGCGGATTGCCCGGATTGACCGGTCGACGTAGGGCGAGCCGCGTATTCTGGCAGGAAAGCAGGGGCGTGCGCAATCATTTCCGGGGTGGCGGGCGTCAATCGGCGTGCGTGAGGCAGGGATGTATGGAACAATCAGTCTCTTTGATGTCCGCTCAAGCTCCATTTCGACCCAGACCGAGGAACACCCATGGCACAAGAGATCACCAACGACCAGGCCAACGGCCAGGGTAGTCAGCCACAGCTGGTGATGCAGAAGATCTACGTGAAGGATGTGTCCTTCGAGGCGCCGAATGCGCCGCAGATTTTCCGCGAGATCGACGAGAATGACCAGCCGCAGGTGCAGCTGAATCTGGGCCAGAAGGCCAGTGATCTTGGCAATGACTTGTACGAAGTCGTGCTCAGCCTGACTCTCACCTGCACGGTGGGCGAGCGCACCGCCTATCTGGCGGAAGTGGAACAGGCCGGCCTGTTCGGCATTGCCGGTTTCAGCGAGGCCGATCACGCCGGCATCATCGGCAGCTATTGCCCGAACCTGCTGTTCCCGTATGCGCGCCAGGTGATCTCCTCGCTGGTGCTGGAAGGCGGTTTCCCGCCGTTCCTGCTGCAGCCGATCAACTTCGATGCCCTGTTCGCCGAACAGCAGCGTCGCGCGATGGGTGGTGAGCAGCCGCCGGCCACGCTCAACAGCTGAGCGCGCGCATGTCTGAAAAACCGAAGCTGACCGTTCTCGGCGCCGGTTCCTGGGGCACGGCGCTGGCGGCATTGAGCGCGCGCAACGGCGTGCCGACCGTGCTGTGGGGGCGCAATCCCGAGGCGCTGGCAGCGATGGCGGCCGAGCGCTGCAATCAGCGTTATCTGCCCGGTGTCGAGCTGCCGCCGGAGCTGGGCTTCGAGTCCGACCTCGAGCGTGCCGTGGGTGGTGCGGGGATCGTCCTGATCGTCGTGCCCAGCCACGCCTTTGCCTCGATGCTGGCCGAGTTGGCGCCCTTGCTGGATGCCGACACGGCGGTTGCCTGGGCCACCAAGGGCTTCGAGCCGGGTACCGGCCGGTTCCTGCACGAACTGGTCGCCGAACATCTTCCCGGGCACGCGGCCGCGGTGGTGACCGGGCCGTCGTTTGCGCGTGAGGTGGCGAGCGGACTGCCCAGTGCGGTCACCGTGCACTCCGAGGACGATGCGTTTGCGCGCCAGTTGGCGAGCCTGCTGCACGCACCGAACCTGCGGGCCTACTCCGGTGGCGACATGCTCGGTGCCGAACTCGGTGGCGCGATGAAAAACGTGCTGGCGGTGGCCACCGGCATTGCCGATGGCATGCAGTTGGGCCTGAACGCCCGTGCCGGCCTGATCACCCGCGGCATGAACGAGATGCTGCGCCTGGGCGTGGCACTGGGTGCGCGGCCGGAAACCCTGATCGGCCTGTCCGGCCTGGGCGATCTGGTGCTGACCTGCACCGGCGACCTGTCGCGCAACCGCCGGCTTGGGCTGGCGCTGGGGCAGGGCGTGGCGATCGACGAAGCGGTGCGCCGGATCGGCCAGGTGGTCGAAAGCATCCTCACTGCCGACGAAGTGGCTCGCCTGGCCGACAAGCACGGGCTGGATCTGCCGATCAGCGCCGGCGTGCGGGCGGTGCTGCACGGCGAAGTCACGCCAGTCGAAGGACTGCGGGCGTTGATGGCGCGCGAGCAGAAGCCGGAGTATCCGCAAGGTTTGTTCGAAAAGGCATGAGCCAGCTCGCACGCGTCGTGTTCATCGGCGCGTGCGAACCCCGTCGCATTCACCTCCAGCACTGCTAAGCTCAAGCATTTGGTCGTCGCCACGAGCTGAATGCGCATGCAGCAAACGGACGAGAAGCAAACCCCTGCGCCATCACCATCCGGCGGCGACGAAGCCCTGCCGTTGGCATGGCGGCGGTTGCTGGCCGCGCCGAAACCATCCCAGCCCGTCGATCACGCCGTGCTGGGGTTTTTCCTGGAGGTGATAACCGAGGAGGGCATGGCATCGGCCCGGCTCGATGTCGCCCCGGTGTTGCTGGCCGTGGCCGAACATGGTCGCTATGTGCGACCGGTGCCGCTGGACAGCAGGCACCTGACGCAGTCGCCATTGCAGCCGCACGAGCAACGCCTCGCGGCGACCCTGCTCGGCTTGCCGCAAAACGTGCGCAAGGGCCGCAGCTATGCGCGCCTGGGTGGCCATGTCGGGGATACCTTGCTGGCTGAAATTCTCGATACCGCACCGTGTTTTCTGGGTGGCTTGGCCGGCTTGCGGCTGTCGCGCGGCAAGTCGCATCAACTCAACTGGCACTGGCAGATGGAGGCCGACGGCAGCCAGCGGCTGCTGCCGGCGTTGCCGCACAGCCAGCGGGTGTTGCATGTCGACAGCTTGTGGTGCCTCGATGCGGAACGCGCCACGCTCGGCCTGTTCGATGCCCCGGTCGAAGAAACCCGCTGGCTGGAATTGCCGCCGTTGAAACACGAGCATGGCCGCCGCTTGCGCCAGCGACTGACCGGCAGCCGGCTGGCCACACGCGTGCCACCACCGCAGGTGTTCGACGAGGTGCGCCGTTCGCAACTGGCACCGAAGCCGGTGTTGATTCTGCATGCGCTGACCCGGCATGCGCGACTGGCCGCCGGCACACCGCCACTGGGGTACGTGCGCCTGGCCTTCGATTATGCCGGTGAGCGGCTGCCGGGTCGCGGTGGCGAGCCGTTGGTGCGGCGTGTGCGCCAGGGTCAGCTGGTCGAGATCACCCGGCGTCGGGCCGAGGAGCTGAGCGCGATGGAGCAGCTCGAACGTGCCGGACTGACCCCGGGCGTGGATACCGAAGGCTTGCCATGGGACGTGGCCGAAACCCTGCCCGAAGATGCCTGGCTGTTTCCCGGTGCCGGTTACGCCGGTGCGCTGGAGGTCAACACGCCCGCGCGCTGGCTGGCGTTGCGGCCAAAGCTCGAGGAGGAAAATTTCCTGGTCGAATACGCACCGAGTTTTCCGTTCGAGGTGCTCGAGGGGCCGGTGCGCTGGTATGGCCACGCGGTCGAGGATGCCGACGACCATGCCTTCGATCTGGAGATCGGCATCGAACTGGATGGCCAGCGCCACAACCTGTTGCCCGCGGTGGCGCAGGCGCTGGTGGAACATCAGTTGAGCCTCAGCCCGGCGCCGAACGAGCCGGAGGATGCCGTGTGGTACGCGCCGGTCGACGCGCGCCGGCGCATCCCGGTACGCCTGAAAGAGTTGCGTGGGCTGCTCGCGCCGCTGGCCGAATATCTGGAGAAGCCGCGCCAGAAGCTGCACCTGCCACGGGTGCAGGCGGGGCGGCTGGAAGAACTGGCCGCGGCGATGCCCGGCGGCAGCACGCTCGAGGCGACCGAACCCCTGCTCGGTTTTGCGGCGCGCCTGCGCGACGCGGCCGAGCGTGCCAGCGATGCAGTGCCCGAAGGACTCACCGTGGAAATGCGTCCGTACCAGCGCGAGGGGCTGCGCTGGCTGAACGCGCTGGCCGATGCCGGTGTGGGTGGCGTGCTGGCCGACGACATGGGACTCGGCAAGACCTTGCAGCTGATCACCCATCTGCTTTCGTTGAAGCAGGGTGGCGCGTTGACCCAGCCGGCCTTGATCGTGGTGCCCACCAGCCTGATCCCGAACTGGCAATCCGAAATCGCCCGCTTCGCACCGATGCTGCAGGTGTTGACCCTGCACGGACCGCAGCGCGCCGAGGAGTTTGCCCAGCTTGGCGGGCAGGATGTCGTGCTGACCAGTTACGCGCTGCTGCCGCGCGACGTGGCAGCGCTGCGCAAGCAGCCGTTTGCGTTGATCGTGCTGGATGAAGCGCAGCAGGTGAAGAACCCGCGCACCCAGGCACGTCGTGCCCTGCTCAGCCTGCGCACTTCGCGTTACGTCTGTCTCACCGGTACGCCGCTGGAAAATCACCTGGGCGAGTTGTGGTCGCAGATCGACCTTTCGGTACCCGGCCTGCTCGGTGACGAAGGTGCGTTCCGCCGCCACTATCGCGTACCGATCGAGAAGCAGCACGACGAGGAATGCCAGCAGCGCCTGAACCTGCGGTTGGCGCCGTTCATCCTGCGCCGGACCAAGGCCCAGGTGGCGAAGGAATTGCCGCCCAAGACCGAAATCACCCGGCGGGTGGTGCTGGAGGGTCGCCAGCGCGAACTGTACGAGGGCCTGCGACTGTCGCTGGCCGAAGAGTTGCGCGAGGTGATCGCCCAGCGCGGCATCGCGCACTCCGGCATCGTGGTGCTCGATGCGCTGCTCAAGCTGCGCCAGGTCTGCTGCGATCCGCGCCTGGTCAAGCTCGAGGCCGCGCGCGGTGTGCATGAATCGGCCAAGTTCGAACTGCTGATGGACATGCTGCCGGCGCTGCTCGACGAGGGACGCAAGGTACTCCTGTTCTCGCAGTTCACCGGCATGCTGAAACTGATCGCCGCCGAGCTCGATCGCCGGCGCATCCGCTACGTCACCCTCACCGGCGACACCCGCGATCGCGCCGAACCGGTGCAGCGTTTCCAGAACGGCGAGGTGCCGTTGTTCCTGCTCTCGCTGAAAGCCGGGGGTGTCGGTCTCAACCTCACCGCCGCCGACACGGTGATCCACTATGACCCATGGTGGAATCCCGCGGCCGAGGCGCAGGCCAGCGACCGCGCCCATCGCATCGGCCAGGACAAGCCGGTATTCGTGTTCCGCCTGATCACCGCGGGCACGGTGGAAGAGCGGATCGAGGAATTGAAATTGCGCAAGGCCGAGCTGGCCGATGCGGTGCTGGAAGGCGGCGGCAGTCGCGAGAAGCTCAGCTTCGAGCAGGAAGATCTGGAGGCGTTGCTGGCGCCAGGCTGACTCGCATCCACGTCAATCTGGCGTCAGTCGTAGCGCGGGATGTGCTTGTCGACCTGGAAGCCGCAGCAGGCGCAGGGAGCAGGCTTGTCCGCGCTGCGAAAGATGCTGTTGAACTGGTGGTAGCGGCCCTTGCAGCTGGGACAGGCGCTGAGCAGGAACGGCACTTGCGCAACCAGAACGATGACCGGCGCAGCGCAGTACAGCGTCATCCGCAACCAGCCGGGAATGTCATGCTCAAGGACATGCGCACAGCCGACGCAAGTGGCGGCAAGCAGGGCCCCGCCGGTACCGATGCGTTGCCTGGAGCGCATGGCTTCGGTCGCCGCGCGCAATTGCCGGTGGTTTTGCGCCGGGTCGTCCATGACTTTCCTTAGCGCTGGCCAGGTCGGGAAATCGGTGCCGATCATCTTCCCGGAATTCGCCCATGCTTGTCAAAGCAGGCATCCGTCCGCAAGACTGCAACGGAGCAACTGATCCGGGGGCGGCGACACGATGGTGTGCATGGAAGCAGTGACACGGCATTACCGGGTCGGCGGGCAAACCATCGCCGCGCTGGACGGGGTCGGTTTCGAAGTGCCGCAAGGCCAGTTCATGGCCATCGTCGGGCCGTCGGGCTCGGGCAAATCCACCCTGCTCAACATGCTCGGCTGTCTCGATCGCCCTGACAGCGGACGCTATCTGCTGGACGGTGTGGACGTTTCCAGTTTCGATGATGAGCGCGCCAGCGACTTCCGCAATCGGCGCATTGGCTTCGTGTTCCAGTCGTTTCATCTGCTGCCGCGCCTGAGCGTGCTGGAGAACACCTTGCTGCCGCGACGTTTCCTGCGTGGCAACGACGAGGGGCTGGAGCAACGCGCGCACGATTTGTTGCAGCGGATGGGCTTGCAGCGGCATCTGGCGCATCGCCCCGGCCAGCTTTCCGGCGGCCAGATGCAGCGCGTGGCGATCGCCCGTGCGCTGCTGATGAAGCCGGCCTTGCTGCTGGCCGACGAGCCTACCGGCAATCTCGATTCGAAGAGTGCCGCCGATGTGCTGGCGTTGATCGCCGAAGTGCATGCTGCGGGCCAGACCGTGGTGCTGGTCACCCATGACGCCGAGGTGGCTGCACGCGCCGAGCGACAGATCAGCCTGCGCGATGGGAGGATCGAACATGATTCGGCGGCTTGAGACGCTGGCCTGGCTGCTGCTGCTCACCTTGCCGGTGCAGGCCACCGTGTTCACTGGCGAAGTGCGAGTGATCGGGGCGCAGGATATATTCACGCCGCCCTCGATGAGCTCGCCGGTAGTGCTGCGCTACTACGTGGCCGATGGCGCCCATGTCGACAAGGGCCAGGTGCTGTTGCGCATCGATGCGGGTTCGGCCGAGACCGAGTTGCGGAGCCTGCAGGCAAAGATCGATCAGACTGCGGCGAAGAACGCCAAGGAAATCGGCAGTCTCGAACTCAAGCGGGTCGATGCCGAACTGGCGCTGGCCGACGCGCAGGCGCAGCGCGATACCGCGGCGGTGGACGCGGTAATCCCGAAGGCGTTGATCTCCGCGCTCAACTACGATCGTCATCAGGGCGAGATGGAACGCACCGGCAAGGCACTGGCGCTGAAGAAGCAGGAAGTGGCGCAGGCGGTGGCCGCGGTCGCCCGGCGCCGTCAGGACGGTGCACTGGAGTTGCGCAAGCAGCAGCTTTCGCTCGGCTTCTATCAGGACCAGGTCGCCGGTGCGGTGGTGCGTGCGGAGCGCGCAGGTGTGGTGGTTCATGGCTTTGACAACGTTACCGGTAACGGCGGGCGCTACGAAGAAGGCTCCAGCAGCTGGCCCGGCATCAAGGTTGGCGAGGTGGTCGGCGCGGGCAGTGGCTTCACCGTGCGTGGCTGGGTGCTGTCGCCTGATCGCCATGGCTTGCACACGGGTCAATCGGTGCGGCTGCATTTCGACGCGCTCCCGGGCAAGGGGATCACCGGCATCATCGATGCCATTGCCGGCGCTCCCGCAGCCCGCACCGAGTGGGGGGATGGCCGTTACTACGCGGTCGACATCAGGTTGCCGGCAACCATGACCCTGCCACTGCTGCCGGGCATGAGTGTGCGGCTGGATACCGAACTCGCCGATCCGGGTGGTCACGCGGCGGCGCCGGAATCATCGTCCGAGGCGCCAGTGCAGATCGATGGTGAAGTCTACGCACAGAGCAGTCTGGCGATCTCGCCGCCATCGGTGGAAGGCTTGTGGCAGATGACCGTGACCCAGATGGCGGGTGATGGCGCGCAGGTGAAGAGAGGCGACATGGTCGCGGTGTTCGATGCCAGCACCGTGGTCAAGAACCTCACCGCCAAGCAAGGCGAGCTGACCGAGAAACAACGCACCCAGGAACAATTGCGGCTGGATCTGGCCGATCGTGTGCGCGACGCCGCATTGGCTACGGCGAAGGCCCAGGCCGAGATGGACAAGGCACGGCGCAAGGCGGCGCAGCCGAAGGAATACATGGCCGGCGTGGATTATCAGAAGCTGGTGATTGCACGGACCAAGGCCGAGCGCGTGCTGGTGTTGACCAGGCAGCGCGAGCAGATTGGACGAGAAGAGCGGGCGGCTGAACAGCACATGGCCGATGCGGATGTCAGCGAGCTTGATGCGGAAGTGAAAACCCTGAAGGCCGGGCTGGCGTCGCTCACCGTCACCGCCCCGCGCGATGGCATCGTGTTGCACCAGGACAACTGGAGCGGCGGCAAGATCGATACCGGTTCACAAATATGGCTTGGCCAGTCGGTGGCGCAGATGCCGGATATGTCTACCCTGGCCGTGCGTGCCGCGTTGCCCGAACGTGACCTCAGGCGGGTGCACGTGAAGCAACCGGTGGAAGTGGTGCTTGCCGGTGGCGGGGATCGCCGCATCGGCGGCCGCATTGCCGAGGTGGGAAGCACGGTGCACAGCAAATCGCGGGTCGAGCCGGTGCCGGTGGTTGACCTTGTCGTGCAGCTGGATCCGGTCAAGTTGAAACTCAAGCCGGGTCAGTCGGTGCAAGTCATCATTCCGGTTGCGCCGGAGACTTCCCGATGAGTCGTCCCTGGATGTGGTTGCTGCTGCCGGTGCTGGCAGGTTGTGGACATCGTGCCGCGGCCGATCATGTCGTGCTGGAGCAGATGCGTGCCGCACCGCTGGAGTTCAGCGTGCAGGGCGAGGGTGACTTGCAATCGAGCAAGCCAACCCCCTTGTTGGTGCCCGGTTCGCAATTCACCTTGCGCCAGCTCAACTGGATGGTGCCTGACGGCAGCATCGTCAGGAAAGGCGAATTGGTCGCGCGCTTCTCGGCGCAGCAGAGCAAGCAGGATCTCGCGCAGGCGCGGATCGACCTGCAGCGCAACACATTGGCGCGCGCGACCAAGCAGGCCGAACTGGCCAACAAGCGCGGTCAGCTCGGCGTGGACCTGACCGAGGTCGCCGTGCAATATGCCATCGCCGAACGCTACGCAAACGCGCCGCTGGAAGCGATGGCGCGCAACGACATCCTCGACGCCGTGCAGGACGTGCACTACCTGGGCGTGCGCCAGCACATCCTGCACGCGCGCGAAGATCAATCCAGCGCCAGCGGCAACGCCGAGCTGGCCGTGCTGGATGCCCAGCGACACAGTTTCGACACCGTGGCCGCACAAAAGCAGGCCGACCTGGCCGCGCTGGAGCTGCGCGCGCCCCATGCCGGTGTGCTGGTGATGGGTGAAGACTGGACGGGTCAGACCCCGCACGTGGGCAGCAACCTGTTTGCCGGCAATCCGTTTGCCACGCTGCCCGACCTGAGTGCGCTGGAGGTGCGCTTGAGCGTGCCGCAGATCGAGGCGCAAGGCATCCAGGTCGGTGACAAGGTCGAACTGCATCGCTGGGGCGCGCCGACGCAAACGGTGACGGCCCGCATCAGCTGGATCGCTTCGGCGGCGCAGCCGAAAAGCCGGACCAATCCGGTGAAATATCTGGCCATGAAGGTCGCCCTTTCGTCAGATACGGCACGGCGCCATGGCTGGATTCCCGGTCAACGATTCGTCGGAAAGATCATCCTGCTGCAGGTGGACAAGGGCTACAGCGTGCCAAACCTGGCACTCGGTTCCGATGCCGACGGTGCCAGCACCGTGCAGCTTCTCGTCGATGGCAAGGCGATCACGCGCAAGCTCACCCTTGGCGTGCGTGGCGCGACCCGCAGCCAGGTGCTGGCCGGGTTGCACGCCGGCGACCGCGTGCTGCTGGCGACGGGCAACGCCACGGAGGCGAAATGATTTCTGCACTGTGGCGTGAAGCGGTCGAGGAATTGTCGCGGCGCAAGCTGCGTACCTTGCTGACCCTGCTCGGGATGATTTTCGGTGTCGGTGCCATCGTCGCCATGCAAGGCGTCGGTGAAGGCAGTCGACGCGAGGCATTGAAACTGGTCGACAGTCTCGGTCTGCACAATCTGATCGTTGAGGCGAAGAGCCAGGATGGCGATGCGCTGAAGGAGGCGCGTGCGCGCAGCGTGGGCCTCACCGTGGCTGATGCGCGTGCTGCACTGGAAGTGGTGCCGTCGGCGGAACGCTATGCAGCCGAGAAGCGGGTCAAGCCCCTGGGTGTGTTCAGCGACAGCGGTCATGCCGATGCCCAGGTCGAGGGCATCAGTCCGGAGTATTTCCAGCTGGCTTCGCTGAACCTGGCGCAGGGACGTGCCTTGAATGCTGCCGATGACAGCAGTCTCGCCGCGGTTGCCGTGCTAGGTCATCAGGCGGCACATGACCTCTTCCCCGATGGCAAGCCGTTGGGGCGGTTGTTCAAGGTCAACCAGGTGTGGTTGCGTGTGGTGGGTGTACTGGCCGATCGCGACCTGGGCCAGAACAAGTTCGAGGGCGTGGCCCTGGGTTCGGACAGCAATACCGTGTTCGTGCCCCTGTCCAGCGCGCTGGCGCGTTTTCGCTTCGAGCCGATGGCGGATGAAGTCAGTCGCTTCCTGCTGCGATTGAAGAATCCCGACAGCCTGGCCACTGGCGCGCGCGTGCTTTCCGAGTTGCTCGACCAGCGTCATGCCGGCGTCGGCGACTACCGCCTGATCGTGCCGCAACAGCTGTATCAGCAGAACCAGAAGACCCAGCGCATCTTCAGCGTGGTGATGGGCTCGATCGCGGGAGTGAGCCTGCTGGTCGGCGGCATCGGCATCATGAACATCATGCTCGCCAACGTGCTCGAACGTCGCCGCGAGATCGGTCTGCTGCGGGCGATCGGTGCACGCCGGCAGGATATCGTGCAGCGCTTTTTGCGCGAGGCGCTGGTGATCTGTGCATCGGGTGCGCTGATCGGCCTGTTGTTCGGCGCCATACTGGCTTATGCCATCGCCGCGTTTGCCGGCTGGCAGGTGGCATGGGCGCCCGTGGGCGTGATTGCCTCGGTATTGGCATGCACCCTGATTGGTCTTGCCTTCAGCATCTACCCGGCACGCCAGGCGGCGGCGCTCGACCCGATCGCGGCGATTCGCGACGAGTAACCCTGCTCAGGACGCTGGCGGCAAGCGCGTGCGCAGCAGGGCGTCGACCGATTGCTGCCACTGTGGTGACCCCGGCTTGGATTGTGGCGCCTCTTCACCGAGCTTGCGCTGCACCGTCTGGTTCCATTCCTCGGAGCCGGGATCGGGCCCGTGGCCATCGTTGCTGATGCCCAGTTGCTGATCGACCCATGTGTACCAGGCCGCCGAGCCGAGCGCGGTGTTGGCCGGCACGTTCTGACCCGTGGCTGACGGGGTGGGTGTCGGCGAGCATGCCCCAAGCAGCAAGGCGAGCGGAAAGATGGCGATGAATCGGCGCATGGCAGGCTCCATGGACGGATGGTCAAGGAGCCTACTGCCAGCCTGGTGGCGGGGGATTAAATTTTCATGAGCCGGAGCGGTGCGATTCAGCTGCGCTGCGCATTCATCAATCGCGCGCAGCGATCTCGTCGATATGCCGCAGCAGGTCGGCCGGATCCTCGTAGACGCGAAATGCCCCGGACTGTTGCAGTTCGGCCTGGCCGTAGCCGCCGCAGAGGAGGCCCACGCCAAGGGCGCGGGCGCGTTGTGCCGCGAGCATGTCCCACACGCTGTCGCCGATCACCAGCGACCGATGGATATCCATGCCCAGGCGTTCAGCGGCCGCGATGAACAAGTCCGGGTCGGGTTTGGCGTGACGCACCTGGTCGCGTGTCACCACCGGTATTTTCGCCGGGTCCACGCCGAGCGCCGACAGATTGTGTTGCGCGGTTTCCATCCGGCCACTGGTGGCGATCGCCCACGGAATCTGCTGCGCCGTGAGATGGTCCAGCAACTCGCGTGCACCGGGCAATGGCCGCACCGAACCGAGTGCGTGCTGGCGATTGAAGGCTTCCGCATGGCGGTCGCGCAGGCGTGCCAGGCGCGCTTCGGTGATCTCCAGCCCGGTTTCGCGCAACAGCATGTTGACGAACAACCCGCCACTCATGCCGACCCGGCGATGGATGCGCCACACCGAAATGTCCACGCCCTCGCTATCCAGCGCCTCCTTCCACGCCAGCACGTGCTGATACACGCTGTCGATCAGGGTGCCGTCGAGATCGAACAGGAACGCGGTGTCGCGGCGTGGCATGGGCGTTTCCGAATGGCTGGCGAGAGGTGTTGCCGCAAGCACCATGAATGACGAAGGCGCTGCTTGTCGATGATGCTAATCAGCCGCGGTTGAGCAAGGGCCGCCCCGACTCCAGTACCGCCAGCGCGGCTGCGCCGAGCAGGCCCGGCTCCGGATTCATGATCGCCTGGGTCGGCACCTTTTCCATGATGTCGCGAAAGCGGCCCTTGGCTTCGAAGCGTTCGCGGAAGCGACCGCGTTCCAGCCAAGGCAGCAGGATCGGGATCAGTCCGCCGGTGAGGTAGACGCCATCCCATGCACCCAGGGTAAGTACCAGGTCGCCGGCCACGCTGCCGAAGATGCCCGCGAAAGTCTCCACCGTGCGCGTGCACAGCGGGCAGCTGTCGTCCTTCGCGCGTGCGGTGATGTCTTCCGGTTTCAGGTCGTCGGCCCTGGCTCCGACCATGTGGCAGATCGCGTCGTACAGGTTTACCAGGCCCTGGCCACAAATCAGTCGCTCGTTGGAGACGCGGCCGTACTTGTGGTTGAGATAATCGAGGATGCCGATGTCTTCCGGCGAGTGCGCAGCAAACCCTGCATGGCCGCCTTCGGTCTGCAGCACGCTGCAATGGCCCTGCCGCACCAGCAAGCCGCCCACCCCCAGACCGGTACCCGGCCCGACGATGGCGAATGTCTGTTCGTCTTCGGCGCCGATCACCGGGCGTGCCACGTCGCCCACATCGACCAGGTCATCACCGTACAGCAGGGTCACCGCCATGCTTTGCGCGGCAAAGTCATTGACCAGTTGTACGTGATCCAGGCTGAGTGCGCTGGCGGTTTGCCGCGCTGAAATGGCCCAGGGATTATTGGTGACCTTGACCGTCTCGCCATCGTCGATGCGTCCGGCGGCGGCGATGATGGCGCGCTTCACTTCGAGCCCGGTGTCGGCCAGGTAATGTTTTGCGGTCGACACCAGCGAGTCATGCTCGGCCACGCGGTAGCGGCGGATGCTCTCGGCCAGCAGCGGGCGGCTGCGCGAAGTGTCGGCGACACCGAAGCGGACATTGGTGCCGCCGAGATCGACGAGCAGGGTGGGGGCGCTGCTGGGCTGGCTCATGTAACTTCCTGACGACGTGAAGCTGCAAGCGTGCCGGCGTAACGACGGTTAGTCCAGTGGTTTTGCCTACCGTACGTCAGGGAATGTGCCATGGTGGCCGCTGCGTCACCCGTTATCGAGCCGCGGCAAAGTGCCCGGCAGCGCCGGTGACGGTGCGCGGCAGCGTAAAATGGCTGCACATCGTCCCACGAGATCCTGTCATGAGCTTTCCCGCCATCCGCATGCGACGCATGCGTCGCGACGCCTTTTCCCGCGCACTGATGCGCGAGAACACCTTGCTTGTCAGCGACCTGATCATGGTCGCCTTCGTGATCGAAGGTGAGGGTCGGCGCGAGCCGGTGCCGTCGATGCCCGGGGTGGACCGGTTGTCGATCGACGAGTTGCTGAAGCTGGCCGGCGAATGCGTGCGGCTGGGTATCCCGGCACTGGCCCTGTTTCCATCGCCCGGCGCCGACGTGAAAAGCGAGGATGCCGCCGAGGCATGGAATCCCGACAACCTCATGCATCGGGCGGCGCGCGCGCTGAAGGCGGTGCATCCCGATCTGGGCCTGGTCGGCGATGTCGCACTCGACCCGTACACCACCCATGGCCAGGACGGCTTGATCGACGACACCGGCTACGTGATGAACGAACCCACCGTCGAGGCGCTGATCAGGATGTCGCTGGCCCAGGCCGACGCCGGGATGGATTTCGTGGCGCCGTCGGACATGATGGACGGCCGCATCGGCAGCATCCGTGACGCGCTGGAGGCAGCTGGCCATATTCACACGCGCATTCTTGCCTACTCGGCGAAATACGCCTCCGCGTTCTACGGTCCGTTCCGCGATGCGGTCGGTTCGTCGGCCAGCCTCGGCAAGGGCAACAAGCACACCTATCAGATGGATGTCGGCAATTCCGACGAGGCGCTGCGCGAAATCGAGCTGGATATCAGTGAAGGCGCCGATGCGGTGATGGTGAAGCCGGGCCTGCCGTATCTGGATATCGTGCGCCGGGCGAAAGACAGCTTTGGCGTGCCCACCTTCGTGTACCAGGTCAGTGGCGAATACGCGATGCTCAAGGCCGCATCGCAGCACGGGTGGCTGGACGAGAAGGCCGTGGTGCTGGAATCGCTTGCCGCGATGAAGCGGGCGGGGGCGGATGCGATTCTCACCTATTACGCCATCGACGCGGCGCGCTGGTTGCGGGGGGAGTAGGGAGTGCAGGTGCACGGTTTGCATGCGCCGGCGTGCAAAGCCGGCACCGGCCATGACCATCCTTCGATGTGGCCGTGTCCAGGCCAGGTTCGGGTTTCGGCGGATTCAGCTGCGCTGTGCGCCGCGGTTGCAAGGGATATCAGGAACGTGTGGCAGCGTACGGAAGTCCGGACGGCTGGAAAACGGGTGCTTTATCCTGCAGCGATCATTCAATGATTTCCAACCCAGACAAGTTCCGCGTGGTAGCGCTTCCTTGACTTGAACGCATGCCTCACGCCTTCGGCGTCAGTGGAAGCGGTATCTTTTGATTGATCGTAGTCTATGGCGAAGCCATTTTTCATCCGGACAACCTTGTCTTCTTGCCGGCCCAGGGAAATTCCGCCGCCATGCTTCTGATCGACCTGGTTGGTGGCCTTTCTCAGCTTTCCTTCGGCATCGTGATTCCATATTTCATAGGTGCCGGAAGTGTCAAATGAAATGCCGGCAGCCTGGATGCCGGCCTGATCTTCCGGGTCTTTCGCGTTGTATTCGAATAGCAGGC
>DATMTH010000189.1:0-3013 GCA_035564915.1 Rhodanobacter sp.
GCTCGCACGCCAGGCCATGGACGTACCCGGCTGCCCCCATTGGCCGCGCAAGCCGGCCAGCAGTTTTTGCCGCGGCGACAGGCGACCCGGCATGGATTTCCAGGCTATCCAGAAAGCCGCCAACTTCGACATGTCGTGAAAATATCCTTGAATGCAGGGGCTCGCACACTTGCTGAAATCAATCATCAGGATCGGATGGGGCCGCCCCTGACACCGGGTTGCACGGCGATGCCGCACAACCCGGCTCATACTCAGCCCTTCGGCGCCGGCCCTTTCACCGCCGTGACAAACCCATCCGGGCGGATGTGCCTGGCATACGCATGCTGCACGTCCTTGGCGGTGAGTTTGAGGTAGTGCTGGCCGGCGATGGTCATCGCATCCAGTGGCTTGCCTTCGACCGACAGCGTGAGCAACTGACCACCGATCGCACCAAAGCTCGATTCGCCCAGCGGGATCTGGCGCAGCAAGATGCCCTTGGCGCGCTTCAGTTCGGTCTCGGTCACCGGGGCCTGCTGCATCTGCTTCAGATCCTGCCGCACGATGGCACTGGCCGCCGCGACCTTGTCCGGATCGGCACCGAACGACACGGTATAAGTGCCACGATGTGTATCCAGATCGAAGTGGGTGCTGACGTTGTAGACCAGACCACGCTTGTCGCGCAGATCGTGGTACAGACGCGACGCGTAGAAGCCGCCGCCCAGCACCTCGTTGCCCAGGTTCAGCGCGTAGCGAACCGGATCATTGCGGGTAACGTCGATGGTCTGCGCCATCTTCACGCTGTCCTGCCTGGCGCTGCTGTCGGGCACATTAAGCTGGCCTGGCTGGTTCGCCGGCACGGCCGCATAATCCACATTCGGCTTGGTGCCCTCAGCCTTCCAACTGCCGAAGGCCTGCTCTACCACCTGCTTCGCCTGCGCCGGATCGACCTTGCCGACGATGACGATGGTGGTCATGTCGGGACGAAAGGTTTGCGCGTAGTACTGCTTCACCTTGTCCAGGCTCAACCCCATCACGTTGTTCGGCGTGGCATGGCGCAGCTGAGGATCGTTTGCAGGAAGCAGCGCCTTGCCCAGGCCCAACTCGGTGAGGAACGCAGGCGACTGCAACTGCCCGGCTAGCGCACCAGCGAGCTGGTGCTGCACGACGGCGAACGCACGCACCGGCAGCGCCGGATGCAATTCATTGTCGGCCAACAGCTTGATGCCTTCGGCAAAATGCTCCGCAGGGACCGCCAGCGAGAAACTCGTACCCGCGCTCGTCTTAGCGCTGATCTGATCGAGCGCCTGCTGGAACTGCAGCCGGTTCATGTCGGTGGTGCCAAACGGGAACAGACCGCCGAGCACCTCGGCGACGCCCTCTTCGCCCTTCGCCGCCTGCAAATCCTGGTTGGTCTTGATCTTGCCGAACACCGTCACCGTGTCACTGATGGTCTCCGGCTGCACGATCACGTGCAGGCCGTTGGCCAAGGTATAAGACACCGGCTTGAGACTGGAATGCGGCACCTCGAGTTTGGCGAAGGCCTGCGATGCCCACGCCGGCAAGGTCACCGGCTTGTCCGGGCTGGAGGCGAAACTCTCGGCACCACCAAAGCCCTTGCCGGCCACCGGCTTGCCCGAGCTTTCGGGAGTCAGGATCGCGGTCACCGCATGCGCCGGATCAAAGGTCGTCTTGGCCAGCGCATTCACCGCAGCGGGCGTCACCGCCTGGATCGCTTGCTTCATCGCATCGGGCGATTCCAGTCCCTGCATCGACAGCGCAGCCGACCACGTATTGGCCAGGCCGTCGACTGAGTTCTTGCTGAATTCCAGCGAGGCGATCGCCTTGCGCTTGGCCGCATCGACCAGTGCCGGGTCGATGCCCTTGGCGGCTGCCTCGGCAAGAATGCCCTGCATGCGTTTGAGAATCGGCTGTGGATCGCCGCCCTTGGGGAAAGCTGCCAACGCATAATCAAAGCCTGCGTGCGGCAAGGCTTCACCGGCAAAACCGCCGTACAAGGCCGTGCCATCGAAACGCATGCCGGCCAGTGCCGCACGCTGCGAGCCCAGTGCCTCGCGCAGCACCAGCGCCGTGGCGTAATCGCTGGAACGCAAGCCCACCGTACGATAGGCGATGGCCACCACACCGTAAGGACTGTCGGTTGGCAGCTTGATCGCCTTCGCCTGCACCGGCTTGAAATTGAACGCCGGTCGCACCGGCAAGCTCTTGCGTGCGATGTCGCCAAACTCGTGCTTCACCCTGGCCAGCGTGGCGACCGGATCAACATCGCCAGCGATCACCAGAATCGCGTTGTTGGGCGCATACCAGCTGTCATGGAACTGCTTGAGCATCGCTGCCGTGGTCTTGTCGAACGAGGCGCGCGTGCCCAGTCCGGTGTTCGCATACGGTGTACCGTCGAACATCTGCGCCATCAGCTGACTCTGGAATTTGTACATCGGGCTGGACATGTCACGCGACACCTCCTGCTCGATCGCGCCGCGCTCCTTCACCCAGGCCGCCTGGTCCATGTCCACGCCGCGCATGCGCAAGCTCTGCACATGCAGCGCCACGTCCAGATCCTGCGTCGGTGCCACAAAATAATACTGGGTCACGCCTTGCGTGGTATCTGCATCGAACGCGCCACCCATGTTCGCCGCGATGGCCGCCAGTTGATCCTTGCTCAGCCCTGGGCTGCCGCGAAACATCATGTGTTCGACCGCATGCGCCGTACCCGGAAAACCCTTTGGCACCTCGTTCGATCCGGCCAGGTAATTCATCTCGGTCGCCACCACTGGTGCCAGCGTGTCGCGCACAATCACCACGCGCATGCCGTTGTCGAGCGTGGCACGGGTGACGTTGGCGTCCTGGCCGGAGGCCATCGCAGCGGTTGCAACCAATGCCAGGGAAATGGCCGTTGCCAGTCGGATAACTCGCTTTTTCATTTGTAGCTCCTTTTTGAAAAACAAAGTGGACGCGTCCCCCGCGCCCTGATGTGAAGATTTCGGCGGCCCGTGGGCCGCCCTGCGTTGTTCAATTG
>DATMTH010000190.1:0-5709 GCA_035564915.1 Rhodanobacter sp.
GGCTTTTTCATGGGTGGAGCAGTGATTCTCCGAGCTAGCCTGTCGAGCCGTCGTCAGGTGACTTCTCGCCAGAGCCAGAGGAGTCCGCTGGCTTGACTGGCTGCGGGAGGGTCACCCCGGGGCGAGCAGGTGCGGTCGACGACAGCAGGTCCCCTTGCTGGGGTTGCGGCAGCGAAACTGCGGGAGCAACTGCCGTCGGTTTCTCGGACGCTGGCGCCGTGACCACAGGGGGCGAAGCGGGGGTTGCGGCAGGAATCGCAGTCACCGGCGCGATATCGACAGCAGGTTTTGCCGGTGATGGGTTCGTCGCCGATACCAGTGGCGTCGGGGCCTGAACAGCCGTCCGCACGGTGGCAGCGTGTGTCTCTGCTGCTGCGGGAGCTGGCTTCGCCGTCACCTCGGCGTGTGTAACCGCTGTGGTGGTCGCAACCGGCTGAGCGGCTGGGGCTGGAGCCGGAGCCGGAGCTGGAGCTGGAGCTGGAGCTGGAGCTGGAGCTGGAGCTGGAGCTGGAGCTGGAGCTGGAGCTGGAGCTGGAGCTGGAGCTGGAGCCGCTGCGGCAGCATCAACCTTGTTGACGTCGGTGGCCTGGGTGTGGCTGACCGGAGTTGATGCCGACTCAGGGATGGGCGGCAAAGCAGGCAGCTTGAAGCTGGCTGGCGCCGGGCTCGGCGTGTCGGCGGTTGCCTCCGTGCTCACGGCGGATCTTGCCGGCTCGGCCGGCTTGGCGCTGGTTGACGGCTCACCTGCAACGCCGTCGCTGGTCGAGCGTACAGCCGCTGCCGGCATCGCTGCCGGCTTGTTGTCGTGCCCGCCGGCTGAAACACCGGTGACGGACGCAACCGCAGGGGCAGGCGCTGCCGTGGATTCATTGCGGGGCGCTGGCCTGGCAGCGACCGGCGCATTGGCTGCATCGTCGCGATCTTCATCGTCCAGCGCCTGAACCTGGCTGGCATCGGGCGTCTGCGCATTGCCGCCCGTCTCGTCATGACGGCGGCGACGGCGACCACCACGACGCCCACGGCGACGACGCGACTGGCTGCCATCGGTATCGGCAGCATCGCCAGCATCCGGCGGGGTGGGTGATGCTGCCAGCGGCACAGCGGCCAGTGCGGCTTCCTTGGCGGCATCACTCGGCACTGCTGCAACAGGTTGTTCGCCGCGCGGCTGGCGCTCGGATTTCGGCGGTTGCGGCTTGCGTTCGGCACGCGTGGCGTTTTCGGTCGCCGCGGGCTTGGGCTGGCGCTCGGCCCGTGCGGTTTGCGTCTGCGCCTGTGCCGGTTGGCGCGTCTGTGCCTCGTTGTTGCGCTGACGATTGCTGCGTGCCTGTTGTTGTGCACCGGATTTCGGCGAGGCCTGCGTCGGGGCATCGCGACGTGGCTGACGCGTGGACGAGGCGTTCGTGCTGCCGCCACGATTGCCACGCTCGTCACGGCTGCGCTCATCACGACGGTTGCGATTGTCATTGCTGCTGGCACGGTCGGGGGTCGGTGCCGGAGTTGCCGCTTCGGCACTGCGCAGCCAGCCGAACAGGCGCGCCAGAATGCCGCCGGACGGAGGTGCGGTCGGGGCAGGGCGTGACGCGGCTGCCTGACGACGCGCGGCTTGTACCGGTGCGGCGGCAGCGACTGTTTCCTCGCGCACCGGCGCAGGTGGGCCGGGCACGATACCGCTTACTGCAGGTTGCTCGCTGCTGCCCAGAGCCTGACCCATCTTGGGCAGTTCCGTGGTTTCCACTGCCGTCAGCATTTCGTAGCTGGGCTTGCTGTGCTCGCCCATGTCCGCTTCGCGGATGCGCTGGATCTGGATGTGCGGTGTCTGCAGCTTTTCGTCCGCAACGATCATCACGTGCACCTTGTGGCGCAGTTCGATCTCGACCACGCTGGCGCGCTTCTCGTTGAGCAGGAAGTTGACCACGCTGGACGGAGCCTGCACCAGCACCTGGCCGGTGTTGTCCTTCATTGCGTGTTCTTCGATCAGGCGCAGGGTCGACAGCGACAGCGATTCCACGCCGCGGATGTGGCCGTGGCCTTCGCAACGCGGGCAGGTGATCTGGGTCGCCTCGCCGAGGCTGGGACGCAGGCGCTGGCGCGACATTTCAAGCAGGCCGAAGCGCGAGATGCGGCCGATCTGCACGCGGGCGCGGTCGAGCTTCAGTGCTTCCTTGAGGCGATCTTCCACTTCGCGCTGGTGGCGCGGGCTGTCCATGTCGATGAAGTCGATCACGATCAGCCCGCCGGCATCGCGGATGCGCGCCTGACGCGCCACTTCCACTGCGGCTTCGCAGTTGGTGTTGAATGCGGTTTCCTCGATGTCGCTGCCCTTGGTGGCCTTCGACGAGTTGACGTCGATGGCGGTCAGCGCTTCGGTCTGGTCGATCACGATGGAGCCGCCCGAGGGCAGGCGTACCTGACGATCGAACGCGCTCTCGATCTGCGTTTCGATCTGGTAGCGGGTGAACAGCGGGGTGTCGTCCTGGTACAGCTTGAGCTTGCGCAGCGCGTTCGGCATCACCTGTTGCATGAATTCGCGGGCGTCGTTGTACAGCGGCTCGTCGTCGATCAGGATCTCGCCGATGTCGCTGCGCAGGTAGTCGCGCAGGGCACGGATGAACAGTTTCGATTCCTGGTAGATCAGGAACGGGGCCTTCTGCTTGCCGGCCGCCTCGGAGATCGATTTCCACAGGGTCAGCAGGTAATCCAGATCCCACTGCAACTCTTCGGCGTCACGGCCGAGGCCGGCAGTGCGCACGATCAGGCCGACATCGTCGGGTACGGTAACGTGATCCAGGGCCTCTTTCAGCGCCTGGCGGTCCTCACCCTCGATCCGGCGCGAGACACCACCGGCCTTCGGGTTGTTCGGCATCAGCACCATGTAGCGACCGGCCAGGCTGATGAAGGTGGTGAGGGCGGCACCCTTGTTGCCGCGCTCTTCCTTTTCCACCTGCACGACCACTTCCTGGCCTTCCTTGACCAGTTCGCGGATGCTCGATTTGTGATGATCCAGGCCCGGCGTGAAGTACTCGCGGGAGATTTCCTTCAGCGGCAGGAAGCCGTGACGCTCGGCGCCGTATTCGACGAAGCAGGCTTCCAGTGAAGCCTCGACACGGGTGATTCGGCCCTTGTAGATATTGGACTTCTTCTGTTCCCGCGAGGGGATTTCGATGTCCAGGTCATACAGGTTCTGGCCATCGACAATGGCCACACGCAACTCTTCACGCTGAGTCGCGTTGATCAACATACGCTTCATGGTGGTAATCCTCGGCTTGGCTACGCGTCGCGAGCCTCGGTGGCGCCACAATGGCGGCCTGCCGGAACCCGCGCCGCTGCAGTTAAGCGGCAAAAAAACGGCACCGTTACCGGTGTCGGGGATGATTCGGTCAGTCGCGCCTGCTGCCTCGATACCATGGGTATCGGACAAACAGCAGCCCAAACCGTTACGATGAAAGGGAGTCGCGGCCGGTCACCCAGGGCAACCAGTGCAATCCTCGCCGACGTCACGGGCGGGCCTTCCACCCGATCCAGACATGGACGGGCAGAAACCAGCGCCCGCCGAGTATCCTATTTCATCAGGTTTTTTTCAATGCAGACGGTAACTTCCCCCGACGCACCTCAGGGTGTACGTCAAGTCGCGATCGGCCCGGAGCGGGACGGCCAGCGCATCGACAACGCGTTGATGACCCTGCTCAAGGGCGTACCCAAGAGCATGATCTATCGGCTCTTGCGTACCGGGCAGGTGCGGGTGAACGGCAAGCGGGCCAAGCCGGACACGCGTCTCGCCGATGGTGATACGCTGCGCATCCCGCCGGTGCGGGTCGCCGAGCGTCCGGAAGGCCGAGCACCTGCCAGCGGCCTGGTGAGCTCGGTTGCCGAGGCGATCATCTTCGAAGACAAGCACTTCCTGGTGATCGACAAGCCCTCCGGCGTGGCCAGTCACGGTGGCAGCGGCGTCAGTCACGGCGCGATCGAACTGCTGCGCGCGGCGCGGCCGCAGGAGCACCTGGAATTGGTGCATCGGCTCGATCGCGACACCAGCGGCGTGCTGGTGTTTGCCAAGACCCGCGCCGGCCTGACCGGGCTGCAGGCGGAAATTCGCGAGGGCAGGGTGACCAAACAGTATCTGTGCCTGATGCTCGGCCACCCATCCAAGGCCAAGTTCGATGTCAACGCACCCCTGCTGAAATCCGTGCTGCAGGGTGGCGAGCGAATGGTGCGGGTGGCCGATAGCGGCAAACCCTCGCTGACCTTCTTCCGCGAGATGGAGCAATACCCCGGTGCGCGCCTGATGCAGGCGACTCTGGGCACGGGCCGCACCCACCAGATCCGCGTGCATGCGGCGCATATCGGTCATCCACTGGCAGGCGACCCGAAATACGGCGACAAGGAAATGAACAAGCGCTTCAAGGAGATGGGGCTTGATCGCTTGTTCCTGCATGCCGCGCACATGAGCTTCGAGCTGGAGGATCGCGCCTACAGCTTTTCCACGCCGCTGCCGGACGACCTGAAGACTTTCCTCGATGTACTGGCGGTCAAGGGCAAGCGGCTGGTCTATACCCGTGACAAATCACGCACCGATATCTGATCAACGCGCCAGCAAGGCCTCGACCCGGGCGGCGCAGATGAAATCGTTCAGCGACAGCCCGCCCACGTCGTGGGTCGACCACGACAGCTGACAATGATCGTAGCCGGCTTCCAGATCCGGGTGATGGTCTTCGTGGTTGGCCATGTAGCCGACCGCATTGATGAAGCCGAGCGTGTGGTGGAAGTCCTTGAACTTGAAATCCTTGACGATGGCCTTGCTCCCATCATGCAACTGCCAGCCTGGCAGCCGCTGCAGAAGTTCCTCCACTTGCGCCGCGTCGAGTGCGTGTTCCTTGCCCTTGCGTGGCTGGCAATGCTGGGTCGACAGGTCGTTGGCATTCATGCTGATCTCCATGCGGGCTGAAAGTCGGTAGCGAAGCGTCGAAGTTGCGCGTGCAAATGTCAAAGCCGGATATTTTCCTCGAAACAGGACTAAAATGGTTCTGTTTCGCTGGTGCCTGCACCAGCCATCAGATAGCGATAATGGAGCCTGCATGATCGACATTACCGAACGCGCACAACAGCACTTCCTGAGGCTGCTTTCCCAGCAGGACATCGACGGTCTCGGGATCCGCCTGCGCGTCACCTCGCCGGGTACCCCTGCTGCCAGTTGCGAGCTGGAATTCTGCGAGCCTGCCGATCTTGCCGGCGGCGAATGGACGATCGAGTGCGCAGGCTTCGAGTTCCACATCGACGGCGACAGTGCCAGTTGGCTGGATCAGGCCAGCATCGACTTCGAGCCGAACGCCACGGGTGGCCAGCTCAACATTCGCGCGCCGAAGATCAAGGGCGACGTACCGGGTGTGGATGCCGGCCTGATCGAGCGCGTGCGTTACGTGCTCGAGGCCGAGATCAATCCGAAGCTGGCCTCGCACGGCGGTCGCGTCAGTCTGCTCGAGATCGATGCCGACAGTGCCGTGGTGCTGCAATTTGGCGGCGGTTGCCACGGTTGCGGCATGGTTGACGTCACCCTCAAGCAAGGGGTGGAGAAGACCTTGCGCGAACGCATACCGGAAATTACCGCGGTGCGTGACGCGACCGACCATGCCGGTGGCGAAAAGCCTTATTACAACAAGCACGAAGGCAAGTCGGCGATAGCCTGACCCTGAGCATTTGTACATGAAAAGGCCC
>DATMTH010000191.1:0-18075 GCA_035564915.1 Rhodanobacter sp.
GTTCGCGTTGCTAAACATTCAGTCTTCGCTAGATCAAACATACGAAGGACGAGGCCCATGACCAACGAAATCGCGTGGTACTTGCCATCTGATCTACTCTCTAGGTCGTTGGATGTGATGAGGCCCCAAGGCGCGTTGGGCAACGAGGGACTTGCATTCTGGTTAGGTCAGCAGGCAGGAGACGACGTCAAGGTTACACACATGGTGTCCATCGTCGGTGCCGGCATTCGCCATGCTCCGTTGCAGCTGCGCGTGTCACTGGCCGCTATGGAGGCCTTAACCAATTTGGTGGAACGCGTTGGTAGCCACCTTGTAGGTCAGATTCACTCCCATCCAGCGCGGATGCTGGACTTATCCGACGTCGACAAGACCTACGGGATTCGCATCCAGAATTATCTTTCCTTAGTTTGTCCTCACTATGCGCAGGTGGCAGCTATCAACCACTGTGATTGTGGCGTTCATCTCTTTGATCAGGGCCACTACAGGCGACTAAATTCAGAGGAAGTCAGGCGGCGCGTGCACATGTCGCGAACGCCGGTAGCGTGTATATCGCTAGAGGTGTCGAAATGACAATTCACGATAGCAAGGCATCGAGCAGGCCGAACGGCGTAGCGGAAATCCTGTTGGGCCACGCTGTAAACCACGACGAGATCTCGCGCCGAAGGGTAGTGCTTACTTGTGACTCAGACGCTGTAACGACACAGAATGGTCGCTGGTGTTTTTTAGACTGCCTCAGGTTGCTCCCAAGACTAGCAGCCAATTTGACCGTAGTTCTTCCGCATGCTCTAGGTAGCTTCGAGCAGGAAGTTCTTAGCGTAGCCAAGACTGTTTGGAGGGTAGGTAAGTTGGAGGTAGTTCGGCGAGAAGAGGACGCTAGGCTTCATGACGCTTCAGCCATTCTCAGCATCGGCTTCCACTCAAGCCCAGACCTTCCTTGGACCACTATCAATTCAAATGGCTGGGTCGCCCGTGTCGCGTCCAGTGGAAACATTCTGGCCAAGGACATGGAGCAAGCAAATCCAGTCGGCGCACTTATGGCTGCATCCTTGGGGGTGACAGAGACATTTAAGCGTGTCTACGGTGCCCCTCCCGAGATTGTACCGACCATAAGAATGGTGGAGTTCTCACTTTATGACTTCACAACTTCACCCAGCACGGTAGGTCCAGAGCTGCCGAGTGCCATCACACTCCCGGATACGCTGCTCATCGGCGCAGGAGCGATCGGCAACGGAGTTGCGCTGTTACTCTCTCAGCTCAAACTAAATGGTCGGCTACACGTAATAGATAAGCAAGCCTTCGGTGAGGAAAATTTTGGTACTTGTACACTACTTGACAGTGTCGACTGGATTGATTCGTCCAAGGCAGAATGCATTGCTAGCTGGCTAGAACTGCAGAGTGATCTTCACGTTTCCGGCGAGCAGAAATTCGTGGCTACTGCTCGTCACGGCACTACCGTCAAGTCGATGACTGTGGGTCTTGTTCTTAACGGGCTTGACGACGTTCAGGCGCGCCACGACACACAACTCTTGTGGCCAACAACCTTGGTCGATGGCGGCATAAATGCAATCGGAGCGGGGGTTCTAACCCACCGCCTCGACCATCCAGAGGGCGCATGTCTGCGCTGTACGTTTAGCCTTCCGTCGACAGACGAAAAGGAGCTTCAGTCCCGAGTTACCGGACTGAGTAGAACTTCCCTGATGGCAGACCTTGGGAGGCCACTTACGAGCACCGATGTAGAGCGTGCCGATGAACACAAGCGGCCTTGGCTTGCGGCAAAACTGGCGGAGGGAAAAACGATATGCGCAACGATTACGGAGGCGCAGAGCGAACTCCAGCTTGGTCTGGAGTTTGAGCAAGGATTCCGCCCGTCTGCTCCTTTTGTGGCAACAGCATCAGCAGCCCTAATGGTCGCCGAGGCCTTGAAAGCACTGCTTTACCCAGAGGCGGAGTTCAATCAGTCATTCCAGATTGCGAATCTTTTTCTCGGGCCTTCATCTTCGATTGCATCGCTTAGACGTGCCAGCCAATCCTGTTCGTGTGTGACCGAGCGCGAGATCATTGGAAAACTAGAGGCTGTGCGCAAAAAGGGACACCTGCACTAGGACTGATCAAGCAGCGCACCCAGCAAATATCGCCTCAGCGCCGGGTCTGCCTGAACCTGCTGGAGCATCTCACCAAACTGCGCCGGAATCTTGGGAACATTGGCGTCGGCGTCCTCTCCATGCAGCAAAGTCTGGACGTAGTTTTCCCATTTCTGTAGTGCTGCGTATCGCTGCTCAATGAGCTCGGATCGGTCGTATACACCTCTCACACCGGACGGGCGATGATTGAGGCACAACTCGGCAACATTGGATGCCACGCCAAGTTCTGAGAGATACGTCCTGACAGTTCGCCTTAGATCATGTATGACGACATCTTGCGGCAGCCCCGTAATTCCTCGAACTGCCGTGTTCATTGTTGAACTCGAAATGTGATTTTTTCCAAGACCACGCGATGATGGAAGAACCCATTGGCTATCCATGGCCAGCTGCTTCAGCTCGCGTAGGACTGCCATAGCTTGAGCAGGAAGTTTGTGGCGAAGTGGAGTTCCGTTCTTGCTGGCGTGCTCTGGGATATCCCATGTGTTCGCCCCGAAGTCCACGTCGCGCCACTTCGCTGAAATGAGCTCGCCCTTTCGAACGGGAACCAACAGAAGAAATCTGAGGGCGAGCTTTGTCGACCTCGCAATGCTGCTCGTCTCGATGGCGTGGAGCCAGCTGAGAATTTCTTGGGCTCTCAGCGCGCGAGACCGAGTCTTTGTCACCGCGATATGAGTCGGTTTAACCGCACTGGCCGGGTTGGTTTGCGTGACGCCATGGCTCATCGCGTAGTCGAAGACACGCTTGAGCACACTTCGCACACGACGTGCTGCTTGCCCATGGCCTCGGGCTTTGACGGCTTCGACGCAGCTCCATACATCCTGCGTGTTGATCGCTTGGGGTAGCTTGCTGCCAATCTTCGGGATGATGTCGCGTCGGACGTAGATCTCATCTTGGCGAGAATTCTTGTTCGCCGGCTTAAGTACTTGCTCAATCCACTTTTCGGCCAGATACCCAAATGTATCTTGCGGATCGAGGCCAGCTGCAGCCTGTAGCCGTGCCTCTCGCTTCGAGTGCGCAGGCGATTCCCCAAGATTGACCTTTTCAAGCATGGTCGCGTGCTTGATATGCGCGACCTTCAGCGTCATCGACGGGTAGCTTCCAATGGTCACCTTTTCGCGCTTGCCGTTGAGCCGGTACCGATACCGAAATGACTTCTCTCCCGTGGGCATGACTTCAATGTAGAAGCCATTGCCTTCGGTCACGACGTAGCGCTTGGCTTTGGGCTTCAAGCCGCTTAGATAGGTAGCTGTAAATTTGGGCACGTGGGTCCACCATTGGGGTCTTGGTGGGACAACCATCGTCGTGACCCGCCAGTGGACCCAAACTACACGCGCTTTCCAAGGTCTTCAAGAGACATCCGTGGACATGAATAGCTAAATTAATGGCTATCTAAAGCCATTTATAAAGAAATTCCTGAACACCATGAACTTCGGCGGACAACACGCTACTTACCGATGCAGAACGAACCGAAGATCGCGCCGAGCAGGTCATCACTGGTGTAGCTGCCGGTGATTTCGCCCAGCGCATGCTGGGCCTGACGCAACTCTTCGGCAGCGAGTTCACCGGCGCGGCTGGCAGCCAGCACGCCGGCGCTGTGGTCGAGGTGGGTTTGCACCTGCTGCAGGGCGAGCACATGGCGACGACGGGCGCTGAAGGCGCCTTCGCCGCTGCCGGCACCGGCCAGCTGCTTGAGGTATTCGCGCAGGCTGTCGAGCCCGCTACCGGTTTTCGCCGAGGCCCACAGCCAATGGCAGTCACCGCGTTGTTCGGCATGCGCCGGCGTGTGGTCGAGGTCGATCTTGTTGATCAACAGCACGCGGGCCACGCCGGGCGGCAGAGGGTCGAACAGGGTCAGGTCATCCTGCACATGGGCAGCGTCGGTGACCAGCAGGGCGACGTCGGCACGCTGCAGTTCGCCATGCGCGCGACGTACCCCTTCACGTTCGATTTCGTCTTCGGTATCGCGAATCCCGGCCGTGTCGGCCAGCTCCAGTGCGATACCGTCGAGGCTGAGGTTTTCGCGCAGCACGTCGCGGGTAGTGCCGGCGGTGGCGGTGACGATGGCGCGATCGCTGCCGGCCAGTGCATTGAGCAGGCTCGATTTGCCGGCGTTGGGTCGACCGATGATCGCCACCCGCAAACCATCGTTGAGACGCACGCCACGCCGCGCCTCGCGCAACAGTCCGGCGTGGGTTTCGCGTACCGCTTCCAGCTGACGGGCAATCGCCGGGTCGGCGAGAAAGTCGATTTCCTCTTCCGGGAAATCAATCGCCGCCTCGATGTGCACGCGCAGGATGATCAGCGCTTGCAGCAGGGCTTCGACCTTGCGCGAAAACACGCCCTCCAGTGACTGCAGTGCGGCGCGTGCACCGGCCTGCGAATGGGCCGCGATCAGGTCGGCCACGGCTTCGGCCTGAGCCAGATCCAGTTTGCCGTTGAGAAAGGCACGCTCGGTGAACTCGCCCGGCCGGGCCAGCCGGGCGCCCAGTTCGCATACGCGACGCAGCAGGTTGTCCAGCAGCACCACGCTGCCGTGGCCCTGCAGCTCCAGCACGTGCTCGCCGGTGTACGAGGCCGGCGCCGGGAAGTGCAGCAGCAGGCCGTGATCGATCCGTTCTCCGGCCGCATCACGGAACACTGCGAAGTGGGCGTGACGCGGCCGTGGAGCCTTGCCGAGCAGGATCTGGGCGATCGCCGGCACGCCGGGGCCGGACAGGCGCACCACACCCACGCCTGCCGCACCCGGGGCGGTGGCGATGGCAGCAATGGTTTCCGCGACTGGATCTGGCATGGCAGGGAGACTCTAAACGAAAGCAGCCGCGGCGGTGACCCGTCGCGGCTGCCTGGAATGTCGATGCTCCGAAAGCGGCATCAACTGCTGGTGAGCGGCGCCTCGCGGTCGATGTGATGGGTGACCCACCATTGCTGGCCCAAACCGACCAGTCCGTTGACCGCGTAGTACAGACACAGGCCGGCGGGGAAGAAGGCGAACAGCACCGTGAACAGCAACGGCATCACCTTCATCATCTTGGCCTGGGTCGGGTCCATGCCCGCCGCCGCCGGGTTCAACCACTGCGTACCCAGCATCACGGCGGCATAGATCACCGGCAGGATGTAGAACGGATCGGGGTGGCTCAGGTCGGGAATCCACAGGAACGCGGCGTGACGCAGTTCCAGGCTGTACTCGAGCACGAAGTACAGGCCGTAGAACACCGGCATGGTGATCAGCACCGGCAGGCAACCGCCCATCGGGTTGACCTTCTCCTTCTTGTACAGCTCCATCGTGGCTTGCTGCATTTTCTGCTTGTCGTCGCCATAGCGCTCCTTCAGCGCCTGGAGACGCGGCGCCAGCTTGCGCATGCGCGCGCTGGAGCGGTACTGCATCGCGGTGAGCTTCCAGGTGAGGCCCTTGATCAGCAGCACCAGCAGGATGATTGCCACGCCCCAGTTCTTCGCAACCGCATGGAATTGCGACAGGATCCAGTGCATCGGCACCGCGATGACCTTGAACATGCCGTAATCGATGGTGAGGTCGAGGCCCGGGGCAATCTCGCTCATCTTGCCCTGCACGTTCGGGCCCAGGTACAGCCGCGCCTGACTGGTGAGGCTCTGGCCCGGCGCCACGCTCAGCGAGGGTCCCACGGCACGGATCAGATAGCGCGGATGCGCGCTGTCCGGGTTGACCGTCTGGGTGACGTAGTGATCGGTCTGGTCCGCCGGCGGAATCCATGCGGTGACGAAGTACAAGCGCAGCATCGCGGCCCAGCCACCCTTGAACTGGCTGTCGAGGGCGTCCTTCTTCTCGCTGAAATTCTTGAATTCGAGCTTTTCGAATTTCTCGCCGTTGTACCAGGCGGCGCCCTGGAAGCTGCGCGACTCCGGGTCGGCGTAGTTGCTCAGCCAGCTGCCCGGCTTGGGCGGCGCCACCCGCAACAGCTGTCGATAGGCGTTGCCCTGCCACGGCTGGCTGCTGCCATTGTCGATGCGCTGGCTGAGGCCGATGACATAGCTGCCGCGAGTGAAGTGGTAGGTCTTGATGACCTTGAGGCCGGCGGCGTCCTGCCAGGTCAGCTCCACGTCCAGTTTGTCCTGGCCATCGGCCAGCTTGTAGGTGGTCTTCGCGCTCTGGAACAGGGCCAGATGATTGGGTTGATCAGCGGCGGCGGTGTCGCTGCTGCTGACCAGGCCGTTCTGCGCAACGAAGTAATGGGTCGCGTCGTTGTCCAGCAGCACGGTCGGTGGCGGATTCGGCGTCTTGTGCGTCGGCGCGGCCTTCGGATAGGCCAGCAGATCCGCCCGTACCAGGCTGCCACCGCGACTGTCGACCAGCAGGTGCAGCACGTCCGTATCCACGCTGATCAGCTGACCGGGCGCAGAAGCCGCGCCGGGAGCGCTCGCCGCCATGGTCGTCGTGCTTGCCGCGGCGGTCGAACCGGCTTCGGCGGGAATCGCCCCGGGTACGCTGCCGTCGCTCGAGGCCATGGCCGTGCTGGACGAGGTTGCCGCGACAGCCGCCGGCGGGGGCGGTGCGTAGTCCTTCTCCCAAGCCAGAAACAAGAAGTAGGCCACGGCCAGCAGGGCGAACATGAGGAAGGTGCGCGTTTGATTCATCGCGTAGCAGATCCGGGTAACGCCACGACACGTGTCACGCCGCGGGAGCAAATGAGGAAAAGGTCAACGCACGATTGTGCTGGTGTCGTCGGCCCGCTTCAATGGTTGGGCAACTTCGGCGCTGCTGGCGAGCAGCTTTTTCCACAGGCCTTCCATTTCGCGCAGCAACTCGGAACCGGGTACCCCGGCCGCCTGTTCGCGCGCCATGACCATCAGGTCGACTGCCGGAAGTTGATGGCGAACACGGCGAAACGACTCGCGCAGCAGTCGTTTGATCCGGTTTCGTTCGACCGCGCGCTTGGACACGCGCTTGGAAATCGCCAGACCAAGCCGCGCATGGCCGAGCCCGTTGCCGCGATAGCGCATATGAAAACAGCGGCCGCCTGCGCGTCCGCTGTTGATCCGCAAGGCGGCAAAGTCAGCAGGCCGACGTAACCGCGCATCACGCGGAAAATCGGCGCTGGACACGACGCTCGACCGGTTTACGGGATCAGGCGCTTGCGGCCCTTGGCACGACGGGCATTGATGATCTTGCGACCGTCGGCGGTGGCCATGCGGGCACGGAAACCGTGCGTACGGGCGCGCTTGAGCTTGCTGGGTTGGAAGGTCCGCTTCATGGCGTACTCCGAAGGGAATGTGGATAAAAAGGTTGGAGAGTATGTCCGGTTTCTGGCTGTGCTGTCAAATCAACCCTTTACCTTCCTGTGGATAGCGGTGTGGACAGCAATGTGGATAAATCGGCGGTGGCGGGATGAAAGCTGCTGTTAGACTAGCGATTCCCCTGGCGCGCAAGCGCCCCGAGCCGTGGCTGATTTTATTCATGAGTGATCTGTGGCGGCGCTGCCTTGAGCGCCTCGAAGGCGATTTGAGCGCCGAAGACCTGCATACGTGGCTGATGCCGTTGCAGGCGCGCGACGATGCCGATGGCCTGCAACTGTTTGCACCCAATTCCTACACCCTCGATACCGTGCGCGAACGCTACCTGGCGAACATCGAAGCGGTATTGCAGCAGTTGCAGGGCAAACCGTGGCCGGTGCGCCTGGAAGTCGGCTCCAGTGCACCTCGATCGGTGCCGACGGCCAGAGCACCCGCCACGGCGCGCCCGCGGGCCGTGGATGCGCCTGCGCCGCCGTCGTTCCAGCACAATCTGGACCCACACTACACCTTCGAAACCTTCGTGGAAGGCAAATCGAACCAATTGGGCAAGGCCGCCGCCATGCAGGTGGCAACCAACCCGGGTCGGGCCTACAACCCGCTGTTGCTTTACGGCGGCACCGGCCTGGGCAAGACGCATTTGATGCATGCTGCCGGCAACCTGATGCTGGAACACAATCCGCACTGCAAGGTGATGTACCTGCGTTCGGAGCAATTTGTCGGCTCGATGATCGAAGCCTTGCGTGCCAAGAGCATGGACGAGTTCAAGCGGCGTTTCCGCTCGGTCGATGCGTTGTTGATCGACGACATCCAGTTTTTCGCCGGCAAGGACACGACCCAGGAAGAGTTCTTCCATACCTTCAATGCCTTGTTCGAATCCAAGCAGCAGATCATCCTCACCTGCGACCGCTACCCGAAGGAAGTGGACAAGCTCGAACCGCGGTTGAAGTCCCGCCTGGGTTGGGGCCTGAGCGTGGCGATCGAGCCACCGGATTTCGAGACGCGTGCCGCCATCCTGCTGTCCAAGGCGCTGGAAAAGGGCGTGGCGGTGGACGAAAACGTGGCGATGCTGCTGGCCAAGCGCATCCGCTCCAACGTGCGCGACCTGGAAGGCGCGCTGAATACCCTGGCGGCACGAGCTAATTTCTACGGCAAGCCGATCACCACCGACTTCGCCGAGGAAACCCTGCGTGACCTGCTGGCAACGCATGCGCAAGCGGTCACCATCCCGAACATCCAGAAGATCACCGCCGAATACTTCAACGTGCGCCTGCAGGATCTGCTGTCCAAGCGCCGTGTCCGTTCACTGGCGCGACCACGTCAGATCGCGATGACCTTGTCCAAGGAACTGACCGAGCACAGCCTGCCGGAGATTGGCGAGGCGTTTGGCGGGCGCGACCACACCACGGTGATGCATGCGTGCAAGACGATACGCAAGTTCATCGAAACAGACGCACGGATGCGCCAGGATTGGGAACAATTGATCCGCACGCTGACCGGTTGAAGAAAACCCCGGCGCTATAGTGCGAAAATCAGGGATAAGCCGGGTTTGAAGCTGTGGATAACGCGGGGATGAAATGCCGGTTACAGTTATCCACAAACCACCCACCGGCAAAGCATCCGTTCAAGCACAAGCTGTTTTATGCTCAAGATATTGATTTTTAATGGTTTTATGGTGAAATTTTGTTATCCACAAAGCCAACAACCACTACTAAACTTCTTTTAAAGATAGAACAGCAGTCATAGGGGAAGCCAAACCATGCAATTCAGCATCCAACGAGAAGCGCTGCTCAAGCCACTGCAACAAGTGGTGGGCGTGGTTGAGCGACGTCAAACCCTGCCGGTTCTGGCCAATCTGCTGGTCAAGGTCGGTGAAGGACGACTGTCTCTGACCGGCACTGATCTTGAAGTCGAGATGGTGGCCACGGCCGCCGCGGAAAAGCTCGTCGATGGCGAGATAACCATCCCCGCACGAAAATTGTTCGACATCGTCCGTGCCCTGCCTGATGGTGCGCAGATCGAATTGAAGCTCAATGGCGATCGGGTGGCACTCAATGCCGGCCGAAGCCGGTTTACCTTGACGACCTTGCCGGCCAGTGAATTCCCCACCGTCGATCAGATCGAGCTGGTGGAAAAGGTCAGCCTGCCCGAAGAAGTGCTGCGTGACTTGATGGAACGGACAGCGTTCGCCATGGCGAACCAGGATGTTCGCTATTATCTGAACGGCATGCTGCTTGATCTGCAGGAACACACCCTGCGCTGCGTTGCCACCGATGGGCATCGCCTGGCCATGAAAGAAACCGAGTTGCAGAGCGCGGTATCGACACGACGTCAGATCATCATCCCGCGCAAAGGCATCAACGAATTGGTGGGGCTGCTCGAGAGCGGCGATGGCTCGGTGGAACTCGAATTCGGCCGCAATCATCTTCGGGTGCGGCGAGGGGATGTCGTGTTCACGTCCAAGCTGATCGACGGGCGCTTCCCGGATTACGAGGCGGTGATTCCCCTCGGCGCCGACAAGACTGCCGTACTGGATCGCGAAGTGCTTCGTGGCGCCCTGCAGCGTGCCGCCATTCTGTCGAACGAGAAATACCGCGGAGTGAGGCTGGAGCTTTCGCCCGGAAAGCTGCGCATCATCGCGCACAATCCGGAACAGGAAGAAGCGGTCGAGGAAGTCGAGGCCGACACGCATGTTTCGGATCTTGCCGTGGGTTTCAACGTGGGCTATCTGCTCGACGCGTTGGCTGCCTTGCGCGGCGACAAGGCTCGCCTCAGCCTGCGTGACGCGCAGTCGAGCTGCCTGGTGCAGGAGAACGACCACGAGCATGCTCGCCACGTCATCATGCCTTTGCGACTCTGACGCCAAGGCATGGTTTTCAACCTGCGCGACAGGACAATACGACGCCGGAACGCCAGTTTGTGGTTCCGGCGTCGTCGTTTGCAGGCGATTTGCCCATGAGGCTGGACACGCTGCGCATCCAGGGTTTGCGATGCCTCGCGGATGTGAGTGCGACGCTCGACCCGGCGATCAACATCTTTGTCGGTGCCAACGGGGCAGGCAAGACCAGTGTGCTGGAGGCGGTGTTTCTGCTGTCTCACGCGCGTTCGTTTCGCAGTGGTACGAAGGAAGCCCTGTTGCAGCGTGGCGGCTCGCAGATGTCGATCTTTGCCGAAGTCCGTCGTGTCGATGACCCTATCGGGCGTTTGGGACTGGGCCGCGATGGACTTCGCTGGGAAGCCAGACTGAATGGCGCGATGGTAACTCTTGGTGAAATGGTCCAGCAGTGCGCCGTGGTGTGCTTCGAGCCGGGCTCGCATGCTCTGATTGCCGGCGGTGCCGAGGAGCGACGCCGCTATATCGACTGGGGTGTGTTCCACGTGGAACACGGTTTTCTCGTTCAGTGGCGCCGCTACCAGCGCGCGCTCAAGCAGCGCAACAGCCTGCTTCGATCAACGACCATGACCAGCGATGATTTGTTTGAGCCCTGGGAGGCTGAGCTGGCGCAGGCTGCGGAACAGATCGACGACATGCGCCGTACTTATCTGAACTTGTTGCGCCCTCACCTGATAGCGGCCGCGGGTGGGCTGTTGCCTGAAATGGGCGCGCTGGAGCTTCGTTATCGCCGTGGCTGGTCGGATGAGGTCGATCTCCAGCAACAGCTGCGCGAGTTGCGGGTAAGGGACCTGGCCCGAGGGCATACCACCCTCGGTCCTCACCGCGCTGACTGGATGATCAGCTACGAGCACGCGCCGCTGCGGGAACATCTTTCACGCGGGCAGGAAAAACTCACGGCACTGGCATGCATGCTGGCGCAAGCGGCCTTGTATGCCGAACATCATCGAGAATGGCCGATCGTCTGTCTGGATGACCTGGCGTCCGAACTCGATCAGGCACATCAGCAGGCCGTCGTTGACCAGTTGCTGTCGGCAAACGCGCAGGTGCTGCTCACGGGCACCGAACTGCCGCAGGCATTGCAGTCGCTTCCGGCCAAAGTGTTCCACGTGGAACAGGGTCGACTGACGTCCCTGCTATAATCGAAAGGTTGCATTCTCCAAGTCTGCATAATCCTCAGCCCGGCCATTCACGGCGCCGCGTCGGGCGGGTTGTTGGCGTCAGGAACCGGTCATCGCATGAACGAACCTCTGAACGAATCACACTACGATTCAAGCAACATCAAGGTACTGAAAGGCCTCGAAGCGGTACGCAAGCGCCCGGGCATGTATATCGGTGACACCGATGACGGCACCGGTCTGCATCACATGGTGTTCGAGGTGGTCGACAATGCCATCGACGAAGCACTGGCGGGCTACTGTGACAAGGTCGTGGTCACCATCCTTGAAGATGGCTCGGTCAGTGTCAGCGACAATGGCCGCGGCATTCCTGTGGATACGCATCCGGAAGAAAGGCGTTCCACTGCCGAAGTCGTGATGACGGTGCTGCACGCCGGTGGCAAGTTCGATGCGAACTCGTACAAGGTGTCCGGCGGTTTGCATGGCGTCGGTGTGTCGGTGGTGAATGCGCTGAGTGATCACCTCTGGTTGACGATCTACCGCGATGGCCAGGAGCACCTGCAGGAATATTCGCTGGGTGAACCACTGTATCCGTTGAAGATCGTGGGCCCATCCAGCAAACGCGGCACCCTGGTGCGCTTCCTGCCCAGTCCGGCGACATTCACCAACAATATTGACTTCCACTACGAGATCCTGGCCAAGCGACTGCGCGAACTGGCCTTTCTCAACTCCGGTGTCAGCATCGAACTGAAGGACGAACGCGGAGAAGGGCGCCAGGATACATTTGCCTACGAGGGCGGTATCCGCTCCTTCGTGCAGCACCTGGCCCAGCTGAAAACCGCATTGCATCCCAACGTGATCAGCCTGACCGCGGAAGAAGATGGCGTGGTGGTCGAGGTGGCGATGCAGTGGACGGATTCCTACCAGGAAAGCATGTTCTGCTTCACCAACAACATTCCGCAGCGCGACGGTGGCACCCATCTCACCGGTTTTCGCGCCGCATTGACCCGTTCGCTGCAGAACTACATCGAGAAATCCGGACTGGCCAAGAACGCCAAGGTCGGCTCTCTCTCGGGTGACGACATGCGCGAAGGCATGATCGCCGTGCTTTCGGTAAAGGTTCCCGATCCGAAGTTCTCCTCGCAAACCAAGGACAAGCTGGTCTCGTCCGAGGTCAAGACGGTGGTCGAGCACGTCGTCAACGACAAGCTGGGCGAGTTCCTGCTGGAGCATCCGAACGAAGCGAAAGCGATCGCCTCCAAGGTCGTCGATGCCGCGCGAGCCCGCGAGGCGGCACGCAAGGCGCGCGAGATGACCCGGCGCAAGGGCGCGCTGGATATCGCCGGTCTGCCGGGCAAGCTGGCCGATTGCCAGGAAAAGGACCCGGCACTGTGCGAACTGTTCCTGGTCGAGGGTGATTCCGCCGGTGGTTCCGCCAAGCAGGGGCGCAACCGCAAGACCCAGGCCGTGCTGCCGCTGAAAGGCAAGATCCTCAACGTCGAGAAGGCACGCTTCGACCGCATGCTGGCTTCGGCCGAAGTGGGTACGCTGATCACCGCGCTCGGCACCGGCATCGGCAAGGACGAGTACAACCCCGACAAGCTGCGCTATCACCGGATCATCCTGATGACCGACGCGGACGTCGACGGCTCGCATATCCGGACCCTGTTGCTGACGTTCTTCTACCGCCAGATGCCGGAATTGATCGAGCGCGGCCACATCTACATCGGCCTGCCGCCGCTGTACAAGGTGAAACAGGGCAAGCAGGAGCTGTACATCAAGGACGACACCGCGTTGAACGACTACCTCATCTCCAGTGCGGTGGACAACGCAAGCCTGGTCTACAACCCGGATGCCCCTGCAATCACCGGCGAAGCGCTGGAAAAGCTGCTGCGCGGCTATCAGCACGCACTCGACCAGATCGCCAAACTGGCGCATCGTTTCGATGCGGCCGTATTGAACGCCTTGCTCGAACATCAACCGATGGAGCCGGCACTGTGGTCCGACCCGGTGGCAATGCAAGCCTGGCTGGACGGTGCCACTCAACGCCTGGCTGCCAGCGGCCTGGGCAAGCCGCATTACCGGATGGCGCTGCGGGCCGGGAATGACGAGCAACCGGCGGCGATCGAGGTGGTGAAGGAGCAGCACGGGCTGAGCCACACCTGGTTTCTGCCGCAGCCGTTTTTCAGCAGCAACGAGTTCCGACCGCTGCTGGCCATCAGCCAGCAGATTGCCGGGTTGATCCAGCCAGACGCCGTGGCCCGCCGTGGCAATGCCTCGCGGGGTGTCATCAGTTTGGTCGAGGCTCGCAACTGGCTGCTGGATGAAGCCAAGAAGGGGCGCAGCATCCAGCGTTTCAAAGGCCTGGGCGAAATGAATCCGGAGCAGTTGTGGGATACCACGGTGAATCCGGAAACCCGACGCATGCTTCAGGTCGGCATCGAGGATGGCATCGTGGCCGATCAGATGTTTTCGATGCTGATGGGCGAAGCGGTCGAGCCACGACGCGATTTCATCGAAACGAATGCGCTGAAGGTAGCCAATCTCGACGTCTGAGCCAGGGTCGCGGTTATGGGTGGTTCCGGCCCGAAACCACCATGCCGGTTATCCGCCCGCATGCCGCTGCTCCAAGTGAATGCAATACAAGTTATTGATTTCAAACAATCTTTTATGCGGCGCTGCAGCTTGTGATCAACGCCTTGCTCGGGTTACCCTAGGAGGTCTCCGCGCTCAAACGAGGCGCGCTGACTTGAAGATGAGGATCACCATGAAGCATCTCTCTGGGTTGACCGCGCTGGCGACTGCGGCCCTGTTGCTTGGCCTGGCCAGCAGCCCCGTGCTGGCGCGCAGTTCAAGCAAGGCCAAGCAGGACGTGCAGTATCCGGATACGAGCCGCGAGGCACCCAAGCTCGACCTGCGCAGCGAGAAGGATCAGAAGAAGCTTCAGGAGGGCCTGGACGCGCTCAACTCGGGCGACAAGGCCAAGGCTACCCAGGCGCTGCAGGATCTTCTCGACAACAGCAAGAGCAAGTATGCGCAGGCGATGGCCATGCGCGGCCTGGCGATTCTCAAATACCAGGCGGCTGACTACAAAGGCTCGATCGAACTGATTCAGCGCGCTCTGGCCGATGGCGTGCTGCCGAACGATGACTATTTCGCCATCGAATACATGCTGGCCGTGGTGCAGCAGGCCGATGGCCAGTATCAGGCGTCGCTGGACACGATTCACAAATGGCGGGCAGAGGGCAAGAAGGAAACCGCCGAGTCCTATGCGATCGAGGGCAACGATCTGTATCGACTGGAGAAGTATCCCGAGGCCATTGCCGCTGTCAAAAAGGCGCAGTCGCTCACGGACAAGCCAGACCCGCAATGGAACCAGATCCTGATGGCAAGCTATTCCGCCTCGGGTCAGGGCGACGAGGTGGTGAAACTGGCGCAACAGGACCTGGCTGCGCATCCGGATGACCCGGCTCGCTTGAGCACGGCCATCAGCGCCTTGCAGCAGGCTGGAAAGTATCCCGAAGCAATCAAGCTGATGGAAGACGCGCGAGCCAAGGGCAAGCTCACCAGCGAGGCCGAATACGTCCTGCTCGGCTCGCTGTACTTCAATCAGGCGCTGTCTTCGGATGACCCGAAACCCGACGCAAACAAATCCATTGCCGTGATCAAGGACGGCATGAGCAAGGGCATCATGCAATCGAACGCCGACAGCTACCTGTTGCTGGGCAAGGCCGAATATCTGGCCGGTGACAGCAAGTCGGCCATGGCTTCTTACAACAAGGCGCTGCCACTGGCCACTGACGGTGAACCCGCCTTGCAGATCGCCAGCATCCTGTTGACCGACAGCAAGTACAGCCAGGCCAAGAGCAAGGTCGAATTGGCGATCAGCAAGGGCGTCAAGCATCCTGGCGTTGCCTACATGGTGCTTGCCGAATGCGAGCGCGGCCTGAACCACAAGTCCGCCCGCATCGCCGCGCTGAAGCAGGCAGCGAAGGATCCGCAGACCGCCACGCACGCGAACGAGCTGCTTAAAAAGCTGGGTGCGGAGAAGTAGTCTGGCGCAGTGCGCCACGCTGTCGCGTAATGGACGTCCATCACGCGACAGGTGCTATACAAAAGACATGCTGTGTTGTACCGTTGAAAACCTTTCCCTGCATCCCCCTGCGGCAAGTTTCAACCCCGGTTCCGTCCAGTTGGATCAAGACGGTTCAGGTATGCCCTGTGGTGACGCGGTCTTCCGATTGATCAGCTTCCAGATAGTGAAAGATGGCCTCAAGTAACGAAGAATCCGGGCGCGAGCCGTTTAGTTGGAAGCGAACCTGGGCATTGGCAGTGGCCATTGGGCTGCATGCATTTGCGTTCCTGCTGATTGTGGCGCCCATGGCGCCGCCAAATCAGAATCACAAGGAAAAGGAACACATCGTCCAGGTAAACTTCATCGAACCGCCGCCGCCGCCGCCGCCACCACCGCCGCCGCCGCCGGAGCCGCCGAAGCAGCCGCCGCCGAAAATCATTCAGCAGCTCAAGCCGCCACCGACACCGCCACCGCCGATGCCACCACCGCCGGTGCAAGAGGTATCGGCCAATGCGGTGCAGGCACCACCACCGGCGCCACCGGCCCCGCCGGCGCCGCCACCGGATATCGCGGCAGGTTCGGACCTGAGCTACGGCAACCGTCCGAGCCCGCCGTATCCGCCGATGGCTGCACGTCAGCACCACGAAGGTACGGTGGTGCTGCTGATCCTGGTGGGCGTGGACGGATCACCGAAAACCGTTGAAGTGGAGAAATCCAGCGGTTATCGCGAACTGGATCGCGCGGCCAAGGAGCAGGTGTTGCGTCACTGGCGCTTCAATCCGGCAATAAAGGCCGGCAGGAAAGTTGAAGGCTATGCTCGTGTTCCAATCACCTTCAATCTCAGTGGCTAATACAATTCGACTTTAACCCGCTGTAATTCGGATACAGTCGATTACAGTTACAGTTCACGCTTGACTTTCCTAGGGTAGCGTTATGTTCCTACAGACTCCTGCAGCAACCGGCAACACCAATGCCGAAGCCATGAAACAGATGGGCTTCGAGAACCTGCTCCAGAACTTCGACTGGCTCGGCTGGGTGGTCTTCGTGACCCTTACCGCGATGTCGTTTCTGTCGTGGTACTTCATCATTGCCAACGGCATTCGCAACGCAACGGTCAAGGCCCGCGCCGACAAGGTCATTGACGGCTTCTGGGGCAATGGTTCCACGCAGGACGCCATCCGTGAACTGGAAGCTCAGCCGAAGGGCGAACCGTTCTCGAAGATCGCCCTGGATGCCGCCTCGGCGGTTGCTCATCACCAGCAGAGCAGTGCAAGCGCAAGCACCACTGGCCGCCTGGCCGAGTCGCTGAGCCGTTCGGAGTTCATCGACCGCGCCCTGCGTCAGGCCGTCGCTCGCGAGAGCATGCGCCTGGAAGGCGGCATGACCCTGCTTGCCACGGTCGGTTCCGCGGCACCGTTCGTCGGTCTGCTCGGTACCGTGTGGGGCATCTACCACGCACTGATCCGCATTGCCGCCAGCGGCAACGCTTCGATGAATGCCGTGGCCGGCCCGGTGGGTGAGGCGCTGATCATGACCGCCTTCGGTCTGTTCGCCGCTATTCCCGCCTTGTTCGCCTACAACTTCTTCAGCCGCTCCAACCGCGTGGTCTATGCCCGGTTCGACGAGTTCGCGCACGACCTGCACGACTTCTTTGCGACCGGTTCGCGCGTCGAAAGCCAGAAGTGAGGGATTGACCCATGGCCGTAAGTTTGGGTGGCAATGCCGGCGGTCCGATGTCGGAAATCAACGTCACGCCGCTGGTCGACGTGATGCTGGTACTGCTGATCATCTTCATGATCACGGCGCCGCTGATGTCGCACTCCATCACGATCGATCTGCCGGTGGCCAATCCGAAGACCAAGGACGCGGATCTGCCGACGCCGCCACTCGATCTGGCGGTCAAGGTCGATGGCAGCATGTACCTCAACGACCATCAGGTTTCCGAAGCGGAGTTGCGGGCGCAGTTCCTGGTTGATGCGCAGAAAACGCCTCAACCGGAGTTGCAGATCCGTGCAGACAAGGAAGCCCAGTTCAAGATCGTCAAGAAGGTCATCAACGACGCGAAGGCTTCTGGCATGGTGCATGTCGGCTTCATGACCACCGACGCACCGAAGGGGTAACGAGATGGCATTTTCGACCAAAACCAGTGGGCCGATGTCGGAGATCAACGTCACGCCGCTGGTCGACGTGATGCTGGTGTTGCTGATCATCTTCATGATTACCGCACCGGTGCTGGCGCACAAGATCCAGGTGGATCTGCCGCAGCCGAATCCGAATGTGGTCAACCCGCCGAGCCAGTTGGATCCGATCCACCTGAAGATCGACCAGAGCGGCTCGTTCTACTGGAACGACACTCCGGTGGATGAGCTCGGCCTGAAGGCACAGTTGGCCTTGATCGGTCAGCAGGCCCTGGGTAACCAGCCGGAAATCCAGATCGCTGCCGACGACAACGTGGCCTATCAGTACGTGGCACGCGTGCTGGCCGATGCGAAGAGCTACAACCTGGTCAAGATCGGTTTTACCGAGGTCAACTGAAGCAAATTTCGCTTTCAGCGACTGCAGCAACGACAAAACCCCGCAGAT
>DATMTH010000192.1:0-3342 GCA_035564915.1 Rhodanobacter sp.
ATCGGCTACGAGAAGGGCGCGGCCACCGCCAAACAGGCCTACAAGGAAAAGCGACCGATCATGGACGTGGCACTGGAAACCACCGGTTTGTCGAAAGCCGAGCTGAAGAAGCTGCTTGATCCGATGGCGCTGACCAAAGGCGGTATCCACGGGCAATGACCTGCTGGCTGCCGTCATCCCGGGTCCGTCGCCAGAAGCGCGGCGATGTCCCGGAATGACGGCGAGAAGGCGAGGTTGCCTTCACCGGATTTTTCGGCGACGTGACGCAGTTCCACTACCTGACGAATGTAGTGGCTGGCACAGGCCGCGCACCGCGAACCAGCAGCAGGATGCCGGTCGCGATTTCGGCGATGAAGATCGGTATCCAGACTACTTGCAACGCATCGCCCCACGCGGGCATCACTAGGCAAGTCACGGCCATCACGAATGTCAGCGCCGACGCGAATATGCCGAACGCGGAGAGCGCGCGAGGCAAGTAGGGCGTGCGCAGAAACAGTCGGTAGAACAGCGTCGAACCGAAGCTGAAGAACACGATCCCGATATTGAATGATGCGAAGTCCGCGGCGTGGGCTAGGTCCAGCAGTGCTTTCAGCTGCCCGGTATCCAGAGATTGCGTGAACTTCGGTTCTGTCCGCAGCGCAAGCGCGGCAAACGTGACAAACGTAGTCAACCCACCGAAGGCTTCGCCCAGCCTGAAATACAAAGCCAGTCGCGCGATGTGTTCGTCCGCGGACTTGAGCACCACATATAGCGAATACGCAAGCAGCACCGTGAACACTGATGCCAGAAATTGCATCACGAGTGCGGCGCGATAGAGTGGCAATCCTGCGATGATGTGCGCGGTGCGCTCGGCGAAAGCTCCGCTGCCAGTGACATGATCGATCAGGAACTGACCGCCCATGAACAATACGATCAGCAGCAGGTAGACGAAGCCAGCGATGCGCGCATAACGCATTTGCACGGAACTTTCCGAAGTGGTGGACATGCGTGGGTTCCTTGGTCGAGGAGAGGCGAGGTAAAGGCACCTGTGGATGCTTCCATGCTGCGTTCCGGATGTATCCGGAGCGCAACGCTTGGCTCAGAAAACGAGCGCATGGCGCGGCCAACGCCATGCGTACCAGACAGCAAGCGATTGCAGTACGACTTCGATGGCGCTGAGAAAAATGTAAAAGGCCCATGAGCCAGGAATGGTCACCAGCACGATGGCGGTCAGAATCGCGCCGACGAGGATATTCAGCCAGCGGCTCAGTGCGGGCGGCAACACCAGCGACAGGAAAATCATCGCGGCCGGCACCGCGACGAGGATGGCGACGACAAGCAGCGACGCTTGACTGGTGGGTCCAAGCAAGCCTTGCCCGTTCAGGATGCCTTTGACGTCACCGGGTCGGTAAAGCCCAAGGAAGTCCCCATAGATGTAGCAGGACATGACGGATGCCCACAGCGCCGCCAGTTTGAATCTGACGTGTACCTTGACATCTTGCAGTGCCGTTCTGGTCGTCGCGTTCATCGCATCATCCCTGTGGTGAGAAAGATCAAGTAATCCGATGGGCGTTCAGCGCATGCTACGTGCTGGATTGCGCGGGCACATGGCTGCGCCGGAAACCACTGCGTGCGCCCATGATCAACAGCCACAGCATGAACACGACCTCACCGAACTGGATCGGCCAGGCGATGCTTGAGAGGGTGTCCTGAATCTGTGGAGATACTGCCCATGCAAAGCTTTGCATCACGTACGCCACGCCGTTGAGGATCAGCCAGTAGCCGAGTACTCGCGGCAGGAAACCGGAACGCAGCACCAGTGCGGCCAGCGGGAACAGCCACAACCCCCACAGGATTTCAGCGGCGCTGACTTCCTGGCCGTGCAGCTTGAGGAACAGCATCGCCAGTGCCTCGCGCTGGCCTTGGCTGAATACCGACAGAAAATCCGCGCCGTGCACCAGCAGTAGTGCGGCCGCGTCATTGAGCACGTTGAAGAAGTAGATCGCCGGGATCAGGATCCCGCTCACGATCACCAGCAGCATGGCCTGCTTGCGGTTCACTTCCTTGAACAACCGGTAGAACGCCAGACCGAGGAAAATCTGGATGACACCGGTAAGCAGGTCGCTGAAGATGCCGAGCCGGAAAATCGTCTCGTGCGCGGCGATGTTGGCGGCCGTTGCGCTCGCGTTGCCGGTGACGAACAGCGCGTTTGGTATATAGACAAGCCGATAGGGCGCAATGAGCACGCATAGCAGGTAGATAAAGCCGGCGATTCGCGCCTTTCTGTTGATCGCGGTCATGCGTCGTCCCTGAGCGGATTGGACTGCGGGCGCCCATTTGTCAGGCGCCCGCTGGTTGGTCTCAATGTGCGGTGATCGAGTCGGTCGCCTTGCTGGTTTCCTTCAGGCAGTCCTGGACATTGTCGGCCGTAATCGTGGCGTAGGGACGGAACGCCTCGACCTGACTGCTGATGGCATCCTGGGCAGTGCGCAGGTCACCAAACGCGAGGCATATCTGCGTTGCCTGTGCGGTGACCTTGCCGGCCCGGGCCTTGATGGTGGGGCCAATTTGGTCCGGATTGCCATGTATCAGCCCGGACACCACGTCGCCGATGGCGTGACCGGCCATGGCCGCGCCAGCCTTGCCGGTGGCGATACCTTCGTCGCGGATACTGACGGCGTCGCCGTAGTACTGCTTGAACAGCTCACGCTGGGGCTCGGTCAGCGTGACAGGTTTGCCAGCGATGCTGAAACCGCCGTTGGCGGCAATCTTTGCCTTGGGCTGATCGTTGGCATGCAGCAGGACCGCGCCATCCTCGAAGTTGATGCTGACCTCACCCTGTCGCACGGTGGTGAAGTCATGGTTGCTGGAGCCGCAGCCCGCCAGCAGAGCGGGTAGAAGCAGCACGCCGGCAAGGTGATGCAGTTTCATGGTGTAACTCCTGTAAGCGGGTCGGAGCAGGGCGATGATTCAGTTGTCGTCGCGCCAACGGCGCAGCCAGATGGCACCGGCGATCATCGCTGCGCCAACGGCGGCCTCGATCCAGATGGAGGGGGTACCCAGCACTTGGTAGGCATGAGCGACATGGAGGAAATCCAGAGCATGCGCCACGCCGCCGTCGCTCAGTTGCATCATGTGGTTCTGCCCCAGCCAGCCCCCGGGGAAAATGCTCAGCAGCACGCGACCGCAGACGTTTTTCCAGTACCAGAGATTGTTCACGCTGATCGAGCCGAGCAGATTGAACCAACCGATCACGACACCCACACCCACGGGAAGTGCCACAGCCCACAGGAACGGCTTGCTGCGCGCCCATGCCGAACACAACAGCAGCCAGCCCAGCGTGGGAAGCGCCCACAGGACGTA
>DATMTH010000193.1:0-8043 GCA_035564915.1 Rhodanobacter sp.
TACGTGATGATGAACGGTTCAAGGCTTGACATCGGCACCCTCGATCTCCAAAATTGCGAGCTCGCTGCCCGAATAGCTCAGCTGGTTAGAGCACTTGACTGTTAATCAGGGGGTCGCTGGTTCGAGTCCAGCTTCGGGCGCCAAAATTCAAGGGCTTGCAGCGATGCAAGCCCTTTTTGTTGTCTACGGTTTGGCTTGTCGTGTAGCGAAACACTTCCGCATGCCACGCTGGTCCGATCAGCTCTTCGCAGGCCTTAGCGGCTGATTTCTTCCAGTGCCACCCCCTTGGTCCGCGGGCCGAAGATGCCGATCATCGCGATGCCGACCGCCATGGCGATGGCGATGAACATCGCCACCGCCAGCGCGCCGCCCGCATGGAGCAGATAACCGACGGCCAGGCCGGCGAACGCGGCAGCGATGCGGCTCCACGAATAGACGAAGCCGACTGCTCTGGAGCGTATGCGGGTCGGATAGAGCTCCGCCTGGTAGTTGTGGTAGGCGTACGACATCACGTTGGCCGCCAGCGTGAACACCACGCCAAGTGCGACCAGCGCGACCGGGTTGTTCGCCATGGCGAAGGCCAGCATGCTCAGGCCCATCAGCACCAGCCCCAGCATGATCTGCAGTTTGCGTTCGATCCGGTCGGCGAAGAGCACGCCGAGCAGCGGCCCCAGCGGATTGGCGATGGCGATGATGAAAGAGTATTCGAGGCTGTGCGTGACGGTGATGCCGCGTGCTATCAGCAAGGTCGGCACCCATGCCGCAAAGCCGTAGAAACCGATCACCTGGGCCATGTTGAATATCGACAGCATCAGCGTGCGCGTGCGGTACTGCGGCGAGAAGATTTCGCTGAAGCGCCCGCGGCCGGTTTCCTCGGCGTGCGTCAACGCAGGCGGCGGCAACGGCTTGCCCGTCTCCGCAACCACTCGCTGTTCGATCGCCGCCATGATGGCTTCCGCTTCGCCGGTGCGGCCCTGCAGTGCCAGCCAGCGCGGACTCTCCGGAATCCCCTGCACCAGAAGCCACACCAGCACCGCACCGAGCGAGCCGAGCAGCACCACCCAGCGCCAACCGTCGATGCCGAGCGGGTTGAGCGGCACCAGCAACCAGGCCAGCAGCGCCACCAACGGCACTACGGCGAACGTGATGAACTGATTGACGGAAAACGCGCGACCACGCTCCGCACCCGGGATCAGTTCGGAGATGTAGGTGTCGATGGTGACCAGCTGCACCGCGAAGCCCACGCCGGCGATGAAGCGCCAGACGTTGAGCATCTCGCCGGTTTGCTGGAACGCCATGACGGCGGTGCAAGCGACGTACCAGACCAGCGACCACGTGAATACCGGCCGCCGGCCGAAGCGATCCGGCAGATGACCCAGCAACACCACGCCAAACCACAAACCGGCGAACGTGCTGAAGACGAACGTGCCGAATCCCGCGATCTTGATGCTGTCGAGCCCGGCAAAAAAGCCCAGCGACTGCGCCGTGAACAGGCCAGACTTGATCATTCCCGGCGCCACGTAGCCGGTGAAAAACAGGTCGTAGAACTCGAAGACACCGCCCAGCGAAATCAGGACGACAATGGTCCAGACAGTGCGGGACGGCGGCAGCCGGTCGAGCCTGGCGGCAATTCTGGCGGATTCGATTTCTGACACGTGGATCTACCTCCGGATCGGGTATGAAAGGCAAGACCCGCCCCCGATCGGGAGCGAGTCCACCGAGCTGCAGGGCATCGATCAGTGCGTCAAAGCAGGATCGTGACTGTCCAGTATCCGGTGGCGTAGCCGCTTGCCGGGACGGTTTCGGGCATCTTGCTGCAGACGCAACGCCGCCTGCTGGTTCGACGCCCGTCACCGCGGGCATGACAGGATGTCGACTTCAGAAAGACAGCTTCACGTCGCCGTACACCAGTCGCCCGATGGGTGAATAGGTGCTGATATCGCTGCTGATGAACTCATTGGTAAAGGAGCGCGGGAAGATCGGCGGCATCTTGTTGTCGATATTGTTCACGCCAAGGGAGAGCGTGAGCTGCTTGCCGTCATCGCCGCCGCCCGCCCCGAGCGTCCAGGTGTAGGAGCCATGCAGATCCCACACGCTGTAGCTCGGTACGCGAATCCCCGGGAGCGTGCCGGCGGCGCCCTCGTCCTGGACCGAGGAAACGTAGGTATTGGCCAGGGTGACGTCCAGATTCTGGAACGACCAGTTGAGTGTCGAGTAGAAGCGATACCTCGGCAGCGTTCCGGCGAACACGCCGATGTTGCTGGCGGCGCCCGCGTACTGCTGGAACGAGTCGCCTGGACGGCGCTGGAACTTGAACGAATCGAATATCGTGCCCTTGCTCGACAACTCCCAGGTTCCGTACTTGTTCCAAGGCAGGATGTAGTCCAACCCCAACAGCCAGGAATGCTCGATCAATACGCTCTGGTTGCGGAATTTGTCGATGACGTAGAGCTGCGAGTACTTGCTCGGGTCCGGCTGGCCGGTGACGGGGTTGGTCAGGAACGCCTTCAGCGCCCCGGGCGTTCCGAAAGGACTGGTGCCGCCGAGGTTGGTGAAGTTGCCTGTGCTCACGCTGTCGAAGTACGGCGAAGCTGAACCGGAGTCGTTGACCGATTGCAGGATGCGGGTGAAATCCGCGCCACCCGGGAAACCGCGCACGGTGATCGCTGAGTAGTCCGCGGTCACGGTCAGGCCGTTGATGAAGTCCGGGTGGAATTCGAAACCGATCGAGCGCGACTGTGCGGTCGACGGCTTGAGGGATGGATTGACACCGTCCTCGCCATTGAAAGTATTGCCGACAGCGTACGGCTTGCCGAACACGATGCCGATGAGATTGTCGGTCACCGGACGGGTGTCGAACGGTCCGTACGCCTGGTACAGCGGCGGTGCGGCGAATGATTTCGTGTAAGTGGCATGAACCACGAACTGGTTGTCGAACGGCTCCCAGCGGAAGCCGAACTTCGGCGAGGTGCCGTTGCCGGCGTCGCTGTAGTGCTCGAAGCGACCCGCAGCGGTGAGGTCGAGCTGGTGCAGACCCGGGATGTTCATGCTGCCCGAGGTGATCGGGATCAGTGCTTCGGCGTACACCGCGCTCACGTCTCGACCGTGACTGAAAGGATCCGTGTAGAGGCCGCCGATCCAGTTCTGGGCATTGCCGGCAGTGGAGCCGGTGACCGGATCGGTGACGCGGCCATTCGGGTCGGCGTAGCCGGAAACGCCCTCATGCCGCCAGCCCACGCCGACGGCGACGCTCACGGGACCCGCGGGCAGGCGGAACAGATCGCCAGCGACATGCGCATCCCAGGAATAGAGCTTGCTGTCGCCATTCAGCACCTCGGTGCCGAAAATGTTGGCCAGTGCGGCCGCCGGGTTGCCGGTCACGGCGAAGGGATCGAGTGCCGGCTGCAGCACCATCGCGTTGTTGATCGAATAGCCGCCGTAGACCTTGCTGTAGGCGCCGCCGGCCACCGGGTTGCCGGCGGCATCGTATCCACCGGCGACAGCGGCGTTCAGGTTGGGCTTGAAAAGCAGGCGGGTGTCGCGCTCTTCCACCTTGCTGTCGCTGTAATCGACGCTGGTCTGCCATGTCCACGTGTGGGACAGCTTGCCCTTGAGTCCGGCGGAGAAGCGATACGCGTCGGTGGTGTCGAACACGCCCTTGGGTCGGGACATGTCTGCAAACGTCACGCCCGCCGCGTTGGTGGTCAGCGGATTGTAGGGCGAGCCAGCCGGAACGTTGAGCGAGGCGAATGAGAAGGGCTGGCCAGCTGCCTGCCACGCGGTGGAATGGACCTTGTTCTGCGAGAGCATGACGTCGCCGAAGGCCGTCACCCGGCCGTCGAGGAATGGTTGCGAAGTGATCGTCGCGACAAAGTTCTTGTGCTCCTCCTGCTGCAGGAGCATGGCGTACTTCGAGTAGTCGAATCGGTTGGACAGCTGCGAGGGGCTGGTGGCGTTGTAGACCCCGGGGGAAAGATCCGCGTAGCTGCCTGCGGTAGCGGCGGTGCCGGTTGGAACCGGCGGCGAGAGCAGCCCCGGCCCCAACACGTACTTGCCACCATCGACGACACCGGGCAGGCCCGTACCCGGGGTGACGCCGTACTGCGGGCTGGTGAACGCGCGGTCACTCTCGAACAGCGGGCTGGTCCTGGAGGCACTCACGGTGGCGGTGATGTTCACCGGACCGACGTCTCCGCCCACCGTCACGAATGCCGAACGATCGTGATAGCCGCCGTCAGCCATGCCGTAATGGGCGCCCATCGTCACGCCATGGTAGTCGTGCTTGAGGATGAAGTTCACCACGCCGCCGACGGCGTCGGCGCCATAGAGCGATGAAGCGCCATCGGTGAGCACATCGACGCGCTCGAGCGCGGCGGCCGGAATCTGGCTGATGTCGACGAAATTCTTGCTGCCGCTCAGGCCCGCGACGCCATCCAGCGCCATGCGTTGTCCATCGACCAGCACCAAGGTCGGCAGGTTGCGCAGCTCTATCTGCGAGCCGCCGGCGGTGAACTGGTTGTGGTTCTGCGCGTTGCTGGCGCCTGCATTGCTGCGGCCGGCGAAGGCGGGGATGGCCTTGGTAAGGGCATCGAGCATGTTGCTCGTGACGCCGGTCTGGCGGAGATCGTCCGCATCAAGGGTGGTGACCGGAACGGCTGCGTCGTTGGGGTTGATCGACAACAGCGTACCGGTGACAACCACCCGCTGAAGCTGCGTGCTCTTGGCTGGTGTCGGCTTGGCAGTTGAAGCGGCGGCTTGCTGCGCCGGATCCTTCTGGCGTGGCACGGAGGTGTTTTGCGGCAACAGTGCAGGATCGCCGCCATCGTTCGCCGGCCTTGAAAATGCCGATGGTGCGGACAGACAGGCGGCCAGCGCGACAGCGAGGCAGGACAATGCGGGTGGCTTTTGCTGAGACATGATCTGGCCCCTCCCCAGGGCGTTGCACATGGATTTTCTCTGGCTGGTTGCTTCAGTTCTTTTGGTAAGTCAGCACGGTGAACGTCTGGTCGAAATAGAAGTTCGGGTAGAACGGCGCCACCGCCGTGTCCACTTTTTTGGCGGGGTCGACTCCGCCCTCGGCGTCGACCAGATAGATGCGGTCTCGCACCGGATCCAGGGCCAGTGTTCTGGCCATCGGGCGGGTGGTGATGGCCTGGTCCAGCTGATAACGGTCGGCATCCTCCTGCTTGATCACCACCAGGTTGGCGTCGATGCCGTTGGCGGTATAGATGAGATGTGTGGAGGGGGCGTAGACCACGCCGTCGTTGCCGCGGCCGATCGGGAGCGTGGTCACCAGGGCCCCGCTTGCCGCGTTCAGCACGGCAAGCACCGGTCGATCGCCGCGACAACCCACGAATATGCGCTGGTCATCCGCGTCGTAGTCCAGCCCGGTGGGTTGATGGCACGGCGCGGTCGACCAACTGGCCGTGACGGCGTGGGTGTGCGCATCGATGCGAAGCACCGCATCGCGGTCCCGTTCGGCCACGAAGATATTGCCGTGGCCATCCGGCGCCGATGCCTCGATATGGCCACTGCCCAGGGGCAGTGTGGCGACCAGCTTGCCGCTGCGGGCATCCACGAACGCGACCTTGCGACTGTCGCCCATGGTGAAGAACAGTTGCCCGGTCACCGGCTCGTAGCTGCCGGCATCGGCGTCCTGGCCAAAGCGGATGTGCCGAATAGTTTTCAGGGACGACAGAGCGAACTCCGTGCTTGTGCCATCGGCGTTCACGCTGAATCCGCGATCGAGCTGAGGAACCAGGATTGCCTTGTTCGCCCCTTCGGTGCCGGCAACCGTGGCAACCATCTTGTGCGTGGCCACGTCGAAGACGGTGACGCCGTCGTGTCGGCGGCCGATGAACAGGTGCGATCGCGCGGCGTCGTAGGTCAGGTAATCCCACCCCGGTGCCTTGCCCGCCAGGGTCGCCGCTGAGCCGAGATGATAAAACTGCGTGGCATCGCCCGACGAAGGCAGCAGCGCGAGGCAGAGTAGTGCGAATGGCACGATCAGCCGGCGCTGTGCGCGCATGCAAGTCGGCTGCTGGCGGTCGGAGCGCATGATGCGTGGCTCCTACTTGCCCAGCTCGAACCAGAGGATCTCGCCGCCCTTGCCGTGCTCTCCAGGCGAAGCGGCCAGATACAGGCGGTCCAGCTGCGGCACCACGATGCCGGACTTGGCGCCGGTCGCGCTGGCAATCCACGGCCGCGCGGCATAAAGATCGGGGGTGACCTGCTGGAACACGCCGAGATAGCCGTCGCCACCGGGTACGTAGACACGCTTGCGGGCGCCGTCCCAGAACAACCCGTCCGAGGTTGCCGGGGCATCAAGCATCGCTACCGTCGCGCCCGTGTCGGTATTGAGCACGAACAGCTTGCTGGGGTTGCGGGTGCCGACAAACAGGCGGTGGTCAGCCTCGTCCAGCGCCATCGTCAGATTGGTCTGAGCACCGCTGAGCGGCCAGCGCGCGACCACCTTGAGCGTCTTCTTGTCGACCACCGCCACGTAGTTCTGGTCGGCCACGTTTACGAACAGCCGGCTGCCGTGCTGCTCGGCCTTGACTGCCTCCACATGGTCCGAGTCGAACCACAGCTTGGCGTACACATGGCCGGTAAGCGGATCCACCTCGTTGAGGAAGCAGTCCTTCATGCCGACATCCTTGCCGCCGGTGACGATGTACAGATGGCCGGTCGAGGAATCGTATTCGGCTGAATCGGCACCGGGCGCCAGGTTGATGTGGCCCACAACCTTGTAGGTGGTGGCATCCAGGATCTTGCTCATGCTGCTGCCGCTGTCAGTGATGATCAGGCGGTTGCGCTTGGGCAGGTACACGAAGGCATGCGGGGTCTGGATACCGATACCCTGGAGCGTGCGCTCATGCTGTCCGGTTCTCAGATTGAACAGCTCCACCGAGCCGTGGTCCTCCGCGGCCAGAAACAGCCGGTTGCCCTCGAAGTCGACGCCGAAGTGGTCGAAGTCGCCGGAATAGCCGGGCTTCCAGTCGGTGCTGCGCCCGATCAGAGTGGCGGTTGGGCGGGGGTCGGTCACCTTGGCCGGCGGCACCGGCTGCATCAGCCCAGCCAGCGACGGAATTTTCTTGCGCAGCTCGTCGCGGATCGCAAACCCTTCGCGCTTCAACGCCTCCTTGTCGTCGCCCGGCTTGTACGGAAGCACGATGCCCACCGCACCGATCGTCTTGCCGCCGGCGTCGAGCAGGCGCGTCTCCACCTCGAAGCGATTGCCGTTGACCTCCAGGTTGGGAATGCCGGTATTGATGGCGCGCATGTCGTCCGCGTCGGCGGCTTTGCCGATGCGACCCATGCTCGATCCCACGACCATGTTGACGTTCTTGCCGGGCGGCACGATGTGCAGCATCAGGATCAGCAGCCTGGGATGCGCGGCCATGGTTTGATCGACCAACTGCTGCGCATAGGTCCGGGTGGGGACGCTGGGGTCGAACTGGTAGGGTTGGGCCAGGTTGGCGGCGTTGGAGATGCGGCGCCGGAGCTGGTCGCGTACTGCTTCGGCGTTCTTCGCCAGCGCGGCCTTGTCGTCGCCGGCGGCGTAGGGATAGACGATGCTCAGCGCGCCGACCGTGTCGTCGGTGACGTCCTTCAGCGGCAGCTCGACCTCGAAGTGGTCGCCCTCCTTGTTCACTTCCAGCACCGGTTTGCCGGTGTTGACCACGCCCATGTCGTCGGAATCGGCCGGCTTGCCGATGCGGCCGATGTTGGAGGCGATGATGACGTTGACGGTCTGCTTGGGCGGCGTCACGTGCATCGCCATGATGGCGATGTCAGGGTGCGCGGCGAGCGTTTCGTCCACCAGGTGCTGGGCGTAATTCGGCGCGGCCGTCTGCGCCAGCAGCGGCGGTGCCAGCAGGGCAGTGCTCAGGAGAAGTGCGTAACGAACCATGGATTCCATCCTCGACGATTGACGTAAATGAAGCGGTTGTCGGCGCGCCGCACGGGATTGCGCGAGCGGAGGCGGGGCGCAGCGACCACCGATTACCCCCGTCCCCTCCCTCCCGCCCCGGAGCTGCGTGA
>DATMTH010000194.1:0-2228 GCA_035564915.1 Rhodanobacter sp.
GCAAATGTTTGGTGGTGCCGTCGGCACCGCGGCCTCGGGCCAGGTACTTCCGGCCAGTTTGCGCAAGGCACTGCAGGTACCGGCGCAGCGGAGAACGGGCACGATCCGCGATGTCGAGCACGTGGTGATCCTGATGCAGGAGAACCGTTCGTTCGATCACTATTTCGGCACGCTGCGCGGCGTGCGCGGGTTCTCCGATCCCCGGCCGCTGCTGTTCCCCGATGGCCGACCGGTCTGGTACCAGCCGAATGCGTCGATAACCACGCCGAAGTACAACGCGTGTGGTGTGCCGGCCGACGCCGACTACGTGCTGCCGTTCCGCGTCGACACCCGCGAGAACGGCGATCACCAGCACAGTACCGATCACAGTTGGAGCTCGGGCCACTTGTCCTGGAACCACGGCAGATACGACCAGTGGATTACCCAGAAGCAGGATGTGCTGACGATGGGCTACTTGCGTCGCGAAGACGCGGCTTTCCATCATGCGCTGGCCGATGCCTTCACCATCTGCGACAGCTATTTCAGTTCGGTGCCCGCCGACACGGCGATCAATCGCATCTACCTGTGGTCGGGCACCTGTGATCCGAACAACGTGATGGGCCGGATTCCCAACGGCCCCGGTCTGGCCGAGCGGCCGCGAGTGAATGGCTACACCTGGACCACCTATCCGGAGCGGCTGGAATCGGCAGGGATCAGCTGGAAGCTGTATCAGGGCGGGACGGGCGAGCCCGGCTCGCCCACCGACAACTTCACCGACAATTCGCTGGAGTTCTTTGCCAACTACCAGGTGGACGAAGGCGCCGATCCGCGAGGTCCGCTGGTGCGCAAGGGCGTCTCGCAACATACGTTGAAGGAGCTGCGCGACGATGTGCTGCACGACCGTTTGCCGCAGGTCTCGTGGATCGTCGCACCCTACAAGTATTGCGAGCACCCGGCCGCCTCGGCCGCCGATGGCGCGTATTACATCAAGCGTGTGCTTGAGGCGTTGACCGCCGATGCGGAGTCGTGGAGCAAGACCGTGCTGTTTCTCTGCTACGACGAAAACGACGGCTTGTTCGATCACGTCGTGCCGCCGATGCCGCCCTCCAGTAGCGAGCGCAACAGTCGCGGCATGGTTTCGCACTCGCTGGCTGGCAGCTTTCGCGACGAATTTCTCGACCTGGATGTCAACACGTCGATGATTCATCCACTCGTGCCCGGCGCTGATCCGGGTGGACGGCAGCCGCTGGGCTTGGGCATGCGTGTGCCGATGATCGTCATCTCGCCGTGGACGACGGGCGGCTGGGTTTGCTCGCAGACTTTCGATCACACGTCGATACTGCAATTCCTGGAAACCCGCTTCGGCGTCGCCGAGCCCAATATCAGTGCGTGGCGACGTTCCGTCTGCGGCGATCTCACCAGCGCCTTCGATTTCGGCCTCAAGCCCGACCTGGGCATGCCGAATATTCCCCTGCCCGAATCGCATCCGGATCTCTTTGCGCCGATCATCGCGCCGGCGATTCCAAGCATGCCCATGCAGGAAGACGGCCTGCGCCCGGCGCGACCGATCCCGTACCAGTGGCTGCTCAATCACCGAGTGGATCACGCGGCCAGCAGACTCTGGCTGGACTTCCGCAACACCGGCGCGGCGGGGGCGGGTTTCTATGCCTACGACCAAACGGCGCCGGCCAGTGATCCGCGTCGCTACACGGTCGCCGCCGCCGAGATGGTCAGCGATTACTGGCCGCTGCACCCGCACGGTGTTGCTTACGACATCCTCGTGCATGGGCCGAATGGCTATCTCTGCCATGCGCGCGGTGAACCGCCGGCTGCGCCGACCGCGACTGTCGAAGTCCGGCTGATATACCAACCGGAGCGCTGTCAGATCCAGGCCATCCTGTCGAACACGGGCAGCCTGGCGTGCTCGGCTTTCATCCACGACGCCTATGTCGGGTATCTGGCCGAACTGCCATTGAAGCCCGGCGCCACGATGGAGTTGACCCGCGACTTGAGCGCCAACCATGGCTGGCATGACATCTCGGTCACGCTCGATACGTCGGACGTCTATCTGCGCCGCTTCGCCGGCCATCTCGAAACCGGCCGTCCAGGCACCAGCGACCCGATGCTGTCGCCTTCGTTGCGTACGCGTATCGGGTGAGCAAGACCCGGGTTCCGGGCGGTAGCTGAGCGGGGCGATGGAACCTCTGCGCCTGCGCTTCGTCGGTGACATGTGCCATCCGGCACATGGG
>DATMTH010000195.1:0-12907 GCA_035564915.1 Rhodanobacter sp.
CAGCGACGAGCCGCCCATGTTGCCGACCATCAGCTTGAAACCCATCCGCCGCGCCTGGTCGGCGATCGCCAGCGCCTCGGTAAGCCCGCCGCACTTGTCCAGCTTGATGTTGATGACGTCGACCCGGCCGACCATCCGGGCAAGGTCGTTGCGATCCTGCACGCTTTCATCGGCGGCGAGGCGGATCGGCCGCTCCAGCCCGTCCAGCCACGCTTCGTTGCCCACCGGAAACGGCTGCTCGACCACGTCCACGCGCGCCTCCACCAGGGTCGGCAGCAGCCGTGCGAACGACTCGCGCGTGAAGCCCTGGTTGGCGTCGACCATCAGCCACACATCCGGGCGTGCCTTGCGCACGGCGAGCACGCGCGCGGCATTGCTGTCGTCATCGGTGAGCTTCAGCTTGATCGCGCGCGCCGTCGCGTACGCACTCGCGCGCGAGGCCATCACTTCGGGTTCCTCCGCGCTGACGGTATAGGTGGTCAGCAGCGGTTTCGGCGCATTCAGCCCAGCCAGTTGCCAGACCGGTTTGCCGGTGCACTTGGCCTCGAGATCCCATAGCGCGCAGTCCAGCACATTGCGCGTGCCGCCGGCAGGCAGCAGCTGCTGCAGCTCTTCGCGCGTGATGCCCGCTTCGATCCGTGCGCGCACCGCTTCGAGCTGCGCCAGCATCGTGACCGGCGTGTCCTGGTGATAGTAGACGCCCTGCGCCTCGCCGCAGCCGACGTGCCCATGCTCATCGGCCAACTCGACGATCAGCGCATCGAACGCGTTGAAGGTGTAGCCGGTGATATGAAACGGCGTCTTGATCGGCCAGCTTTTGAGGCTGGCCTGCAATTTCAGACGCCCATGACCTTGGGAATTCATGATGCTTCCTGATGGGGAGAGTGCGGCGACAGCAGCGTCGCCGCACGGGAGGGGTTCAGAACCTGACGTTGAAGCTGACCATCCTGAGCACCACGATCAGCCAGGCCAGGTAAATGGCGGAGAACGCCAGCAAGGTTTCGCCCAGCAACACCCAGCGGCTGCGGCGCGGCGCGATCCAGCTGCGCACGGCATGGATCACGATGAGCAACGCACCGATCAATGCCAGCAGGCCGAGCACGTACAGCACGTACATCCACGGCACCACCGTCCCTTCCAGCATCAAGGTCTGGTCGCTGCCCAGCGCCATGATCAGGATCAGCCAGCCGAACAAGGTGCCGAACAACACCAGCACGCCCAGCCGCGACCACAGCCGGCTGCGACGCTGCTGCGGTCGCAATTCGAGCCGCCGCTTGTAGTGGCGACGCACCAGCCAGCCGCCGAACCAGACCAGCAGGGTGAGCAACGTGAACAGCACGGCCAGCGTGGCCCAGAGCTTCACCGAACCCAGGCTGTGCATGCCGTTCACGCGCATGAAGATCATCACCGGCACTTCCGCATCGGTGGCCCAGTAGCTGATGTTGCCGTTCGCGTCAGTGACGAAATCCAGCTTGTGCGAGCCGTTCACCTGCTGATATTGCAGCGGGCCAACCTCGCGCCAATGCAGGGGTTTGCCGGCATAGTCGTCCATGCCCGCTGCGGTGATGGTCCCGTCCGGCAGGGCTTGCACCTGGCCCTGGGTAAGCGTGTACAGCATGCGCAGACCGCTGTCGTTCCGGCGACTGGACAAATACCAGCCGGCGACCCTGGCCGCATCGGCCTTTGCCGTTGCCGCGGTGGGTGGCTGCTTCACCGTGGCCGGAAAGTAGCGGTCGAGGAAGGCGGCGAACACCGCCTTGCGCACAACGTGGGCACCACCGGCGTTGCCGGCACTGTTGAACGACATGAACATGCCCACGTTCGCATCGAGCATCAGGTGCAGGTCGGTGTGGAAGTAATCCAGGTCGCCGGCATGCCCGATGATGCGCTGGCCGTGACTGTCTTCATGATAGAAACCCAGCGCGAACCCGTTGAGCCCCGGCGCCTCGGTGTGCTGCTGCGTGTGCATCTCCTGCGCGGTCGCTTGCTGAAGAATGCGGGCGTTGTCGTAGCGGCCATCCTGCAGCTGGGCGATCATGAAATGGGTCATGTCCATCGCCGTCGTGGTCATCGCGCCGGCCGGCGCCGGATCGACGATCTCGAAGGCCTTCTCCTTGCCATCGGAGGCGGACGAGTAACTGGCCGACATCATCGGCGCCATCGCTGCCGGCAGCGGCTGCCGGAAGGTGGAATGCTGCATGTCCAGCGGCGCGTAGATGTGCTGCTCGATGTAGTCGTCGAAATCCTGCCCGGAAATGCGCTGCACGATGTAGCCGGCCAGCCCGCAACCGTAATTGGAGTACGCCACCACCTCACCCGGCGGAAAGATCCGGGCCGGCAGATGGCTCTTCAGATAGTGCTCGAGGTTGACCGGCTTGCCGTCGGTGGAGATGAGGTTCTTCGCCGTGTCCTCGAAACCCGGCGTATGGGTCATGATGTTGCGCAGCGTGATCGGCTTGCCGTCATACGGCGGAATCTTGAAATCCAGGTACTGGTTGATGTCGGCGTCCAGATTCAGCTTGCCCTGCTCGACCAACTGCATCACTGCCGTCCAGGTGAACAGCTTGGATGTCGAACCGATCCGGAACAGCGTGCTGTCGGCCGCAACCGGCGTGCGTTTGGCCAGGTCGGCATAACCATAGCCCTTGGCGAACAGCACCTTGCCGTCCTTGACCACGCTGATCACGCCACCGGCGACATCGCCGCGGGCCAGCGCCAGCGGCACCAGTCCATCGAGGAAGCTGGACAGATCCTGGTTGGTCAACTCATGCGTCGAGGCACCTTGCAGGTCGGCCGGCGCCACCGTCGCGACAGGCGCGGGCATGACCGGAGCCATCACGGTGCTGGTCGTGGCCGGCTTCGGCACAGGCACCTGCGCCATGACGACACCGCTGACCAGGGTGATCGCAAATGCAGCCAGCAACCTGGCCAGCCGACGCATCCATCCGGCAGCGGTGACGTGATGACCAGCCCTCGAAAGGCATTGCTGCTGGCTGAAAGCGCAGACACGACGCTCTCCCCGCTGCACATGGCGAAGCTGCATGACGTTCCCCTCCGAATGATCATGTGGACGACCCACTCGATCATTGGTACATAGATAACATATCGTTGTCAATGATAGTTAAGTAACATACCGCGGCGATTCCCCGGGGGCCGCTGCGCCGACGCAGCGGCTTTCGTCACCGCATCCATTCGAACTATCAGCGCGCGCCAGGCGGCGCTATCGCATCACCGTGGCGGACGTCCGCATCGCCGAGATGTTCGGCCTTCCACACCATCGCCCGGTGGATCCGCTGCCAGCCGCTGGGGTGGTCGTAGAACAGGAACTCCTCGACCGGGCCCGGATGCATCTTTCGATATTCGGACAGCTGCACCGCGGCCTGGGCAAAGCCATCGGGCTGGCGCGCGGCGTTCAGGCCGAACGCATCGGCCTCGGCTTCCATGGTGCGGGTGATGGTGTTGTTCACCGGCGTCAGGAAGAACATGAAGATCGAAAACAGCACGGCAATCAGCGGCAACCCGGCCACATCGCCGACACCGCGCAGCCCCCAGCGCCCGCCCCAGCGGCGCTCGGCCCAGCCAAAGCCCCAGCGCACGAAGGCGAAGCCGAGCACGATGATGATGCCGAAGAACACGATGCCCTTGTAGACGTGATTGAGCACGTAATGGCCCATCTCGTGACCCAGCACGGCCTTGACCTCTTCGGGCGTGCTGCGGTGGAGCAGGTTGTCGTTGAGGCTGATGCGGGTCGTGCCGAACATGCCGCTGACATTGGCGCTGATGCGCTTGCTCTGGCGCGAGGCGTCGAACCAGTACACGTCGGTGGCCGGGATGCCGTTGGCGCGCGCCATGGAAAGAATCTCCAGCTTGAGCGGGCTGTCCGGCAACGATTTGTAGGTGTTGAACAAGGGCGAGATGTACACCGGCGCGATGGTGGCCACGAAGATCGCGAACACGATCGCCACGCCGGCGCCCCACAGCCACCAGGTTCGCGTGGCCCGGCGAATCACCGCGTAGATGATCACCAGCGCCAGCGTGCCGAGGATCAGGCCCACCAGCAGGCCTTTCGCCTGCTCGCCCAGCCAGCCACCCAGAGTCAGATTGGACAAGCCGTACTGGTGCTCGCGAAAGAAGCCTTCGTAGAGATTCCACGGCAGGGTCAGCAGCGAGGTCAGAAGAATGTATTGCACGGCGTAGATCGCCGTCTGCAACCAGCGCAGGCGCGTCATGCGCTCGGCCAGATTGCGCATGCGCGCGGAAAGTCGGGTGCCGAGCAGCAACCATGCCACGGCCAGCGCCACCACGAGATCCCACAGGATCAGCCAGTAGCCGCCCTCGAAATACGCATCGGAGCTGGCCCGCTGTGCCGGCGACAGCTCGGCCATGTAGGCGTCCGTGGCAGCATCGACATTGAAAGGGGTGGTGACGGCCGTGCTGGCCTGCACCGGCGAGACTGCCGCCGCATCGGGCGCGGCCTGCGCCCACGCCACGCCCACGGCCAGAAAAACCAGCAACAGCAAGCCAGTCAGCTTTTTCATGGAAGTCCCCACCCCGGAATGAAACTGCAAACTATCCCAAGCGGCCGGCCCCTGTCATCCGTGCATGATGGCAGGGACGATTCCGCCGAACGTCGCGAACATCGGGTTCACCGCGAGCGCGCCGGCAGTCAGGCCGAAAATGCATCCTCGCCAGGCCGCACGGGTTGCGTCCCCTGCCGGCCCGGATGACGGGCCACCGTGACGCGATCGCGGCCCTCGCTCTTGCTGAGATAGAGCGCCCGATCGGCCCGCCCGATCGCATCGTGCAAGTGTTCCCACCCGACCATGGTGGCCACTCCCATCGAGATGCGGAACGTGATCGGCTGGTCGGCATGCGCGACCTCGGTGGCGGCAATCGTCTTGCGCACGCGCTCGGCGAATTCCCGTGCCGCCTGCTCGCCCGTGGCCGGCAGCAGGAACAGGAACTCCTCGCCGCCCCAGCGCGCCACGATGTCCTGCGTGCGGCAGATCTCGCGGAACAACTCGCTGGCATGGATCAGCACGCGGTCGCCGGCGTCATGGCCGCATCTGTCGTTGATCTGCTTGAAGTGATCGATGTCGGCAAGCACCAGCGACAACTCGTCCCCGGCACGGCGCGCACGGGCAATCTCCTGCTGGGCCAGGTCCAGCAGGTGACGGCGGTTGGACAGCCCGGTAAGCGTGTCGCTGGTCGCCAATGCGCGCAGTTTCTCCTCGGTCTTTCGCACCGTCAGGTAATAGAAGCGCGCGGTGTAGCTGGCCATGCCGAAAAAGATCGACACGTTGAAAATATTCAGGATCATCAGCGGCGTCGTGCCCAGCGGCGTCAGCGCGCCGAACACCTGCGCCAGCACATGCATGCCGAGATAGACCAGAAACAGGAACAGCAAAGGCAGCACCACGATCCGGCCGGAGCCGCTGACGACGATGGCCGGGATGAACATCAGCAGGTAATAGTGAAAGCCGCTGTCCCACCCCACCAGCACGGTACCGACCGCAGCATGCGCGAGCACCTCCAGCCAGATCAGGATCAACGCCGGCAGATTGCGGCGCCGGCGCAGCAGCATGTACGCGCTGACGTAGATCGCGATGCTGACCAGGTTCAGCCAGCCAAGCAACGGCGAACCCACGGCCAGGAAGAACACCAGCAGCGCCACATCGACAACTGCCGCCAGCAACGTGACTCGACGCACCAAGGTCCAGAATGCCGAGTGCGCACCGCTGCGCCCCAGGGGTTGCGCATACGGCACGATGCCGGCGGCGGATGCCGATCGGCCGGACGCGGCAGGCTGGTTGACTGAGTTCGGCGGTACGGACATGCGAAGAGTCGGCGCTGATGAGGAGTGATCCGGCCGGTCGACTTGACATTCGGCCAAGCTCCGCAGTGTTGCACTTCAATGGCGGACTCGCCAGCGCAAGTGCCGACGGCCCGGCTCCGCCAGTCAGCGCAGCCCTACCGTGCCGTTGGCCGCCTTGACCAGCTTGTCCGGGTCGTAACCCACGCCATCCTTGAATACCAGGCTGACGTTTTCGATGTCCTTGATGTTCTTCGACGGGTTGCCCTTGACCAGCACCAGGTCGGCAGCCTTGCCCACGTCGATCGAACCGATTTCCTTGTCCGCACCCATGAATCGCGCACCGTTCAGCGTGGCGATCCGGATCGCCTGCACCGGCGTGAAGCCCGCCTCGACCAGCAGCTCCACTTCGCGCTGGTCGCCATAGCCGGCGATCACGCCGCCGTAGCCGGTCGGGTCCAGCCCCGCCAGCAAGGTGCCACCCGCCTTGACGAAGGCGCGTTCAAAGGCCATTTCCAGCTGGAATGCCTTCGGCCACGGGGAGTCCTTCATCGCCGCCACGCGTTCGCGCGTCTGCAGATATTCGGTGCGGGTCTGCGGCAACATCGCATCGAGCACGCGCGCGTCTTGCGGCGCCCGGCCCGGCACGAAGGTCTCGAACACCGGCAGCGTCGACGTCACGGCGACATGTCTGGCCACCAGATGCCTGATCAATCCCCGGATCTCGGGGCTGTCGATGCGCATCGTGGCCAGATGCGCGATGGCCGCCTTGGTGTCGGGACACACGTCCGGCTGCTTGCCGGCGCTGAATTCGGTGTCCACGAACAGGCCATGTTCCAGGTCGTCGATGCCCAGGTCCGCCGCCTCGGCGAAGCCGATCGAGCACAGGTGACCGGTGATCGTGGCGCCCCGGGCATGCGCTGCCGCGATCGCCGCCGACAGTTCGGCGCGGGTGATGTGCATGTATGCCTTGAACGACGTGGCGCCCTCGTCCAGCCAGTAGTTCACCGTGTTGCGCGCATCGTCGGCATCCACCAGCTCGTGCATCTGCGGCGTGAAGCTGCCTCTGCCTTCCAGATACGGCCCGGTGGTGTGCATCTTCGGCCCGGGAATGCGTCCGGCATCGATCGCCTTCTTCAGCTCAAGATCGGTATACGGCTCGGTGCTGCCGGTGGTGCGGATGGTGGTGACTCCGCCAGCGAGATACAGCTTGGGGAAGCTCGATGCCTGTTCCGGATAGATCGCCTCCTTCGCTGCCGGATTCACCTTCGGTGCGGGATAGAACATGTGGTCGTGCATGCCGACCAGCCCGGGTATCAGGGTTTGCCCGTGGCCGTCGATCACGGTCGCGCCGGCAGGCAACTTGCCGTGGTGCCCGATCGCCGCGATGCGCCCGTCGCGCAGCAGCACGGTCTGGTTTTCCTGCGCCTTGGTGCCATGGCCATCGATCACCCGCACGTGGGTGATCGCCAGCAGCGGCTCGGCATGCACCACATAGGCCTGCACCTGCGGCGAGAGCACCGGCATGGCGGCGTGGACCGGGGTGGCGACCAGGCCCGTGCCGACGATCGCAACCAGCAGGCACGTCCACCCGGCACAACGATTCAATGGCAACTTCATGACCAGTCCCCCAGGCAGGATCGCCGCGAACCCCCGCTCGCGACTGGCCGGCAGTTTCACACAATCGACCGAAGGAATGGGTACCCCTCGGACTGCGGCCTGCGCCGGCATTGCTTGCCAAACCCATTTAGTCATGTATATTGACTATCAACTAAACGGACTGGTTACCCGGCATGGCCCGCGAAGCATCATGGTACGAACAAATCACCACCCCGGCCCTGCTGCGTCATGCGCGCACCACCTACGGCATGGCGATGCGACGTGCCTTGGCCAAGGCCGGTTACGACGACATCCCGAAGAACGGTCTGTACCTGATCGGTGGCATGGCGTTTCAGGCCGAAGACATGCCACTGGGAAAGCTGGTCAGGGATCTGCGCGTCACCAAACAGGCCGCCGGCCAGCTGGTCGACACGCTGGTCACGCGCGGCTACCTGCAACGCGCCGTGGACGAACAGGATCGACGCCGACTGACCGTGACCCTGACCGAACGCGGCCGCGCCGCCGCGGCCGTGCAGACCGACGCACGCAAAGAAATCGATGCAGGGCTGCTCGCACGCGCCGGTGCCCGCAATGTGAGCATCGCACGCCGCACGCTCGCCATCCTGATCGACATGGGCCAGCCACAGGAAGACGACGACTGATCCGGATGTTCGCCGCTCGGCAGTTCAACAAGCCGGGCAGCACCACTTTCCTGCCGCCGGCGATGGCGGCCGCGCCTCACCACGATTTCTTCGGGACTCCGGCATGAAAGACTATCTCCTGCTCACGCATCGGCTGCCGCCAGGCGCGAGCGCCGCCCCGGATGCCTGGCCGTCATACCTCGCCCGACTCCGCGGCACCGGTCATTTCAGCGGCGGCAGCGCCATCGGCGAGGGCCTGTGCGTGTCACGCTCCGGCGTCACATCCGACACGACGTCTCACCTGACCGGCTACATCCGGGTCAGTGCCAACTCGATCGACGAAGCCTGCGGTCTGCTCGAAGGGCATCCGGTGATCGACGCCGGCGGCACCGTCGAGGTGCGCGAACTGCCCCGGGATTGATCGGCGGCGTGCAGTGCCTGCCTTCCGTCATGCCGCACCGGCGTGCGCAGCCGGTTGCAAAAACACGCGACGCCCGCAACCCGTGGACGTGGACCGGGCGGGTGCCACCATGCACCCATGCCGCATCAGCACTCCGGCGTCAGATGCCATCCAGCGCGGCAATCGTGCCTGCGCTCAACGGCAGATCGGCCGCGGCGAGGTTCTCACGCAGATGTCCGAGCGACGAAGTGCCGGGAATCAGCAGCATGTTCGGCGCGCGCTGCAACAGCCACGCCAGCGCCACCTGCATCGGCGTCACCTCCAGCCGTGTCGCCACATCGGACAGCGTCTGCGATTGCAGCGGGGTAAAGCCGCCGAGCGGGAAGAACGGCACGTAGGCGATACCCTGTTTGCCGAGCGCCTCGATCAGGCCGTCGTCATCGCGGTGAGCCAGGTTGTAGTGGTTCTGCACGCAGACCACCGCAGCGATGCGCCGTGCTTCGGCCACCTGATTCGCAGTGACGTTGCTGACACCCAGATGACGGATCAAGCCCTGCTGCTGAAGTTCGGCCAGCGCACTGAACTGCGGCTCGATGCTGCCTTCGCTCGGCGCATGCACATTGCCCATCACGCGCAGGTTGACCACATCCAGCACGTCCAGCGCCAGATTGCGCAGGTTGTCGTGCACCGCCTGCGTCAGTTCCGCCGGGCTTTGCGCCGGGTTCCACGATGCATCCTCGCCACGCACCGCACCGACCTTGGTCACGATCACCAGATCATCGCCGTAGGGGTGCAACGCCTCGCGGATGATCTTGTTGGTGACGTGCGGCCCGTAGAAGTCGCTGGTGTCGATGTGATTGACGCCCGCCTCCCGCGCCGCGCGCAACACCGCCAGCGCCGCGGCGTGGTCTTTCGGCGGGCCGAACACACCGCGCCCGGCCAGCTGCATGGCGCCATAGCCCATGCGGTTGACCGTGAGGTCGCCGAGCGAAAACGTACCGGCTTGTTCGAGCTGATTCATGCTGATTTTCCCTTGGGCTATCGAATGATCGGAATGAACCGACTATAGGCGCGCGCCTCACCCCTGATAATCCGCCACAATCCGCACGGGCCGTACGGAGCACCGAACAGTGGCAGCAGACACACAGGATCTCATCGCCTTCCTGGCCGTACTCCAGGCCGGCGGCTTCCGCGAAGCGGCACGCACCGGACATGGCTCCGCCTCGCAATTGAGCGACGCCGTGAAACGGCTGGAGACGCGACTCGGCGTGCGCCTGCTCCATCGCACCACTCGCAGCGTCTCGGCCACCGAGGCGGGCCAACGCCTCGCCGAACGCCTGATCCCGGCGATGGCCGAAGTGCAGGCCTCGCTCGATGTGGTCAACCACTACCGCGACCACCCCGCCGGCACACTACGGCTCAACGTGCCGGCCAACGTGGCGCGCACCGTGCTGCCACCGATCATCACGCCCTTCCTCAAACGCTACCCCGAGATCCGGCTGGAAGTGACCGTCGAAGACAGCTTCGTCGACCTGCTCGCCGCCGGCTGCGACGCCGGCATCCGCTACGACGAGCGCCTCGCGCAAGACATGATCGCGGTACCCATCGGCCCGCGCACCCAACGACTGGTCACCGCCGCCTCACCCGCCTACCTGCAAGCCCACGGCCACCCCGAACACCCCCGCGACTTGCTGCACCACGCCTGCCTGCGCGGCCAATTTTCCGGCGGCGCGATCCCGCCATGGGAGTTCGAACGCGACGGCGAAATCATCCGCGTCGATCCGCAAGCCCGCCTGCAAGTACGCCAGGGCGCCGCCCTCGACCTCGCCGTGCAAGCCGCCATCGACGGCCTCGGCATCATCCACCTGTTCGAAGACTGGCTGCGTCCGCACTTCGAAAGCGGTGCGTTGTTGCCTGTGCTCGAACCGTGGTGGCAAAGCTTCAGCGGACCGTTCCTGTATTACTCGGGGAGACGGCAACTGCCATCGCCGTTGCGGGCGTTCGTGGACTTTGTTCGGGAGGGTTGAGCTGCGCTGAAGATATGCCTGTCCGTTTGAAGGAGCCGGTACCGCGGTGGTTTCAGCAACTCTATTGGTCAGGATCATCGACAGAGCAGGCTGACGCCGGACTGCCCCCCTCGCGATTTTTTCGGCTAACCTGATCCGAGGGGTGAGGCATGGCTTACTGGTGGGTTAACCACAAACAGACGCGTGACCACGAAGTTCGTGGCGGGTACCTGTGGTCGCCCTACCGAAATACGAACGGAGCCTTCAACCAGACCTACGAAAACATGAAGCTCGTTCGTCCCGGCGATATCGTGTTTTCGTATGCCCGCGGTCAGATAGGTGCTGTGGGCCGCGTTACCGAAGCTGCATCGCCCAGCCCCAAGCCAATTGAATTCGGCGATGTGGGCGACTACTGGTCTCATGAAGGCTGGCTGGTGGAGGTGGATTTCAAAGAGGCGCATCGTCCGCTCAGTCCCAAGAGTCATATCGAATCCATCGGACCAATGCTTCCCGAGCGGAACTCCCCCCTACAGAAAAATGGCAACGGCAATCAGGGTTGCTATCTGGCAGGCATTTCGGATGCCCTGGGACATCTGTTGATGGCGGTACTGGATATGCACCAAGCGCGCGAGCTTGATCAATTGCCGCGCTACGTGATCGACCATGAGCCCAACGTCCATGTGCTGGACGACATCCACCGCATCGAGAACGATGCATCAATCCCGGAAACTCAGCGCCTGCAGCTCACCAGAGCTCGTGTCGGCCAAGGCTTTTTCCGTAAACAAGTAATCCTGCTTGATGGGGCTTGCCGCGTAACCGGCGTTACCGATACCCGACTGCTGATCGCCAGCCACATCAAACCTTGGCGCGAAGCCTCAAACGCCGAACGCCTCAGCGGCCACAACGGACTGCTTCTGTCGCCACATGTCGATGCGTTGTTCGATGAACAATTCATCACTTTTGAAGATGATGGGCGAATGCGAACCCACCTGTCGCTGCCATCTGAAGTGCTTGAACGATGGTCGATTAACCCAGAGAAGCGTGTCGAACGATTTCGGCCAGAGCAAGCCTCGTTTCTCGCGCATCACCGAGAGCTGTTCGCTCGAAAGGCGGCACGCGATTAGTCGATTGAAAAGTGCACTATCGTCGCGCCTAGTGAGACGGATTGCCGCCATCATGCGCAGCGAATTTGGCGCCCGCCGCGAAACAACTACGACAGGCATGCAAGATCGCCAAAGGAACAGCATCACGATGGCTCATGGTCACGATTTGTTTGGAGAAGATTGACAATGGATACGACCAACATCACGCCGGCTTCATTTGTCAGCACAGGCAATTGGACCGCCGAACAACTCAAGCTAGCGTTCTACTTCTACTGCCAAACGCCGTTCGGCAAGCTGCATAGCAAAAATCCACAAATTATCGAACTGGCAAAGCTTATCGGTCGCACACCCAGCGCACTAGCGATGAAGCTGGTCAACTTTGCCAGCCTTGATCCTTCGATCACCGAAACTGGCCGCCGAGGTTTGAGCGGTGCTTCAGCGCTAGACCGTGCAACCTGGAACGAATTCCATGCGGACTGGGAGCGTCTCGCAGTCGAATGTGAGCAGCTACGGCAGTATTTGCTGCAAGAACACGAAATAAGCGCACCAGTGCCGTCAGCGCAAAATGACGAGTTCCCACTCACCGACTTCATCGGTGAAACGCGCCAAGCGATCGTCCAGCAGCGCGTCAAGCAGAACTTCTTCCGCCGCGCTGTTCTCAGCAGCTATCGCGAGCGCTGCTGCATCTCCGGCGTATCTGACAACCGGCTACTTGTTGCCAGTCACATCGTGCCGTGGAGCGTCGACAAAGCCAACCGGCTAAATCCAAGCAACGGTCTATGCCTGTCCGCGATACACGACAAAGCCTTTGATAGCCACCTTTTCACACTCAGTGACGACTGGCGCATTGTGCTCTCGGAGCGCATAAAAGCCAGCAAAGACGCCTTCCTGCGAGAGGCGTTCTGGCCAAGCGACGGCAAACAAATCGAAATGCCCGAGCGCTTCGCTCCCGATCCGTCATTCATAGCAAAGCACCGACGCACCATGCTTGACTCATACCCTATCGAGTGAGGTCGGCCAGTGAGCGACGAATACATTTCCGAAGACGAATTCTGGGATGACTGGGGCGTTATCCAAACGTCCGATGGTGGCATGTTCGATTTCGACGACGTCAAAGATCAGCCGCTCGAACGCGTGTGGACCATCGTAGATGCCGGTGCTTACGAAGATGAAAACTGGTACGCCATGCCGGGGTTTCACATCGTAAACAAGCTTGGCTACATCATGACGCGACGCGAGTGGACTTCGGACACTCCTGATGCCATCTATTTTCTGTATGAGGACGAGGACGATGGTGAGCGTCAAGTCTTCATTTATCAGTACCGTGACGCCTCGAACTACAAGGC
>DATMTH010000196.1:0-39523 GCA_035564915.1 Rhodanobacter sp.
CAGGTTGGTGGTGACGATCACGTCGAACTGCTCGGGCTTCATCACCAGCTGCATGCAGGTGTTGTCCACGATCATCTCGTTGAACTCGATCTGCGGGTATTCCTTGGCGATCTCGCGCGCCACGTTGAGGAACAGGCCCGACGCGGTCTTGATGATGTTGGCCTTGTGGACGGCGGTGACCTTCTTGCGGCCCTTCTTCACCGCCAGCTCGAACGCGTAGCGCACGATCCGGCTGGAGCCCTTGCGGGTATTGCGGGTGACCGACTCGGCAATCTCGCCGTCCGCGGACAGGGTCTGCCCTTCGGAACGGTAGGCGCCTTCGGTGTTCTCGCGCACCGTGATGAGGTCGATGTTCTCGTAGCGCGACCTGGTACCCGGGAAACTCACTGCCGGGCGCACGTTCGCATACAGGTCGAAATGGCGGCGCAAGGTCACGTTGACCGAGGTGAAGCCGCCGCCGATCGGCGTGGTCAGCGGGCCTTTCAGCGCCACCTTGTGCTCGGCGATCTTGTCCAGCGTGGTCTTGGGCAGCAGGTCGCCGTGCTTGTCCAGCGCGACCATGCCGGCGTCGATGAAGTCGTAGCTCAGGCCACAGTCCAGCGCGTCGAGCACGCGCAACGTGGCGGTCATGATCTCCGGGCCGATGCCATCGCCGGGGATCACGGCAATCGTCTTGCTCATGGGGAAACTCCTTGAAACGAAACAGCGAGCAGCAGATGTCGCGTGGGAGCACGACAGCTGCCGAAACCGGTCAATTATCCCCGATAGTGCGCTGTGCTGACAGGGCGAATCCGGCACAGGAGGTTGAAAATGCTCGCACGGAGCATTGCGTGATACTGCACACCCGCCAGGTCAGGCCATGTCACACGGCCGTCGGGCCGGCATGGTCGCCACAGGCCACGGCACCGGATTCGTCACCCGATTCGAGCTGATCCAGCAGGTCCACCGCGCGGCGAAGATGCGGGATCACGATGGACCCGCCGACCACGAGGCCCACGCTGAACACTTCGAAGAACTCGTCACGCTGCACTCCGGCCTGCTTGCACTGGGCCACGTGATAGCTGATGCAGTCGTCGCAGCGCAGCACCATCGAGGCGACCAGGCCAAGCATCTCCTTGGTCTTCACATCCAGCGCGCCGGCCTTGTAGGTCTGCGTATCCAGTGCGAAGAAGCGCCGCACGACCTGGTTGTCCTCGGCCAGGATGCGCTCGTTCATGCGCTGGCGGAAAGCGCTGAAATCGGCCAGTTTGTCGCTCATTCGGCCAACTCCAGCCATTGCTGCAGCTTGCCGTTGTGGTCGGCGGCGGCCAGCTCCTGGAATCCGCCGACATGCTGTTCGTTGATGAAGATCTGCGGCACCGTGCGGGCACCGCCACTGCGCGCCAGCATCGCCTCGCGCTGGGCCGGGTCCGTATCCACGCGCACCTCGGTCCACTCCAGACCGCGGGCCTTGAGCAGGTTCTTGGCAGCCACGCAGTACGGACATACTGCCGTGGAATAGACCTCGATCTTGGGCATCAAAAAACTCCGGGCAAGGGGGCTTGGTGGCCACCAAGATGGGGCCGCCGCCGCTGGACTCAAGCGCTGAACCGACGTGGTCCGGCGCTGTCTGAGTGCTATTGTCGCTCAGCCATGAACATGACACCACGACGTCCTGCCACGCGCCTGTTGACGGCGCTGATCACCGCCAGCCTGGCCTTCAGCGCCGCGGCCCAGGATGACGTGCGCCTTCCCGACCTGGGCAGCTCGGCCAACGCGCTGATTTCACCGCAGGAAGCGCAGGATTACGGCGCCTCGATGTTGCGCCAGATGCGCGCGCTCGACATGGTGGTGGATGACCCGCTGCTGGACGATTACATCAACGATCTTGGCCACCGCCTGGCTGCCAGCTCGGACAAGCCGAAGGAGCACTTTGCGTTCTTCATCGTCAAGGATCCGGAAATCAACGCGTTTGCCGCGCCCGGGGGTTACATCGCGGTCAATTCGGGCCTGATCACGATCACCCGCAACGAAAGCGAGCTGGCCGGCGTGATCGCCCATGAAATCGGCCATATCACCCAGAACCACCTGCAACGCGCATTCGAGGATTCGAAGAAGGACGCGCCGCTGATGGCGCTGGTATTGCTCGGCGCCATTGCCGCCGGTGCCAGCAACCACAGCGGCGATGCCCCCATGGCTGTACTCGCCGGCGGCCAGGGCCTGCTGGCGCAGAAGTCGATCAACTTCACCCGCAAGGACGAAATCGAGGCCGATCGAGCAGGCATCCAGACGCTCACCAGGGCCGGTTTCGATCCCAATGCGATGGCGGATTTCTTCCAGCACATGCAGGATGTCCTGAGCACCGGCGCCGGCGGCCGGGATGTACCGGCCCTGCTGCAGGACCATCCGGTGACCGCCCTGCGGATCAGCGACGCCAAGGCCCGCGCAGGCGCACTGATCGCCGAACAGAAGCAGCGCCTGACCGGCGCCGACATGAGTCGGCAACAATGGCAGAGCAGCACCGTACCGATCGCCTTCGTCAAGGATCCGGCCAGCCTGATCAGGCAACCCGCCACCAGCAACGCAGACCTGTTCGCGCTGATGCGCGAGCGTGTGCGCGTGCTGGCAGGTGATGCCACTCGGATGGCCACTTATTACAGCGCCGGCCTGCACGACCGGCACGACTTCGATACCCCGGCCAATCACTATGGCTACGCGCTGGCGCTCACCCGAAGCGGCCGCGGCGCGCAGGCGATCACCCAATTGCAACCACTGCTGAAAGCGTCGCCAGACAGCCTGACCCTGCAACTGGCGCTGGCCGATGCACGATTGCAGGCCGGTCAGCGTGCCGCCGCACTGGACATCTACCAGGCCATCAACGCACAGTCCCCACGCAATCGCGCGGTGGCGCTCGCTTACGCGCAGGCACTCACTGCCGGGGGCGACAAGGTTCAAGCCAGTCTCGCCGCCAGCCTGCTGCGACCGCTGCTCGATGACGCCAGTGAACCGGAAATCTACAGTGCCTACGCGCGGGCCAGCGAAAAGGCCGGCGACAGCGAACGCGCCGACGAGGCATATGCCGATGCCAGCTTTTATTCCGGCCGGCCATTCGATGCGATGGAACAACTCAAGCGCCTGCTCAAGCGTGACGACCTCGACTACTACGCACGGGCACGCATCCAGGCGCGCATCACCGAGCTCACCCCGCTGGTGCTGGAGTTGCACAAGCGCAAGGTCGAGACCGCGGACAATCCCGACCGGCAAAAACAGCTTCAGTCGACTGACCGCTGCAGCAGCAATCTCTGCTTCGGTCTCGATGCTGCTCCCGACAGGCTGGCGCACTGAGCGGGAAAGCATCCGCGCCTGCCAGGCGGCAACACACCAGCTGAACCCATTGCGGCGTGTCATGCATTTGATGCCTGGCATGCGCCAGAATGGGCCATGTCCCAATCCGCCCAACGCACATCCGACGACACCGACCTGACCACTCCCGGCTTGTATCTCAGCCGGGAGCTGGCCGCGCTGGAATTCAATTTCCGCGTACTGGCGATGGCCAGCGATGCCAGCGTGCCGCTGCTGGAACGCGTGCGTTACCTCAGCATCGTGGCGAACAACCTCGATGAATTCTTCGAGGTACGGGTGGCGATGCTCAAGCACCACCATGCCTACGGTTCAGCCGCACCGGGCCCGGATGGCGTCCCCTCCGGCGAGCTGCTGGCACAGATTCGCCATCGCGTACTCGACCTGGTCTCCGAGCTGACTACCGCCTGGGAGGACCGGATCGGCCCGCAACTCGAACTCGAACAGATCCATGTACTCAACCGCGGGCAGTGGAGCCCGCGTCAGCGACGCTGGCTGCAAGGCTACTTCGAACACGAAGTGCTGCCGGTACTGTCGCCATTGGGGCTGGATCCGGCGCACCCGTTCCCGCGCATCCTCAACAAGACCCTGAATATCGCGGTGGTGCTGAAGGGTCGCGATGCGTTCGGTCACGAAGGCCACATGGCACTGGTTCGCGCACCGCGTTCGCTGCCGCGGATCATCCGGGTACCGGCCGAAGTCTGTGGCCCGGGTGAGCACTTCGTGTTCCTGGCCGAATTGCTGCAAGCCTTTGTCGACCTGATGTTCCCTGGCTTCAAGGTGATCGGCTCGTACCAGTTCCGGGTCACCCGCAACAGCGAGCTGATCGTCGAGGAAGCCGAGGTCGAGAATCTGGCCCTTGCCCTGAGCGAGGAACTGCTCGGACGTGGTTACGCCCGCCCGGTACGGCTGGAGATCGCCGATGATTGCCCGCAGGCAATCACCAGCATGCTGATCCACAATTTCGAGCTGGAGGAGACCGACGTCTACCGCTGCCGCGGCCCGGTCAACATCATCCGTGCCGGCCTGATCTACGACTGGCTGGATCGGCCCGAACTGAAATTCCCTCGTTTCAACTCCCAATTGCCGGTGGCGCTCGACAGCGGCAAGAACAAATTCGAGCTGATCGCCCAGCGCGACGTGCTGCTGCATCACCCCTATCAGAGTTTTGCCGCGGTGATCGATCTGCTGCGCCAGGCCACCGCCGATCCACAGGTGCTGGCGATCAAGCAGACCTTGTACCGCGCCGGCGAGGACACGCCGCTGGTCGACTTGCTGGTCGAGGCGGCTCGCCACGGCAAGGATGTCACCGTGGTGATCGAGCTGCGCGCGCGGTTCGACGAAGAAGCCAATATTCGGCTGGCGACACGCCTGCAGGAAGCCGGCGTGCAGGTGGTCTACGGCGTGGTCGGCTACAAGACCCACGCCAAGATGATGCTGATCGTGCGCCGCGAGGGCGATGCGCTGCGCCGCTACGTGCACCTGTCGACCGGCAACTATCACCAGGTCAACAGCCGCATGTACACCGATATCGGCCTGATGACCGCGAATCCCGAGATCGGCGAGGATCTGCACAAGGTGTTCCAGCAGTTGTCAGGTCTGGGCCCGATGATCGAGCTGAAGCGACTGCTGCATTCACCGTTCACGCTCTACCCCAGCGTACTGGCCAAGATCGAGCGCGAAACCGCACACGCGCAAGCTGGCCAGCCCGCACGCATCGTGGCCAAGCTCAATGCGTTGAACGAGGCCCATGTGATCGAAGCGCTGTATCGGGCCTCGCAGGCCGGCGTGGAGATCGATCTGATCGTGCGTGGCGCCTGCACCCTGCGCCCCGGCCTGGCCGGCATCTCCGAGCGAATCCGGGTGCGTTCGATCGTCGGGCGTTTCCTCGAACACAGCCGTGTCTACTGGTTCGGCAACGGCGGCGACCCCGAGATTTACTGCGCCAGCGCCGACTGGATGGAGCGCAACCTGATGCGGCGGATCGAGGTGGCATTCCCGATCCTCGATCCGGAGCTGGCCGCACGGGTATTCGAGGAAACCCTCGCCAACGGCCTGGCCGACAACACCCAGGCCTGGCTGCTTGGCAGCGACGGCCGCTATGTGCGTGCCGAGCCCGGCGAGAACCCGCCATACAGTGCGCAACTCGGCCTGCTGCAGCGGTTCTGCACATGAGCATCGCCGCAGGATTGCGGGGTTTCATGGATTGTCGCGGCACATGCGAGAATCGTTGTTTCACGGTCAGCGGAGCCCCTGCGTGAGCCCAGCCGAACAGACACCGATCCGCGACGACGAGCTGCTTGCCGCGGTGGACATGGGCTCGAACAGCTTCCACATGGTGGTGGCACGGATGGAACACGGCGAGCCACGGGTGATCGACCGCCTGCGCGACACCGTGCGGATTGCCGCCGGCCTGCGTGCCGACGGCAGTCTGGATGCCGAACGCCGCACCCGCGCACTCACCTGCCTGGCCCGCTTCGGGCAACGCATTGCCGGCCTGCCCTCCATGCGCGTACGTGCAGTGGCAACCAACACCGTGCGTCGACTGGCCTCGCCGCAAACCTTCCTGAGCGCTGCCGAAGCCGCGCTGGGCCATCCGATCGAGGTGGTTTCCGGGCGTGAGGAGGGCCGCCTTATCTTTCTCGGTGCCGCGCACGACCTGCCCGCTTCGCGCGAACCCCGGCTGGTCATCGACGTCGGCGGCGGCAGCACCGAATTCATCATCGGCCGCGGGCTGGCGCCACTGCACACCGAAAGCGTGCAAGCCGGCTGCATCGCCTCGACCCTGCGGTTTTTCCCGGGCGGCAAACTCACCCAAAGGCGCTGGCAGGCGGCGCGGCGCGAACTTGGGGTGCTGTTGCAGCAATTCGCCGAAGACTACCGCGAGGCAGGCTGGCAGGACGCCTACGGCTCTTCCGGCACATCGCGTTCGATCGGCGCGGTACTGCAGGCGATGAAATTCTCCGAGGACGGCATCACCGCCGATGCGCTCGCCGAGCTGCGCGAGGCACTGATCGAGCAGGGCCAGGTCAGCAAGATCAAGCTGCCCGGCTTGAGCGAGGATCGCGCACCGGTGATCGCCGGTGGCGTGGTGATCCTCGAAGCGGCGTTCGAGGCCCTCGGCATCGAACGCATGCGCGTATGCGAAAGCTCGATGCGCGAAGGCCTGTTGTGGGACCTGATCGGTCGCGCCGGCGGCAGCGACCCGCGCACCGCCAGCATCGATGCACTGGCCGCCCGCTACGGCGTCGACCGTGCCCAGGCGCGTCGGGTCGAATCGACGGCGCTGATGCTTTTTGACCAGATCGCAGGCACCTGGAAGCTGGATGCCGACGCAAGGGAATGGCTTTCCTGGGCCAGCCGGGTGCACGAGATCGGCCTGGCCATCGCACACAGCCAGCACCACCATCACGGCGCCTATATCCTGCGTCACGCCGATCTGGCCGGTTTCTCGCGACAGGAACAACAACTGCTGGCGGCGGTGGTGCAGATGCATCGACGCAAGCCGGACAAGTCGGTGACCACCACGCTGCCCCAGCGCTACCGCCTGTTGTCGCGGCAGATCACCGCCCTGCTGCGGCTGGCCGTGCTGTTCCGTCGCGCGCGGCGCGCCGAGTCGCTGCCGCAGATGCAGTTGAGCGCCAGTGGCAAGTCACTGCGGCTGAATATGCCGTCTGACTGGATCAGGCAGCACCCGCTCACCGAAGCCGACCTGCAGCAGGAACAGGCACCGATGGCCGAACTGGGGGTGAAGCTGGACATCGCCAGCCCGTGACCACCTTTCATGTGCCAGCCAGCCTTCATCGTGGCCGAGTATCATGCACCGACGCCTCGACTGTCTGACGCCCATGCTGAAATACCTGTTCTCCGCCTTGCTCCTGTTCATGCCACTGGCCCACGCCGCGCAAACCGCAAAGCCGGCGGCACCGGCTGCCGCGACGAGTGCCGCCGCGCCGCCGCAGGTACTGCTGCACACCTCGCAAGGTGACATCACCCTGGAGCTGTTCCCGGACAAGGCGCCCAAGAGCGTGGCCAATTTCCTGCAATACGTGCGCGACGGCTTTTACGACGGCACCTTGTTGCACCGCGTGATAGACGGCTATCTGGTCCAGGGTGGTCTGTACACCAAGGATCTGCAACCCAAGCGCACGCGGCCGGCCATTGCCAGCGAGGCCGACAACGGCTTGTCGAACCTGCGCGGCACGATCGCCGTGGCGCGCGGCGCCGACCCCAACTCCGGCACTGCCCAGTTTTTCTTCAACCTGGTCGACAACCGGCGGCTCGACTTCGTCGGCAACCAGAGCGGCCTGACCTGGGGCTATGCGGTATTCGGCAAGGTGATCAAAGGCATGGACGTGATCGACAAGATCGCCGCACTGCCGACCCGTCCGCTGGGCCCGTTCGCCGGTGACGTCCCCAATCCGCTGGTGCTGATCGTGAACGCCCACGTGATCGGCGAGAACAATCCGGCAACAGCCAGCAGCACCGCCAAGCCGGCCGCGGCAGCAACCACGGCGGTCAAGCCGAAGAAGGACTCTGCCGGAAAGCCGGCCCGCAAATCTGCCGGTCACGGCGGCAAGGGCTGACCGGCACGATGGCCACCCTGTTCATCTCCGATCTTCACCTCGACCCGGCCCGGGCATCGATCACCGAACTTTTCGAGCGTTACCTGGCCAGCAAGGAAGTACGCCAGGCCGACGCGCTGTACATCCTCGGCGACCTGGTCGAGGCATGGATCGGCGACGACGACGACGCGGAACTGCCCCGGCGCATCGCCGCGGCCACCGGCGCCGTGCATGAGGCCGGTGTGCCGGTGTATTTCATGGCCGGCAACCGTGACTTTCTGCTCGGCCCGGCATTCGCCGGGCGTGCCGGCATGAGCCTGCTCGATGACGGCGTCGTGCACGAGATCCAGGGCCGGCCCACCTTGCTGATGCACGGCGACGTGCTGTGCACCGACGACCTTGCCTACCAGGCCGTACGCCAGCAGGTGCGCAACCCGCAATGGCAGGCGCAATTGCTGGCGATGCCGCTGGATGCCCGCCGCGCCATCGCCGCCAAGGCGCGCGAGGACAGCAAGGCACACACCGGCAGCACGATGGAAAGCATCATGGACGTGAACGCCGAGGCCGTCAGCACCGCCATGCGCCATGCCGGCGTGACGCGATTGATTCACGGGCATACGCATCGACCGGCCGTGCACGAATTCGAACTGGATGGCATGCCGGCGCAGCGGATCGTGCTTGGCGACTGGTACGAACACGGCTCGGTGCTGACCGTGACGCCGGACACCGTCGAGCTGCGCGGCCTTTAGCTGACATCCCCTCCGGCAGCACGGCGATCGGACAGCAGGCGACTCGCGCGCGCGGAAGTTTTACACTGCAGCGATGCTCAAGATCGATACGCACGCCCATATCCTGCCCCGCGACTGGCCGAATCTCGCGACCAAGTACGCCGACGACCGCTTTCCGGTGATGACGCATACCGACGGACGCCATCGCATCTACAAGGACAGCCGCTTCTTCCGCGAGGTGTGGGACTCGGCTTTCGATCCACAGACGCGCATCGATGATTACGCCCGCTTCGGCGTCAACGTGCAGGTGATCTCGACCGTGCCGGTACTGTTCTCGTACTGGGCGCCGGGTCACCAGGCACTGGAGTTGCACCGTCATCTGAATGACCACATGGCCGGCATGTGCCGCGACTATCCGCGTCACTACGCGGGCATCGGCACGGTGCCGTTGCAGGCACCGGAACTGGCGATCCGTGAGCTGGAACGCTGCATCGACGAACTGGGCCTGCAAGGCGTGCAGGTCGGCTCGCACTGCGGCGACTGGAACCTGGACGCGCCCGAGTTGTTCCCGTTCTTCGAGGCCGCCGCCGACCTGGGCGCGGCGATCCTGGTGCACCCGTGGGACATGATGGGCATGGCCAGCATGCCCAAGTACTGGATGCCGTGGCTGGTCGGCATGCCGGCCGAGCAATCGCGCGCGGCCTGCTGCCTGGCCTTCGGCGGCGTGCTGGAACGGCTGCCGAAGCTGCGCGTGATGCTGGCTCACGGCGGCGGCAGTTTCCCCTCCACCATCGGCCGCATCGAACACGGTTTCAAGATGCGCCCGGATCTGGTCGCCACCGACAACCCGCGCAATCCGCGCGACTACCTCAAGCGCTTCTATTTCGACTCCTGCGTGCACGACGATCAGGCATTGCGCTATCTGCTGGATGTGACCGGCGTCAGCCAGGTGATGCTGGGTACCGATTATCCTTTCCCGCTGGGCGAGCAGGAGCCCGGCAGCGGCATCGAGGCACTCGGGCTGGATGAACACGAACGCGCCCGGCTGTTCCACGGCACTGCGCTGGAATGGCTCGGCCTGCCCAAACACCGTTTCATCCCCGACTCCATTCGCGAGGAATCAGCATGAGTTTCCGTCGTCACACATCCAGCTTCGCACTCAGCCTGGTCGCTGGCTTGCTGCTGTCCAGCAGCGTGTACGCAGCCGAGGTCAGCATGGCCGACGGCAGCATCAGCTTCACCACGCCGGACAACTGGATCAGCATCATGCAGACCCAGGGCGAATCCGAATCACAGGTGTTCCAGGTGCCCGACCCCTCGCCTACCGGCAAGACCAGCCTCGCCCGCGTCACGGTGACGGTGACGCATGTGCCCGACATCAACCATTTCCAGCAGTTCATGGCCGAAGCCACGGCCAAGGCGCTGGCGTTGCCCAGCTACAAGGTCGTACCCGAGGCGCCGCAGCCGGACAGCAACATTTACACGGCACGCGAAAACGGCGTCGCGTTCAGCTACACCGAGCGTTACTGGCTCAAGCACGGCCTGGCGATCCAGCTTCGCTGCATGCGTCCCAGCCAGTCCCTGGCCGGTGCCAGCTGGAAAGCCGACTTCGACAAGGGCTGCGCCTCGCTCGCCAAGCAGCTGAAATAAGCGCATCGCCCTGTGGGAGCGGCTTCAGCCGCGATGCTTCTGCTCTGAACCATCACAACAAGAGCATCGCGGCTGAAGCCGTTCCCACAAATGCTTTTACCTGGCACAGCCACACAGGACAGACCATGCCCGACTTTCAGGCCACCGCCGACTGGGCTCAGGCCCGGGACGCCGCCGACCCGCTACGCGCATTCCGCGACGAGTTCCTGATTCCGCCACATGCAGGCGGCGACAGTGTCTATTTTTGCGGCAATTCGCTGGGCTTGCAGCCACGGGCAGTGCGCGAGGCGGTGAATGCGGAGCTGGACAACTGGGGCGAGCTGGGGGTGGAAGGTCATTTCAACGGCCGCCTGCCGTGGATGGATTATCACGAGTTCGTTCGTGACGACCTCGCCGCCGTCGTCGGTGCCCAGCCGGATGAAGTGGTGGCGATGAACACGCTGGGGGTGAACCTGCATCTGATGATGGTCAGCTTCTACCGACCCAGCGCCGAACGCCCGGCCATCCTGATCGAGGCCGGCGCCTTCCCCACCGATCGTTACGCGGTGGAGTCGCAGGTGCGCTTCCACGGCTTCGACCCGGCCAGCACGCTGATCGAACTGGAAGCCGACGAGCCGAACGGCACGATTTCGACTGCCGCCATCGCGCGTGCACTGGATGAGCACGGCTCGCGCATCGCGTTGGTGATGCTGCCCGGCGTGCAATACCGCAACGGCCAGGCATTCGACCTCAAGGCGATCACCGATCTCGGCCATCGCCACGGTTGCTTGGTCGGTTTCGATCTTGCCCACGCCGTCGGCAACCTGCCGCTGCAATTGCACGACAGCGGCGCCGACTTCGCGATCTGGTGCAGCTACAAATATCTCAACAGCGGCCCCGGTGCCGTCGGCGGTGCGTTCGTGCACCAGCGCCACGCCACCGCCGTGCTGCCGCGTTTCGCCGGTTGGTGGGGCCACGACAAAAGCACCCGTTTCCGCATGGGCCCGGAGTTCGTGCCCACCGCCGGCGCCGATGGCTGGCAGCTCTCCAACCCACCGATTCTTGCACTCGCGCCGCTGCGCGTGTCGCTGCAGATTTTCCGCCGTGCCGGCATGGATCGCCTGCGCGAGAAATCGCTGCAACTCACCAGCTATCTCGAATGGCTGGTGCAGACCCAGCTTGCCGATACGCTGGAAGTCATCACCCCTTCCGACCCGGATCGTCGCGGAGCGCAACTTTCGATCCGCGTGATCGGCGGCCGCGAACGCGGGCGCGGCCTGTTCGAGCATCTGATGGCCCGCGGCATCATCGGTGACTGGCGCGAACCCGACGTGATCCGCATCTCGCCGGCCCCCCTGTACAACCGTTTTTCCGATTGCATGGCCTTCGCCGAGGCTGTACGTGCATGGAAACCTGCCCGCTGAATCCCATGCGAAGGTTCAGCCACGGTTACGCGGAAACAGCCTGATTTCATCCGCTCTTGAGCGGCCTGGAGCCATGCTTCGGTTTTGCACCCGCGGAGCATCTCATGAAGAATCAGGCACCGGACAACACCGACCTGCACCGGCTGGGCGAGCTGATCAAGAGCATCGAGGTAGCCATGCTCACCACCCGCACCAATGATGGTTCACTGGTCAGTCGCCCCGTCCAGACACTCAAGCTGGATGCCAACGGCGAGCTGATCTTTTTCACCGCAGCCAACAGCCACAAGGTCGAGGATCTGACCGACGACGCGAGGGCGAACCTCGCCTATGCCCATCCCGGCGAGCACCGCTACGTTTCCGTGCGCGGCCGCACCCGCATGGATCGCGACGACGACACCATCCATGAATTGTGGACGCCGACGCAGAAGATATTCTTCCCGGCAGGCCGCGACGATCCGAACCTCATGGTGTTGCGCATCCGCGTGCGCGATGCCGCGTATTGGGAGGCGCCAGACAACGTGGTCGCCCGCGCCTTCGACTTTGCCCGCGGCATGCTGGACGACTCGACGAGTGACCTCGGCGAGCATGGCCATTTGCAAGGCTGAGCTGCGAGCGTCAAAGCCACCTCGATGCGCAGGTTCCTGCGCTCACCAGCTGTAGACGCCAAGCCGCACATACTCGGACGAGTGCTGCGGTGAATGTCGCTTTCGAAGTGGCATGCACCACGGCAATCCGATCCGTCAGTGCAACAAGGCCCACCGTCATGGCAGCAAGCTTCAGTGGCAATCTCGCCGGTCAGGCAACCGACCTTCCCCACTTCTGGGAACACACCGTCGGCAGCGGCCACGCCACCCTGGCATTGCGTGCCGATTGGCAGGCTCAACTGAAGCGTGCGCACGATGAGTTGGGCATGCGCCACGTGCGCTTCCACGGCATCCTGTGCGACGACATGGGCACCCTGATCGAGCAGGGCGGCAAATTCATCTACTCGTTCTTCAATACCGACCAGATCATCGACTTCCTGCTCTCGATCGGCATGAAGCCGTTCGTCGAACTGAGCTTCATGCCGTCGTGCCTGTCATCATCGGGGCAACTGCAATTCCACTATCGCGCCAATGTCAGCCCGCCACGCGACCTGGCGCAGTGGTCGGTGCTGATCGAAAAGCTCGTCGCCCACTGGGTCGAACGCTACGGCCTGGACGAGGTGCGCCAATGGTTCTTCGAAGTCTGGAACGAGCCCAATCTCACCGCCTTCGGCAGCGGCAAGCAGGAAGACTACTTTCCGCTCTATCGCTACACCGTCGAGGCGATCAAGAACATCGACGACCAGCTCAGGGTCGGCGGCCCGGCCACCGCGGACAATGCCTGGGTCGACGACTTCCTCGCGTTCTGCAAGAAGAACGATCTGCCGGTGGATTTCATCAGCACCCACCACTACCCGACCGACGACTTCGGCAAGCCCGGTGACGACACCGAAGCGCAACTGGCCGCAAGCAAGCGCAGCGCGCTGCGCGAGGAGGCACGCGAAGTGCGCAAGCAGGCCGGCAACCTGCCCGTCTACTACACCGAGTGGTGCACCTCGTCGAACCCGCGCGACCCGATGCATGACGACCCTTACGCCGCCGCGTTCATCATGAAAACCGTGCTGGAGCAGAACGGCCTGGTGCAGGGCTACAGCTACTGGACGTTCTCCGACATCTTCGAGGAAAACTATTTCCCCTCGGTGCCGTTCCAGGGCGGCTTCGGCCTGATGAACATCCACGGCATCGCCAAGCCGGCGTATCGCACCTACGAGATTCTCCACGCGCTGGGCACCGAATTGATGCCGGTCGAAGGAACCCATGAAACGGTGGATGCGTGGCTGGTACGTGCCGGCAACAGCGCCACCATAGTGCTCAACAACTTCGCCCTGCCGCGTCATCCGATTGCTACCGAAACCGTGACCTTCACGCTCAAGGGCGCCAAAAACGCGAAGTCAGCCACGATCCAGCGCATCGACCTCGAACACGCCAACGCCAAGCGACGCTGGGAGCAGATGGGCAAACCGGAATACCTGAACGCCAAACTCGTCGCCGAACTGCATGAAGTTTCGAAGCTGCGGGGCGAACCGTTGAGCATAAGCGAGCGGGACGGCCAACCGGTGATCGAAGTCCGGATGCCGCCCCAGGCGGTGGCGGCCATACGGTTCGACTGGAGCTGATTCGGCGCCGACAATTGCGCGGATCATGCCGTGCTGCCGCACGTGATTCGTCGTGCGGGGGCGTCTGTCTCAGGCGCTCGGCCTCACGATCGCCAGACGATGGCCATCCGGATCGACCAGATCCCGGATAGTCATGCGGTGATCATGCTGGGGGCGTGATCCTTCGTCGGCCTCGAACACCAGGCAGGTCGCAGCCACATCGTTGGGCCGCAACTGCACTGGCTTGCCCTCGCCGCGATCGCGGTAACACAACAACTCCAGATGTGGCGGCGCTGGCCCGACATCCATCGCGGTGACCTCCACCCTCGCGTGATCGAGAGCGTCCAGCCGTGCCTGCGCCGGATCGTCATTCACCGATCGATGGCAGATCGCGAGACCAAGCGATTGGTAGAACGCCATGCTGCGCGCGCTGTCCGCCACGCTGATCGCCGAATGATCAATGCCGAGAAACGGCCCGTGCGCTTGCACATGCTCCCAGCGTGCCGGCATATGGTCGGCCGGGAACTGCAGCAGCTCCAATGGATGGCCCTCCGGGTCGCGGAACTTGAACGCGGTGACGCCACCCGATGAGGCGGGCAATGACTGCGGGCCGCCGGTCGTGATCGATGTCCAGCCTGCGGCACGTCCCAGCTGTGCCATCGCCGCAGGCATGTCGGCAACGACGATGGCAAAATGCTGAAAGGACAGATCCGACGCCCGTGCATGGACGGGATAGGCGCGACCAGGCTGATCGGTGTACTGCAACAACTTCACCCGCTGCGCGCCCAGCTGCAGCGTGATCCGCAGCGTGCGTCCGGCCACCCCGAATCGCTCCCGTGCACGTGCTCCGGACAGGTGCTCGACGGCCACCCGCCGGAAGCCCAGCGCCGATTCGTAGAAGTCCGTCAGTCGCTCCGCCTGCGCACTGCACAGCCGCACATGCTGCAGGCGCGCCACGCGCACTCCGGTGGCAGGCATGCTTACGGCCATCCCGCGCCCCTGCGATTGAGGAAGATCGCGTACAACGTGTGCGATCCGCCGATGAACAGGCGATTCCTGCAACAACCTCCAAAAGCGAGATTCGACACGCGGTGTGGCACGAGAATCTTGCCAAGCAGGTGTCCGGACGGATCGATGCAATGCACCCCATCGGCCGCGCTGGACCACAGGTTGCCGTCCTCGTCCATGCAGATGCCGTCGGCGTAGCCGGGCTCGACCTTGTGGAAAATGTCGCCGCCGCGCAACGCACCCTGCGCATCCACGTCGAACATGCGGATGTACTGACGTGGATGGTCGGCAGTCTGATCACCTGTTTCACAGACATACAGATGACGTTCGTCTGGCGAAAACACCAGGCCGTTGGGACCGTCGAAGTCGCTTGCCATCACGCTGATGTTTCCGCTTTCCGGATCGAACCGGTACAGCGCGGGCGGCTGTTCCGAGGTCTGCCGCCCACCTTCGTAATCGTTCTGGATGCCATACAGCGGATCGGAGAACCAGATCGTGCCATCGGATTTGACGATGACGTCGTTGGGTGCGTTGAGCCGCTTGCCGGCGTGCCTGTCCACCAGTTTGGTGACCTTGCCGTCCAGCTCGGTGCGATACAGGCAGCGGTCGCGATGCGAGCATGAGATCAATCGCCCCTGGCGATCGCGGCACTGGCCGTTGGCGTAGTGCGAAGGCTCCCGGTAGACCGAGACGCCAGCGTTCTCGATGTAGCGCATGGTGCGGTTGCGCGGCAGATCCTGGAACAACAGGCAATCCGCATCGCCCATCCACAGCAGGCCCTCGAGCCAGCGGAAGCCGCCCGCCAGTTCTTCCAGCGGTGCATTGGACAGTACGTAGTGATCAAACTTCGGATCGAAGCTGACAAACGCATCGGTGCCGCTCATCTCGGTCACCTCACTTGAATGCACATGGCGATTTCGGTGCCAGCATGTCCTCGAACTGCACCAGCATCAACACCGCCGGCTCATCACCCACCGTGCTGGAGCGATGACCCGTGCGACCGTTCGTTTCCCGGCAGTGCTGGTCTCCACCGAATGAAATCTCGCCCGGACCAAATTCCCGCCGATGGCCATCCATCGCCTCCACCGACCAGCGCCCCGACAACGGAATGATCCACTGCGGCATCGGATTCTCGTGCCACTCACCGATCCAGCCGACGGGCAATACCGTCGTCATCACGGTCATCTTGCCGTGCGTCTTCTCTCCCTTCCATTGGGGCTCGGCGCCGCCACCGATCGAGCCCAGCTCGAACCCGGCAAGCAAACACTCATGCTGGTGACTGACGCCACCCTCGTCCGTCCAGAGATGCCAGTACGGCACGGTCGGTCTGGTTTCTTCGCTCATCGCGATACTCCTGTTGCAGGGCCGGTGTCATCTGCGCTCGGCCCATGCCTGTCCCGTTGCACCAGGCTGTAGGGATGCGTGGAAGAGAGCGGATGCCGGAGCAGATCCGTGACGCCAGAAACCGTGCCGCCCGTGGCCAACACAAGAAACCCGCCGGCGACGGCGAAGTTCTTCAGGAAATCCCAGAACACGTCACGACCCTTGCACGGGCCCTTGAGACGGAAGTCACCGGTCTTCCAGAACTGCTTCCAGAGCAGCGCGGTGACGAGGCAGTAACCAGCAAGAATCACCGCCGCCAGTCGATCGAGGACGCCGCCGAGAATCGCCAGCGACATCACCGCCTCCACCAGCAGGCCGGCGCCCAGCAGAACCAGGGAGAGCAGGCGCGAATGCACCGCACTTTCCGCCTGCTCCACGGCCGCCTCGGTATTGAGCAGCTTGTCCATCGCGCTGAATGGCAGGAACAGCGCCACCAGCGTGAGGCGGATGAGGAAACTGACCATGAGACTGAACAAATGACCGGCCCGTCGATGCCATGAAGCACAAGCATGGACGCCATGCGGTGAATGAAGTGTCGCGTTCCGGACAATGGCAATGACACGAAAGCATGCATCCGAACAGCGATGCACCCGTGTTGACGGCGAACCGTGATTCGACATCGCGAGAACTTGCGCCCTTCCCCACGATCCTGTCACGTGCGCATGACGACGTGGCGGGCAAGGTGACGGTCTTGCCAAGACAACCACCCAAGGGCGTCATCATGTCTCCATCCGAACCCAGACCCACAGCACCGAAGCTTGCCGTCCCGGGATTGCTGAAGGGCCAGAAAGCCATCGTTACCGGCGCCAATTCCGGCATTGGCCTTGGCGTGGCACTGGCACTCGCTGAGTCCGGTGCCGACGTGGCAGTCAACTACGTGGTCGACGACGATGCGGCGCAGGCGGTGGTCGAGCAAATTCAGGGTTTCGGCGTCAAGGCGATGAAGATCAAGGCTGACGTGTCCGACGAGGACCAGGTCGCGGCGATGTTCAAGCAGATGATCGAGGCATTCGGCACGGTCGACATCCTGGTCGCCAATGCCGGCTTGCAACGCGATTCGTCATTCAAGGACATGACCCTCGCCGAGTGGAACAAGGTCATCGGCGTGAACCTCACTGGCCAATTCCTGTGCGCACGCGAAGCGGTGCGCGAGTTCAGCCGCCGTGGCGTGGTGGCCGGCGTATCCAGCGCTGCCGGCAAGATCATCTGCATGAGCTCGGTGCATCAGGAGATTCCATGGGCCGGGCACGCCAACTACGCCTCGTCCAAGGGCGGCATCAAGCAGCTGATGGAAAGCCTGGCGCAGGAAGTGGCGCCGTTGAAGATCCGCGTCAACGCGATCGCCCCCGGCGCCATCCGCACGCCGATCAACACCAGCGCGTGGAGCACGCCCGAGGCATACCAGTCGCTGATGACGTTGGTGCCGTACGGACGCATCGGCGAGCCGGAGGATATCGCGCGCGCGGCAGTGTGGCTGGCGTCGGATCAATCCGATTACGTCGTCGGCACCACCCTGTTCGTGGACGGTGGCATGACGCTGTACCCCGGCTTCGCCACCGGCGGTTGAACCGGAATGTCCACCGATCACTACGACATCATCGTTATCGGGAGCGGCCCCGGTGGCGCCTCGCTGGCCCGGAAGCTCGCGCCCGTCGGCAAGAAGATCTTGCTGCTGGAGCGCGGCGACTACCTGCCACGCTCGATGGACAACTGGGACTCGCAAAAGGTGTTTGTCGACGGTATCTACCAGGCAGCGGAAACCTGGCATGGCAAGGATGGAAAAACCTTCCACCCCGGGCTGCATTACTACGTGGGTGGCAACTCCAAGGTCTACGGCGCCGCCCTGTTCCGCCTGCGCGAGCGCGACTTCGGCGAGATCCGTCACCAGGATGGCATCTCCCCCGCGTGGCCATTGAAATACGACGCCTTCGAACCCTATTACAGCGAGGCCGAGGCACTGTTCCACGTGCATGGGCAACGTGGCGAGGATCCGAACGAGCCGTGGTCCGACAGCCCGTATCCCTACCCGCCGGTTTCGCACGAGCCGCGCGTGCAGGCACTGCACGACAGCCTGCAAGCCGACGGCCTGCATCCGTTCCACCTGCCGATGGGCATCCTGCTCGACGAAAAGGATGGCAGGACCACGCCCGACAGCCCCTGCATCCGCACGCCGTTCTTCGATGGCTACCCTTCCCCGCTCAACGGCAAGGCCGATGCCCAGGTGATGTGCGTCGACCCGGCACTGAAGGCATACCCCAACCTCACCCTGCTCACCGGCGCCTACGCGGCCACCCTGGAAACGGATGCCTCGGGCAAGACCGTTTCCGCCGTCAACGTCACCCGCAACGGCGAGCAGGAACGCTACAGCGCCGATATCGTGGTGGTCGCCTGCGGCGCGCTGTCCTCGGCGCTGTTGCTGCTGCGCTCGGCCAATGACAAGCACCCGCACGGCCTGGCCAATGGTTCGGACCAGGTGGGACGCAACTACATGCGCCACAACCAGTCGATCCTGATGGCACTGCTGCGCGAACCCAACGACACCGTGTTCCAGAAGACCCTGGCCGTGAGCGACTGGTACTTCGGCAGCGACGACTGGGAGTATCCGCTGGGGCTGATGCAGATGTGCGCCAAATCGCACGAGGCGCAGATCCGTGGCGAGGCGCTGCCGTCATGGCTGGAATGGCTGCCGAAGATGCCGTTCGAGATGATGGCACGACACTCGATGGATTTCTGGCTCTCCAGCGAAGACCTGCCACGCGCCGAAAACCGCATCCGCTACGACGGCGACAAGGTGATCCTCGAACTCACCGAGAACAACATGGAAGCGCACCACCGGCTGAAGAAGAAGCTGGAGCAGATGCTGGGCAAGATCGATGCACATCCGGTGTTGCTGGAACGCAGCCTGTATCTGGGCAAGAACGTTCCGATCGGCGGCACCGCACACCAGGCCGGCACCGCCCGCTTCGGCATTGATCCGGCCACCTCGGTACTCGACCTGGACTGCAAGGCACACGAGCTGGACAACCTGTACCTCACCGACGCCAGTTTCTTCCCTTCGATCGGCGCGGTGAATCCCACCCTGACCATCATCGCCAACGCACTGCGCGTGGCCGACCGGATCAAGCAGCGCTTGTAACCCGGGCCGAAGCACGCTCACCGGGAGGTCACTTTCGACCCGAAGGAGATGATGGCGACAATCCGTCTTCGGACTGGCCGGTTGATATCCATTTGACGAGAACGCCAGTTCGGTAACGTGCTTCAACCGGGTCCACATGGAACGCTGAATTCCCGCAGCATTGGAGTGATGCCTTTGGCGAAGATGCTTCTATCCAGCACCTTTGCCATGCACCATCGGCTGAATGAGCCAGCCCATGGCGCTACGACCTCCACGATGTCACCGTCATGGGCCAAGGCGGTGTCTTGTCTCCAGCCTCATTGCCGTAAAGCGCGATACCGCCCGACCTGCGATTTTTAGCTTTATACATGGCGACATCAGCATGGTGGATCAGTGTGTCGGCTTCCGCCCCATCATCGGGATAGATACTGATGCCAATACTTGCGGCCAGTTGCAATACGTGATTGCCGAGTCGCATCGGATTTGCGAGTGCCGTGATCACCTTCTCGGCGAAGGGAACCGCATCGGATGGATCAGACAAATCAGGAAGAAGGATCAGGAATTCATCGCCCCCATGACGGCTCACCGTGTCCGCATCTCGAACGGATGAGGAGAGGCACTGTGCGACCAGTTGAAGCACTTTGTCTCCAATCGCATGGCCGAGCTTATCGTTGATCTGCTTGAAGTCGTCCAGATCAATGAAAAGAATGGCCACCCGATGTTCGCTGCGTTTCGCCATGGCGATCGCCTGGGTGAACCGGTCCAGCAATAGAGTCCGGTTGGGGAGTTTGGTCAGCGTATCGAGTTCGGCGGCCCGCGATACTTCCTCCAACAGCTGATCGACGGCATCAGCATGGCTCTGCGCAAGTACGGCGGCCTGAACCAGATGTTCGTTGGCTTCTCGAAGCTGCGATAACTGATCGCTGTCCAGACTGCTCTCTACCTCAGCCAGATTCTGCTGCAGGCCACGCAACACTTGTCGCACCTGCTCGACTTGTTGCTGCAGCTGGGCAAGTTCATGCACCGCGAACGCCACGGTTTTGGCATCGTCAACCGGCTGGTTGCTCATGATGGAAGACCTGACGCGCCTGGATCAAACATCGGGTTTCTCAGCGGCAAGCGTGGCCAAGTCACGGGTAACCTTCTTGGTAGGCCGGCCACCCAGCAATCCCTCTTGATCGGTAAGCATCTCGCTGATCTGGATACCATCATCGTCAATACTGAATCGACGCAGCTCATCCGAATGCGCGCTCCCGCGCACCTTGACCACGGCCATCATGCGCAGCAGGCGACTATCCACCTCGATGTAGCGCTGCACGATGATGGCATCTGTCATGAAAGCCGTACCGTACGGACTGAAACGCAGATCGGTATAGCGATCCTCCAACTCCGAGGTCATCAGCACCGTGACGCCCTCAACCGCGAGGGCGGCGATCATGCGTGACAGGTTTTCGCGGAAGTCCGGGCGAAAGGTTGGCGCCAACGCAAGTTCGAACCCTGACAGCGAATCGATCACTACGCGCGTCGCCTTCAGACGGCGAATCTCCGACACCAGCAGCAACATGATTTCATCAATCGACAAATCCGGCGACCGGTTGTTCACCAACCCCACGCGGCCGTCATCGATAAGCTCGGCGAGAATCGGCGAATGAGCGCGATTGGGAACCTGCTCGAAAGCGGCGATGACCCCGGTTTCCCCACATCGCGCGCCCTCGGCGAGAAATGCCGCGGCAAGAATGCTCTTGCCCGAACCCGAAGGACCTGCAACCAGCATGGAGTAGCCACGTGGCAGTCCGCCACCGAGCATGTCGTCCAGCCGGTCCACGCCCATCAGCAGCCTCCCGGTGGAACCCGTCGCGGCAGAAACAGCAGCCACCGTCAAAGGTACCCTGGCGGGTGCAAAAACCCGTATCCCGCCGTCATCGATACGGAACGTATGCAATCCCGGCAACGTGGGTTGGCCCCGCATTTTCCTGATTTCCAACTTGCGCACCATCGAGTTGCGCTGCACGCTCTGGCGCAACCAGATCAACCCGTCGGCCACCGTAAAGACGGGATTGGCATCGTTTTCATTGAAATATTCCCCAATCAAAAACGTAGTGGCCTGCCAGCTGGTCATCAGCATGCCCAACTGCTGCACGAAATGCTGAAGGTCGAGGAATGCCACGCCTTCAGCAACGCTCGCCTGCAGCACCGACCGGAACGAGTCCACGAACACAAACACCGGCTTTTGTGCCCTGACTTCGCTCACGATCCGGTGCAATACCTGCTTGAGGCCGCCTTCGATCATGTCGTCGGAAAGACTGATGAAGCGAACCGCCTGATTGATCGAATTGTCGTCGAAAAATGCGAATTGCTGCTGGTAGCGCAACATCTTCAACGGCGGCTCGCCCAACACCGTGAAATAGATCGCCGGACGCTGTGGCGTCGCCAGTGCAAACATCATGTGATGCGCAAGCGTCGTCTTTCCACAGCCGGGTGGGCCTGCGATCAGATTGAAGGAAAACTCGGGCAACCCTCCTCCAAGCACGTCGTCCAAACCGGGTACACCGGTACTCAAGCGATTTATGGTCACTGCGTTGTTCATGCGGATCTATCCTGCGCAGAAGCCGGCAACAGGTCGGCCCATACGGATTGCAGTAGTCTTTCGGTGAGCGACGCCCCAATCAGATTGGTAAGCACCTCGTAAAACATTTGCATTGCCGCTCCCGCACCATCAGCAATCTCGGTACTGGTCTGTTCAACCAGGGCAACTTTCAACGTGTCCAGATTCATCGTTGTTTGCATCCCCTCATGCACGTCCATCAACCAAAGATGTTTTCGGCTAGCCAGGTAGAAGCTTCGTTTGTAAAGAGTGGCCACGCTGCGCTGGCCAATGATGGGGGTAAGCGAAGTTTCGATTTTCTGCCACGCCGATACGATGAAATCGGCCAATTCAGACGCATCAACACCATCACCGGCTCTTTCTGCCAGCGTAACGACGATCCGATGGCTTTCTTGGCTTTCCAATGGGTTGGCAGGCACCGTTGCAATATCTCCCCAAACTAAAGCTCGGTCAGTGCGGGTAGTGTGATGACGAACCACGAGAAGCCTGCCTATTACCGTGTGATTCGGCGCGCGAGGATGACAAGATGGCACGCTGTCCGATGCGCCCGCATTCAGGCAACACGCAAGGGCACGCCTCGGCTGATCGAGTGCGGCCTGAAATCAAGCCTCGCTGGCAATAATCCTCTCCGGTAGCAAACTCACTGACGGCCCCGAGCAAGCACTTGGCAGGGTGCCATGCCATGGCATACCTGCCAGAACTCCGAGAGGATTGGTGTCGAGTGCGCCAACATGCGAGGCCCTCACCCGAACGTAACGCCCGCGTCATGCACGACCACGTAAACTCCACGTTCGTCGTCCGTCAGGCTTTGCCATGTCCCTCGATTCAATCCATCGCGGGGGTCAGGTTGCCGAGCCACCCTTCGCCCACGACCAGCCGCTGAAATTCAACGGCGACAACGCGTTCCATCAGGAACTGAGACGACGGATCGACGCCGAATTCAAACGTATGGGTTGCAGCCAGCGCGACAGCCCCCGGATGTACCTGAAGGCCACCATCATCCTGATTGCCTTCGCGCTGACCTATGCGGCGCTGGTGTTCTTTGCCTCCAACGGGTGGCAAGCGTTGCTGTTGAGCATCGTGCTCGGTATCACCACCGCAGGAATCGGCTTCAACATCATGCACGATGGTGGCCACCAGGCGTGGTCGGAGCGGCGCTGGGTCAACCGGGTGCTGGCGATGACAGTCGATATGGTCGGTGGCAGCTCGTACTTATGGCAATGGAAGCACGGTCGCTTCCATCACACTTGGGTCAACGTCGCCGGCCACGACAGCGATATCGACCTCGGCGTACTGGCGCGGCTCTCTCCGCTGCAGCGCCGGCGACCATGGCATCGCTGGCAGCACCTCTACCTTTGGGCGCTGTACGCGGTCACCGTGATTCGCTGGCACTGGTACGGCGATTTTCGCGATGTCATCACCGGCACCATTGGCGAGCGGCCCTTTGCACGCCCGCGGGGTGGAGATCTGGTGGTCTTCGTGCTCGGCAAGCTGGTGTTTTTCACGCTTGCTTTCGGGTTGCCGCTGGTATTCCATCCATTGGAGGCAGTGTTGCTCTTCTACATCGTGACAGCTGCTGTAGCGGGTGTGTTGCTGGCGCTGGTGTTTCAGATGGCGCACGTGGTGGATGCCGCGGCCTTTCCGGCGCCGCGGGCAGGCAGCCTGAAAATGGACACGCCCTGGGCGATCCATCAACTGCAAACCACGGTGGATTTCGCCCGCGGCAACCGCGTACTGAGCTGGTTGATCGGCGGTCTGAACTTTCAGGTGGAGCATCATCTGTTTCCCCGCATCTCGCACGTGCACTATCCCGTCGTCTCGCGCGTAGTAAAGGGCGCCTGCCGAGAGTTCGGCATCAGCTATCTCGAACAGCCCACGTTCGCTGCCGCCATCGCCTCGCACTATCGCTGGCTGCGACGGCTTGGCAGGCCGTCGTCATGACGACGACAGTCTTGCTACCTGCAATCCACCCCATGCCACAGGCGTGAAGCCTGTGTTCGACCCATTCCCTGCGACTGTGCGCGGAATCGGTCGAACACCCTTTCCGCGAAAAATGCCTGCATCTGATGGCAGCGTTTGCGGGCTGGCTGACCGCAGAATCACACGCGTCAGGCGATGCTCCGGGTTCCGGCCGTTGCGCGATTCCCAACTCTGCGACGTGCGACACTTTTGACCGCCCGTTTTGCAACGTCCATTTGTCGCAGCTGCAGGACATTGTCGGTCGGCGACCGTTGGTTCGGGTCGTCAACAGGTCAGTTACCCGAAGGTCGCCGTCCGACGGCGGATTCAACGATCGACGCAACATAATGCCGATTACGTTCGGCAGGCGCGTCATAGCTTAGTGTTTTCCCTGACTCTCCATCTCCTGTACATGCAGCGGTGAGTTGCGGACGTCAGGCCTGCACGCGAATCGCTGCGATGCCGCCCCCCTTTTCGCCAGCACATGGCGACGACATGGATGACAGAATCAGAGCAACGCAGGAACAGTTGCCGGAGTGGCTGTCAAAAAGCTCGGATGCGGATCACGGGTTTGGCGGACGCAGCCCGGCAAGTGCCAGGTGGGTCGTCGTTTCCTGCTCACTTTTCGCGCAGACGTCAGTGAGGTGACACGCTCTCCGCAGGGGGGGCGCAATGCCGTCGATCATCACTCCACGAAACACTCGCAGGCTCCCGCAATAACGTCAATCGCGGGGGTTCAAGCGCGGCTTTCCGCATGTCGCACCTGGCCATCGCCGCGCAGCACAAACCGCTCGATGGTCAGCGCCTCGGCACCCATCGGCCCATAGGAATGCAGGCGCGTGGTGGAGATGCCGATCTCGGCACCGAGCCCCAGTTCGCCGCCATCGCTGAAGCGCGAGGAGGTATTGATCATCACCACGGCCGAACGCAGCGCGTGGACGAAGCGGTCGGCGACAGCCTGATCCTCGGTAGCGATCACTTCGGTGTGGTCGGAGCCGTAACGACGGATATGCGCGATCGCCTGGTTCGCGCTGTCGACGATGCCTATCGTCAGCTTGAGGCTGAGGAACTCGGCGGCGAAATCGTCATCGCCGGCCGGCTGCATGTCGGGATACAGCGTGCGGGATCGCTCGTCGCCAAGCAGCTCCACGCCCCGCTGTCGCAACGCCTTCGCTGCCCGCGGCAGGAACACGGCGGCGACATCGGCATGCACCAGCAAGGTTTCCAGCGAGTTGCAGGCGGACGGCCGCGAAACCTTGCCGTCGATCAGGATATCCAGTGCCTTGTCGAGATCGGCGCTGGCATCCACGTACAAATGGCAGACGCCCTTGTAATGCTTGATCACCGGCACGCGAGCGTTTTCCGTGACGAAACGGATCAGGCCTTCGCCGCCGCGGGGGATGATCAGGTCGACGATGTCCGACAGCTGCATCAGTTCGAGCATGGCTTCACGGCTGAGGTCATCCAGCAGCATCAGCGCATGCTCGGACAGGCCTGCATCACGCAACGCGCCACGCAGGCAGGCCGCGATTGCCTGATTGGAGCGCACCGCCTCGGAACCGCCGCGCAGGATCACCCCGTTGCCGGCCTTGATGCACAGCGCCGCGGCGTCGGCGGTGACGTTCGGACGCGCTTCGTAGATCATCGCGATCACGCCCAGCGGCACCCGCACCCGCTCGATGCTGAAGCCCTTGTCGGATTGTTCGCGACGGGTGACCTGGCCGACCGGATCAGGCAATGCAGCGACCTGGCGCAGCGCCTCGGCGATGCCGCTGACGCGACCTTCGTCCAGCGCCAGCCGATCGAGCATCGCTTCGCTGATACCCTTCTCGCGTGCCGCGCGCATGTCCTCGGCGTTGGCGGCAAGGATCGCCGCCGATTGCGCCTGCAGGGCATCGGCCATGGCACCAAGCAGGGTGTTCTTGCTGTCGGTGGAAAGCTCGGCAATCTGCATTGCAGCCTGCTGGCAAAGGAGCGCGGAATCGCGCACGGATCCATTCATGGGGACACTCCAAGATCGGTGGTGATGACCAGATCGTCGCGATGCACGACGTTCTCGCCATAGCTGTAGCCGAGTCGCTCGCGGATATCGCGCGTATGGCTGCGCGCGATCCGGTTGATTTCGGCGGCGCCGTACTGGGTGATGCCACGGGCAACCTTGTGCGGTTCGCCGGCCTCGCTGTCGCCGACGATCTCGATCATGTCGCCACGCTGGAAATCGCCTACCGCATCGATGATGCCCTTGGGCAGCAGCGATGCACCGCCGTCGCTGATCGCACGCGCCGCACCGGCATCGACATGGATGCAACCGGGTACCGCCGGCACATGCAGCAACCAGTATTTGCGCGCCTGCATGCGGGTGGCGGTGGTGCGCAGCAGCGTGCCATGCAACAGGTCGCGTGCCAGCAGGTTGACCACCTCGCCGTCGCGCCCGTTGAACAGGATGGTCTGGATGCCGGCGGCAGCCGCCTTCTCGGCCGCCTCCAGCTTGGTGCGCATGCCACCGGTACCGACGCTGCTGCCGGCAGCGCCGGCCATGGTCATGATCTCTGCAGTGAGCTCATGGACTTCGTCGATCGGCCGGGCATCGGGATTGCTGCGCGGGTCGGCGGTGTACAAGCCATCGATGTCGGTGGCGATAAGCAGCATGTCGGCATCGATCAGCGCGGCGACGATCGCCGCCAGGTTGTCGTTGTCGCCCAGCGTGAGTTCGTCCACCGCGACGGTATCGTTTTCGTTCACCACCGGCAGCACGTTGTGGCCGAGCAACTCGCTCAGGGTGGCACGCGCATTGAGATAACGGCGGCGATTGCGCAGGTCGTCATGAGTCAGCAACACCTGCGCCAGCGGCCGGTCAAACAAGCGTTGCCACAAGGCGACCGTCTGCGTCTGCCCCAGTGCGGCCATTGCCTGGCGCGCGGCATTGCTGGTGTCTTCCGGGCAATGATCCTGCAACAGCATGCGCCCCGCAGCGACCGCGCCGGACGACACCAGCACGATCTCGCGACCGGAGGCATGGCAGGATGCAATGAACTGCGCGAGGCCGAGTGCATAGCGGGTGCTCAGGCCGCCACTGTCGGCTGCGAGCAGGCTGCTGCCGACCTTGAGTACGGCTCGCCGCCATGGCGGCACGGTTTGTTGGCGAAACTTTCGGATCTGGGTCATCGTCCTCGGATATGTTCAACGCGAATGGCTTATCAAGCGAGAGATGGGGGCGGCGAGTGCAAAAAACAACCGCCGTGCAACATCGGCAGTGCCATGCCGATGCGGTGCGGGGTGCTCACGCCGGCGCGGCGCCGTCGATCGCGGATACGTCCGGCAAGGTGGCGAGGTCGTCACGATGCACCACTTCGGCACCATGGCAGTAGCCGAGCACGGCTTCGATGTCGCGGCTGTGCCGGCCGATCAATCGGCGCACTTCGGATACGGCATACTGACTGAGACCTCGCGCGATCGCGCGATCGGTCATGTCCACGATTTCCACCAGGTCGCCGCGCTGGAATTCGCCATCGGCAGCGACGATGCCGCCGGGCAGCAGCGAGGCACGTCCACCGGCGACTGCTCGCGCCGCACCCGGATCGATACGGATGCGCCCGCCTGCCGGTGGCGCGTGGCGCAACCAATACTTGCGCGCCTGCATGCGCCCGGCGGGGGCGCACACCAGGGTGCCATGCAACAGGTTCTGCGTCAGCGCCCGCACGGTGTCGATATCCCGGCCATCGAACAACACCGTGGCGATACCTGCCGCGGCCGCCTTGTCCGCCGCCTCCAGCTTGGTGCGCATGCCACCGGTACCGACCGTGCTGCCGCTGCCGCCGGCCATGGCCATGATCGTCGGGGTGACCGCCTCGACCCGTGCAATCGGGGCCGCCGCCGGCTCACGCCGCGGGTCGGCGTCGTACAACGCGGCCACATCCGAGGCGATCAGCAACAGGTCGGCATCGATCAACGCCGCGACGATCGCCGCGAGGTTGTCGTTGTCACCGAGCTTGAGTTCATCCACTGCTACCGTGTCGTTTTCGTTCACTACCGGCAGCACGTCCAGCGCCAGCAGGCCGTGCAAGGTGGCGCGAGCATTGAGATAGCGCCGACGGTTGCGCAGGTCGTCGTGGGTAAGCAGCACCTGCGCCACGGGCCGCGGCGACAGCGACTGCCACAGCGCGATCATCGGCGCCTGGCCCAGCGCGGCCAGCGCCTGTCGCGCGGCGAGATCACGTCCGATCGTCTGGCGCGCATGCAGCAGCGCGCGCCCCGCCGCCACCGCACCGGACGACACCAGCACAACCTGCCGACCCTCGGCATGACTGGCGGCGACGAAGTCGGCCAACGCTTCGGCGAAACGCTGCGTCAGGCCGCCGCCATCGGCTGCCAGCAGGTTGCTGCCGACCTTGAGGACGGCACGGCGCCAGCTGGGCAACGGCTGTGATGGCAGCAGGCTCATGTCGGTTCAGACCTCCATTTGATCCAGCCGAAGCCGCAATTGATCCAGCCGAAGATCGCTGCCTGCACCAGGCGACGTACGCGCGGCAAGACTGTCCTCGGGGGTACGACCCGCACCGGCAGACGCAGCGGCTTCGGCGGCGGCACGATATGCATCGCGGAACGGCACCCCGGCGGCGGCCCGCTCGATCGCCACGTCGGTGGCGTACATCGCCGGCTCGATCGCGGCACGCATGGCGGTTTCATTCCACTGGAAACGGGCCAGCAGATCGGGCACCAGTGCCAACGCGGCCAGGCCGTGGCGCACGCCATGGAACAACGACCCCTTGGAGAATTGCAGGTCACGCTGGTAGCCGGACGGCAGCGACAGCAGCTGTTCGATCTCGGTGCGCGCCGCAGCCACGCTGGCATAGCTGGCGCGTAGCAGTTCGATCACGTCGGGGTTGCGCTTGTTCGGCATGATCGAGCTGCCGGTGGTGTACTCCGACGGCAACTGCACGAAGTTGAATTCGGCGGTAGTGAACAGCGACAAATCCCATGCCATCCGGCGCAGGTCGAGCAACGCGCCGGCAATGGCTTCCAGCACGGCGATCTCGAATTTTCCGCGCGAGAGTTGTGCGTAGACCGGGCTGACCTGCATCCGCGCAAAGCCGAGTGCCTTGGTGGTGTGCTCGCGATCCAGCTTCAGGTTCACGCCGTAACCGGCAGCCGTACCCAGCGGGTTGGCATCGATCAGCGCCGAGGTTTGCTGCGCACGCAAGGCATTGTCGATGAAGCCCTCGGCAAAGCCGGCAAACCACATGGCGGAGGATGACACCACGGCGCGCTGCAGGTGGGTGTAGCCCGGCATCGGCAACGCCGGCTGCGCCGCCCGTTCGAGGCAAACCCCGGCGATCGCCCTGCACTGCTTGTCGAGCGTGGCCAGTTGATCCTTCAGCCAGAGTCGCGTCGCCACCAGGATCTGGTCGTTTCGACTGCGCCCGGTATGCACGCGACGACCGGCATCGCCGAGTCGTTCGGTCAGCCTTGCCTCGATCGCCGAATGACAGTCTTCGTAACGCTCGTCCAGCACGAAGTCACCGGCGCTGAAGTCGGCAGCGAGCACGTCGAGTTCATGCTTCAACGCCGCCGATTCGTCCGCGCTGACCACGCCGATGTTGGCCAGGCCTTCCACATGCGCCTTGCTGGCGGTGATGTCGTACAGGAAGAACTCGCGATCCAGCAGCACGTCGTCACCGGCGAGGAACTGCATGATCTTCGCGTCGATCCGGATGCCGGGCTTTTGCCAGAGTGGTTGAGTCATGGTGTTGAGAAATGAGTGGAGAGGAGTGAGAAAAGAGAGTTGAAAAGCCGAAACGTCGCGGGAAGCCTGGGAGTGAATGCCTTCTCTCACTCCTCATTTCTCTGCGCTCATTCCTGCTCCAACGGGATGGCGGTGTATTCGTCGACACCAATGGCGCGGTTGATGTTCTGCATGGCCTGGGTCGCCGCGCCCTTGAGCAGGTTGTCCAGCGTAGCCACGATCACCACCCGCTTGCCGTCGGCGGACAAGGTAAAACCACCCACTTCGGCGTGATGGTGATGGGCGACACGACTGACCCACGGTGCCTCGTCGCTGACCACGACCAGCCGCTCACCCCCGTACGCGGCGCGGAAACGCGCCAGCACATCCTCCCGCTTCAACGCACGCGTGAGATACAGGTTGGTGGTTACCGTGAGTCCGCGAAAATGCGGCGCCACATGCGGCATCAACTCGACCGGCACACCGAGCTGGAATGCGGTCTCCTTCTCGTGCATGTGCCCGGCGAGCGCGTACGGGATGATGTTGTCGCGCAGCTTGTCGGGGTCGTTCTTGTCCGACGGCGTGGTACCTGCACCGGAGTAGCCGGAGACGCCGAAGCAGACCGGTGGCGCGGCCAGCAGATCCTTCAGCGGCGCGATCGAGAGCTGCATGGCGGTGGCATAGCAGCCGGGATTGCTGATCCGGTGCTGGCCGCGCCACTTGTCGCGGGTCAGCTCCGGCAGGCCGTAATACCAGCCTGCATCGAACCGATGATCCGCCGACAGGTCGACGATGATCGGATCGAGCGCCGCCTTGTCGAAGGCCTCGACACAGATGGCAGCCTTGCCATTGGGCAAGGCCAGCACCACGATATCGGCGCCCAATCGGGGGAGTTCGTCATGCGCCGGCGAGGTATAGCAGAGCCCGCCGTGATAGGCATCCACATGCTGATCGACGCGCTGACCATTCAATTCGCGCGATGAGACAAAGGCCAGTTCCAGCGCCGGATGCGCTGCGACCAGTCGAATCAGTTCGGCGCCGGTATGACCGCGTGCGCCGACAATGCCAATGCGTTTCTTGTCCATGTTGGGGCCTTTCAGTCGGTCAGGGTCGGCACGCGGGTGGCGCAATGGTCCACACACTGCTCGATGGTGGCGAAGTCCTTCAGGCCATACCAGAACACCTTCCATCGATCCTGCTTGTAGCAGCCATCGGACTCGGCATAGTAGAAAATATTGACCTGGTTGCCGTGGCGCGAGCGCCAGAACATGCGCGGATTTTCCTCGCGCATCACTTGCCAAACCGCACGACCGAGACCTTCACCCTGCGCGTCGTCGAGCACGGCGAATTTGTCCAGATAGGCGGTGCCCTGCTCCATCGTCAGAATCATCGCCGCCCGATAGTTTTCGCTGACGTAGACCCGGTGCGGCGTAGTGCGCTCGAAATAATCGGGCACGAGCTTGCGACCGAAACTCGATTCGATCAGCGTACGCATCCGCTCGAGATCGACGTCTTCCCACGATTCAAGGCGCAACACCTTCTCGCCCCGGCGCACCAGGGTGCCCGAGCCCTTGTGGGTGAACAATTCCTTGGCCAGCTCGGCCGGCTTGGTGATCGACACCGACGAGGTCAACGGCAAGTCAGCGAGCAAGTCGGCAATCTGCTCGATTTTCAGGCGCATGCCGCCGTTGATCCATGGTTGCGCCATCAGGTGATCGAATTCGGTCGACAGATTGATCGAATCGATTACCTGACCCTTGTCATCGAGCAGGCCGCCGGTGCCGGTGAGGAAGATGATCTTGTACGGCTGCAGCACACGCACCAGTTCGTTGGCGGCGAAATCGGCGTTGATGTTGAGGATCTGCCCCTGCTCGGTTTCGCCCAGGCTGGCGATCACCGGAATCGAGCCGGCATGCAGGCTGGCCTCGATCGGCGCCAGGTTGATGCTGCTGACCTTGCCGACCATGCCGTAGATGTCGCGGTCGAGATAATCGGAGGTGAAGACACCCGAAGACACCGACGTGGCACGCGTGTTCATGGCCTGCAGCGCTTCCACCAGTCGCAGGTTCTGCTGCTGGAATACCCGGCGCACCACGCCCAGCGCCTTGGGCGAGGTCACTCGCAAACCGTCGATGGTCTGCTTTTCGATGCCGGCCGCGGCGAGCTCCTCGTCCAGCTGGGGGCCGGCGCCATGCAGCACGATCGGGGTGAGGCCCACTTGCTGCAGAAAGGTCAGCGACGAGGTGAGATCCGACAGCTCGTCGCGCAACACGGCGCCGCCGACTTTCACTACCGCAAAGCGCTTGGCGTCGACCTGTGAAAAACGCTTCAGGTATTGCTGGATTTCCTTCGCGCTGCCCATGCTCGAAAGCAGGCGCACGATGGTCTTGCGGGTGTCATTGGCTGCTTGCACGATCAACAATCCGGTAAATGGTTTCTGCGTAATGCTGGAGCTGATCGAGTGCCACCCACTCGTCGGCCGCATGGGCCTGGGCGATGTCGCCGGGGCCGTAGACAAAAGCGGTGTAGCCACCGGCTGAGAACAACGCCGCCTCGGTCCAGAAGTCGACCGCGTTGCCTATCGGAATGTCCAGCTCGTCGGCCAGGTCGCGCGCGGCCAACCGCCGGGATTCGGCGGTCGCGGTATCGCCCGCCGGCAACGAATCGCCGCGGAAGGTTTCGGCGAATTCGGCCGGCTTGGGCTCGGCCAGGCTGCGGAACTGTTCCAGCAGCCGATCCGGCGCCATCGTCGGCAGCGAACGAAAACCAAAACGCACCTCCGCGGCGGGCGCAATCATGTTGGCCTTGATGCCGCCTTCGATGCGACCGATGTTGAAGCGCAAGCCGGTCAGCCCGCCGAAACGTTCGTGCGATTGTGCGTCTACAAAATCCAGCGCCGCATCGCCCCAACGCACCGCCTGATGCAGCGCGCTGTCACTGGGCTTCTGCTCGCCCGAAGCATGTCCTGCATGTCCGGCAAAGCGCATCAGCACCGACTGGATGCCACGATGCGCCAGCACGGCCTCAGCCCGGGTCGGCTCGGCCACGATCACTGCATCGTACGCATGGCCTTCAGCGAGAAAGGCTGCAATGCAACGCGGGTCGTTGGCCTCCTCGTCGGTCGAGAACAGCAACGCCAGATCACCGTCACTGGCATGAGCCACCGCCAGCAGAGCCGCGGCAGCGCCCTTGATGTCACAGGCACCCAGTCCGATCGCGCGATCCCCGGTCACCCGCAGCGCAAGGGGATCGGCGCTCCAGTCCGGCGAGTCGGGCACCGTGTCCAGATGCACGTTGAACAGGTATTTCGGTTGACCACGCCAGGCATGCAGGCTGACCGCACCTGCACCATGATCGGTCACCTTCACCGTGAAGCTGGCCAGCTGCGCGCGCAGGTAGTCGAAAATGCCGCCCGTGTCGATTGCCCGTGGCGGATTGCGCGTGTCGAAGCCGACCAGTGCGCGCAGGTGTTCCAGCGTGGCATCGAGCAACGCCGATTTCCGAGTGGCGGATGTTGAATCCTGTGTCACGACCGGTTGACCTCGGCCCACAGCGTGCTGCTCATGCCGAAAAGCTTGATGAAGCCTTCCGCCTCCTCCACGCCCCAGTCCGCCGATTGCGCGTAGGTCGCGCCCTTGGCGTGCAGGATGTGCGGCGAATGGATTTCCACCGCATCCACCTGGGCGCCACTGGTTTCCAGCACCACCTTGCCGCTGACGCAGGCCTGGCTGGAGGCGAGATACGCTTCCAGATCGGTCTTCACCGGGTCGTGGAAAAAGCCCTCGTAGACCACTTCCACCCACTTGCGTGCCACCTCGGGCTTGAAACGGTTCTGCTGCTTGGTCAGCACCGCTTCCTCCAGTGCACGATGCGCGGTCAGCAGCGCGATGATGCCGGGCGCCTCGTACACGATGCGCCCCTTCAGGCCGATGGTGGTGTCGCCGGTATACATGCCGCGACCCACGCCATACGCGGCGAACAACTCGTTGAGCCTGGCCAGCAACTTGGCACCCGGCATTTTTTCACCGTCGATCGATACGGCTTCGCCGTTCTCGAAGCCCAGCGCGACGCTGAGCTTTTCGGACGGCCATTCGGCCCGCGGCCTGCACCAGCCACGGGCACCCTCGCCTGGTGTCTGCCAATGATCGATCTCGCCGCCCGACATGGTGACGCCGAGCAGGTTCTCATTGATGGTGTAGGCCTGCTGCTTGGCACGCACGCCGAAGCCACGCTGTTCCAGATAGGCCTGCTCATAGGCACGCGTCTGGGTGTGTTCTTTCTGGATCTCGCGAATCGGTGCCACGATCTGGTAATCGCCCTGCGCCTTCACCGCCAGGTCAAAACGCACCTGGTCATTGCCCATGCCGGTGCAGCCGTGCGCAATGGCGCGCGTGCCCAGTTCGGTCGCACGCTTGAGCGCCGCATCCACGATCAGGTAGCGATCGGAGACCAGCAAGGGGTACTGGCCCTGATAACCTTCGCCCGCCCACACGAACGGCTTGACGAAGCCATCCCATAGCGACGGACCGCCGTCGACGGTCTGGTGCGAAGACACACCCAGCTCCTTCGCGCGCTGCTCGATGAAAGCACGCTCCCGGGCATCCACACCACCGGTGTCGGCGAACACGGTGTGCACGGCCCAGCCATGCTCCTGCAGATAGGGCACGCAGAAACTGGTGTCGAGGCCACCGGAAAAGGCGAGAACGATGTCTTTGCTCATGGCTTGCGGGTCCTGGAGTAGGTCAGACGGATGCGATGACGATGCGTGGCTCGCAGCGCACCGGAAAATTCACGGAATTGGCGATGAAACAGGCGTGATGCGCGGCTTCGTGCACGGCCTCGGCCGTGGCCTGATCGCTGGCCGCGCTGATCGTCACCACGGGACGCAACACCACCTCGACGAAGCGGCCGCCATCGCCTTCGGTGGCCATCGCGCCTTCGGCAGCGTCGCGATAGGCGGTGACCACCACGCCGGCCACGGTGGCCATGTGCAGGTACGAAAGCATGTGGCAGGTCGACAACGCGGTGACCAGCATGTCCTCGGGGTTGTACCGGGCGGCATCGCCGCGAAAGGCGGCATCGGCCGAGCCGGCCAGCTCCGGCTTGCCGTCGATGCGGATGACATGCTCTCGGCCGTAATTGCGATAGCCGTCCGTACCGCTGCCGCGGTTGCCGGTCCATTCCACGTCGACATGATAGTGATGCTGCCGGCTCATGCCTTCGGCTCCTGTTCGGCCATCAGGGCTGCCAGTTCCGCATCGCCATCGCCGTTGCGCTCGCGCAAACCGGCGATCACGCCAGCGCGATTGCGCGCCGGATGGTTCTGGCTCAGCTTGAACTTGCCTTCGATGCGATCCATCGTGACTTCGAGACCGACGATGGCGCGCAATGATTTCCCGATATGGTCTTCCGGTGCGTCAGTCACTTTCCACGGCTGTGGCTGGCCGGCTTCATGCCGATCAGTGAGCCGCTCCAGCAGGCGGCGCAACCAGACCGCATCGTCGATCACCCGCAAGCGACCATGTACGTGCACCACCGCATAGTTCCAGGTTGGCACCTCGCGTCCGGTCTCGTGCTTGCTCGGATACCAGTTCGGGCTGATGTAGCCGTCCGGGCCGCGGAACACCAGCAGCACCTCGACACCGTCCATCTGCGCCAGTTCGTTGCCACGCGCCACATGACCGTGCAACACACCATCGACCTGTTCGAACGGCAGGTGGTTGGCGATGAGTCCGTTCGCCGCGCTCGCCACCACGGTGGCAAACGGATACGCGCGAACCAGTCCGTCCAGGGCGTCGGAGCGCGTTTCCTCGAAAGACTTCGGCGTGTACATGGCCGGCTCAACCCTGTCCGATCAGCGACGCCATTACCGCCTTCTGCACATGCAGGCGATTCTCGGCTTCGTCGATGGCGATGCAGGCGGGCGAGTCCATCACCGCGTCGGTGGCCTTGATGTTCCGGCGCAGCGGCAGGCAATGACTGAACAGACCGTGGTCGGTCAGTGCCATCTTCGCCTCGTCGACGATGAAGTGCCTGTTCGCCTCGCGGACCGGCTTTTCCTTGTCCCATTGACCGAAGAACGGCAGCGCGCCCCAGCTCTTGGCGTAAACCACGTGGGCGCCGCTGTAGGCTTCCTCGATGTCGTGGCTGACCTTCAGCGAACCACCGTTCTGTTCCGCATTGAGACGGCCAAACTCCATGTAGCGCTCGTCCAGCACATAGTCCGGCGTGGGACAGAGCAAGGTCACATCCATGCCCATCCTGGTGGCGATCAACAGGGCGGAGTTCGCCACTGCCGTGTTCAGCGGCTTCGGGTGATAGGTCCAGGTCAGCACGTATTTCTTTTTCGTCAGATCACCCAGGTGCTCTTTCATCGCCAGCGCATGGGCCAGCTCCTGGCACGGATGGGTGATCGTTTCCATGTTGATCACCGGCACCGTGGCGTACTGCGCGAAGGCCTTGATCACGGCGTCCTGGCGATCCACTGCCCAATCCTGGAATTTCGGGAACGCGCGCACCGCGATCAGGTCGACGTAGCGCGACAACACCCGCGCCACTTCGGCAATGTGCTCTTCGGTATCGCCATCCATCACGCTGCCCGCTTCGAACTCGATCGGCCACGCATCCTTGCCCGGCGACAGCACGATGGCGTGTGCACCAAGATGGAACGCGCCCAGCTCGAAGCTGGTGCGGATGCGCATCGACGGATTGAAGAACAGCAGCGCGATCGACTTGCCGGCCAGTTGCTGGCCACGTGGCGAACGCTTGAACGCGGCGGCCTGTTCCAGCAACGCATCGATCTCGGCGCGGCTGTAATCCTGGGTGGTGATGAAATGCCGAATGCTCATGAAGTCAGGTCCTTGCTGTTCTCTGGTCCGGATGGTCACTGGTAAAAAAATTCGACAAAAAAACCCGGCGCGAAGGCCGGGTTTTTCGTCGATACGTGATGCAGCAGCGCGCGACAGCCTACCCGGCCGGATGTTCGTCCAGCGGTCGACGCGCACGCGACGTCATGCCAGCAGCCATGCGGGCGCTGGTCAGGACATTGGCGGTATAGACGGCTGTGGACATGGAGGTTCCAATCGAGCGAGCCGCCATCATGACGTGATTTTCGCTGCCATGCAACATGCCATTGACAGTGCTGCCATGGATGGCCGCCCATTTGATCTTCGCGATCGAAGGAGACCGCAAAGGCATGGGCGAAGGCGCCGCCCTGGGCGGCGCCTTGCGATCAATCGGCGGGAGTCACGCTCACCCGCACACGCAGGCGCTCGCCCGGATCGTAGCTGAGGCGCGACTCGTAAACCTCGCCGCGATAGCGGTACTCCACGTCGTAGCCCATGATCTGGCGCTGCTCGCTCACCGTGCTGATCTCGCGGCAACGGGTCTGCGTGGTCTCGTAACTGCCGCCGTGGTCGGAAGCGCGGTTGCCTACCGCGCCGCCGGCGACCGCACCGACCACCGTCGCCGCGCGACGGCCGTCGCCCTTGCCGATCGTGCTACCCAGCACGCCGCCCACCACCGCGCCGAGGATGGTGCCGGCCGTGCTGTTGCCGCGATCCTGGTGCACCACCTGCTCGTCGTAGCACTGCTGGCGAGGCACCGTGGTCTGGGTGACGCCGTAGACCGGATCGACCCGCAGCACGTCGGCCCAGCCGTAGTGAGCGTTGTCGTCCTGTGGTGCGCTTGGCGGCGGCCCGGGGTAGCGCGCGTCCTGCGCCTGGGCGCTGGCGACAACCAGACCCAACATCATGGTGGCAACGAGAATCTTGGACATCGCAGGCTCCGGGCGGTATTTCGGGCGCAACTTCGGCGCATGACCGATTGCAGCAAATGGACACTGAATCGCGGCTTAGAATTCCTACGCTGCGACGCCATGCCGCCACCCGCTTACACCTTGTTAAGATGAATGGCTGGCCCGCTTCCGCAGCCACCATCCGGACCTAGACGATGCCGATTTCGCTCTACAACAGCCTGACCCGCCGTACCGAAGCATTCGCTCCGCTCGATCCCGAGCGTGTGACGATGTACCTGTGCGGCCCCACCGTCTACAACTACGTGCACATCGGCAACGCACGCGGCCCGGTGGTGTTCGACGTACTGGCCAAGCTACTGCGGCGGCATTACCCGAACGTGGTGTATGCCCGTAACATCACCGACGTGGACGACAAGATCAACGGTGCCGCGCTGGAACAGGGTGTGGGCATCGAGGCGATCACCGGCAAGTTCACCGCCGCCTACCGCGAGGATATGGCCCACCTCGGCATCGCGCCGCCCGACGTGGAACCCTGCGCCACCGCGCACATCGGCCCGATCGTGGCAATGATCGAACGGCTGATCACCGATGGCCACGCCTACGCGGCGGAAGGCCACGTGCTGTTCGACGTGGGCTCGTTCCCCGCCTACGGCCAGCTATCCGGCCGCGACACCGAGGAACTGATCGCCGGCGCCCGCGTGGAAGTAGCCCCGTACAAGAAGTCGCCCGGCGATTTCGTGTTGTGGAAACCCTCCACGCCCGAGCTGCCGGGCTGGGACAGCCCCTGGGGCCGCGGCCGCCCCGGCTGGCACATCGAGTGTTCGGCGATGGCCGAGAAGCACCTGGGCGAGACCATCGACATCCACGCCGGCGGCAACGACCTGCTGTTCCCCCACCACGAGAACGAGATCGCCCAGTCCACTTGCGCCCACGGCGGGAAGACCTTCGCGCGCTGGTGGCTGCACAACGGCATGCTCACCTTCGACGGCCGCAAGATGTCCAAGTCGCTGGGCAACGTGCTTCAGCTGCACGAGATGCTCAAGCACCACCCGGCCGAGGCGCTGCGCCTGCGCCTGATGAGCGGCCACTACCGCCAGCCGCTGGACTGGTCCGACGCTGCGATTGCGCAGTCGGTAAGCACGTTGGACGGCTGGTACCGCGTGCTGCGCGATCTGGCCGGGGTCCCCGTTGACACCACCCGGTTGCCGGTGCCGGAGGCAGTGGAGGCCGCCCTGTGCGACGACCTCAACACGCCGCAGGCGCTGGCGGAACTGGCCGTGCTCGCCGACACCGCGCGCGTGCAGGGCACGCCGGAAGCCAAGGCCGCCCTGCTCGGCGGCGGCGCCCTGCTCGGCCTGCTGCAGCAGGATCCGGAAGCCTGGTTCAAGCGGGCCAGCGGCAGCACGGTCGACGCTTCGCGGGTGGAGGCGCTGATCGAACAACGCCAAACGGCCCGCGCCGCCCGCGACTTCGCACGTGCCGACGCGATCCGCGCCGAGCTTTCCGCCATGGGTGTAACCATCGAAGACGGCGCACAGGGCACACGCTGGAGCGTCGCGAAATGACCACAGGTGCCGACGAGGCGCAACGCGAGATCGCCGAGGAGTTCGCCTATTTCAGCGAGTGGAGCGAGCGTTACCAGTACCTGATCGATCTCGGCAGGCAGCTGCCGCCATTTCCGGAGGAGTGCAAGACCGAGGCCTGGCGCGTGCATGGCTGCCAGTCGATGGTATGGCTGGTGCCCAGCGGCGACGCGTCAAAGATGCACTTCGCGGCGGCCAGTGATTCGGCCATCGTTTCCGGGCTGATCGCGCTGGTGTTGCGCGTATATTCCGACCGCCCGGCGGCGGAGATCGTGGCCACCGAGCCGGACTTCATCCAGGCCATCGGTCTCGCCAAGCACCTGTCGCCCACGCGCTCGAATGGGTTGGCGGCGATGCTGACCAAGCTCAAGGGCTATGCCGCTGCGGCCGCAAACTAAGGTAGTGAGCAAGCGAATCGACACAGCGCCTTGCCTTTCGCTTCGCGCCACGCAAAAGCCCCGCTCGAAGCGGGGCCTTTGCCGAAAAGTCGGGATGGAGCCGGGCTTGATCCTTGCGCTCGCGGAGGAG
>DATMTH010000197.1:0-3558 GCA_035564915.1 Rhodanobacter sp.
GCAGGCGCTGCGCATGCAGCTGCAGCCGCACTTCCTGTTCAACACGCTCAACGCGATTTCCGCGCTGGCGCTGGCCGATCCGCTGCAGGCGCGGCTGATGATCGCGCGGCTCAGCGACTTCCTGCGCCTCACGCTGGAGGAACGCCACGCGCCGCAGGTGCCGCTGGCACGCGAGCTGGAATTCCTGCGCTGCTACCTCGACATCCAGCAGGTGCGCTTCCAGGACCGGCTGAGCACGCGGCTGGACGTGGCCGACGACGCGCTGCGCGCCGCCGTGCCGAACCTGATCCTGCAGCCGCTGGTGGAAAACGCGCTGCGCCACGGCCTGCTGGCCAAGGCCGAACCCGGCAGCCTGCAGGTGCTCGGCCAACGCGACGGCGACGAGCTGGTGCTGCGCGTGGACGACGACGGCCTGGGCCTGCCCGCCGACGGCGCCAACGAAGGCATCGGCCTCACCAACACCCGCGCGCGGCTGGCGATGCTGTTCGGCGGCGACGCCAGTCTGGAACTTCAGCGCCGCGCCGGCGGCGGCACGCGGGTGGAACTGCGCCTGCCGTTCCGCGAGCACGCCGCATGAGCACCGCAACCATCCGCGCCCTGCTGGTGGACGACGAGGTGCTGGCGCGGCTCGCGCTGCGCCAGGCGCTGGCCGCGCATGCGGACGTGGCCATCGCGGGCGAATGCGGCAACGCCGCCGAAGCCTTGCAAGCGATCGCCGCGCTCACGCCCGACCTGATCTTCCTCGACATCCGCATGCCCGGCATGGACGGCTTCAAGCTGCTGCATCAGCTGAAATCGGACGCACTGCCGATGGTGGTGTTCACCACCGCCTACGGCCAGCACGCGCTGCGCGCGTTCGACGCCGGCGCGCTGGACTACATCCTGAAGCCGATCGACCAGGCACGCTTCGACCAGGCGCTGGCGCGCGTGCGCCGGCACTGGCAAGGCCTGCAGGCGCCCGCGACGGCGACGACGCCGACCGGCCACCTGCAACGCCTCAGCGTGCGCGTGGGCGAACACATCCAGGTGATCGCGACGGAACGCATCGACTGGATCCGCGCCGACGGCAACTACGTGCAGATCCACGCCGACGGCGCGCATTACCTGCACCGCGAGACGCTGAGCCACCTGCTCGAAACGCTCGACCCCGCACGCTTCCTGCGCATCCACCGCGGCGTGATCGTCAACGTGGAGCGCATCCGCGAAGTGCACCCGCTGTTCAACGGCAACGCCGAGATCGTGCTGCGCGATGGTACGCGGCTGGATTTGAGCCGGCGGTTTCGGGCTGGGGCGCGGGTGGTGCTGGGGTTGCCCTAAAAGGTCGTGCGAGGATTCGCTGAGACGAATGCAGAGCCGATGCGACCTCCTGTGATCAGGCACATTGGCGAATATGATTGGGTTCATGGCCGCTGGGGCAGCTATCGACCCAAAGCGGACCTTGTCGAAGCCACATAAGGCCACAAACAAATGACGCTCGAATGCATCAATCCCAAGGGTCTGCCTGCTCCGCAGACGTACACACAAGTCGTCGTCGCGACGGGTGCCAAATTGGTTTTCGTCGCCGGCCAGGAGCCCGAAGACGTCCACGGCAATCTCGTCGGCCGAGGTGATTTGGTGACGCAAGCTCGCCAAGTGTTCGCCAATCTGGGCCGAGCTCTTACAGCCGCAGGTGCTCTTCCGAAGCAAGTAGCAAAAATTACGATCTATGTCGTCAACTACGATCGCGACGAACACTTGCCGATCATCGAAGCGGCTCGGGTGACACTGTTCGGGGACCACAAGCCAGTCGACACACTGGTGGGAGTTGCAACCCTATCTCCCGGCTACCTGATAGAGGTTGATGCGATTGCGGTCGTCGATGGTTGAGAACAACTTGGTCGCCGTTGTCGAAGAGATTGATTTTGGGTTGTTATCGAGGGTAGGGAGGGTGTCCGCTTTCGACCCAAAGCAGACATGTCGCTCCACCTAGCAAGGAAGTGCAGACAAGGGGCCATATGGACAAGAGTTTTCAAGCTTCCTGGGGCTCACGGCTCTGTGTGCTTCTGTTCGTCGCGCCCTGCGTCGGCTTGTTCTTCTGGGTGGGTTTTGAAATCGCAAGCCGGCAGAACATCATGGTCGGCCTGATTTTTGTCCTTGTGGCCGGACTCTTGAGCATCTGGATCGCTTTCATGCTGACGATGCGTGTCGACATGAGCGACGACTCGATCGTTCGGACGTGGTTACTTGGTCGCAAGGTGGTGCCAATACATGACATTACGACGCTTCGCTGGAGCGGTGCACGTGGACAGACCATATTGAGCATCGTGTACGGTAAGTCGCGACGATTCATCACGCTTTCGAGCATCGTGGTACCCAGGGAAAAACTACTCGGAATACAGAAGGATGTCCTCGCAGCGCGCGGGCTCGAAGGTGAGGCTCTGTGGCCGCCAATGGCGACTTATGTCGACGTCGACAAAATGCTCGAGCGAAAACACCATGGAGTAGAGTTCGGTTGATGTCCGCTTTCGACCCGTTGCTGCCAGTGACGACCGGCAGCTTTCGGGAAGGCCCGTTTTCAACGCCGGAGTTAAGCGGCGGCGAAGCCGTCCGCCTTGAACGAGTTGTTAGGCCCGATGCCTGGATGAGCGATGCAGATGACGTTAAGCACGCTTGGCGCGGGCCAAGTAAGAAGCGCCGATGGCGATGAAAGCAGCGCCAACACCGCAGAAGGCGACTTGCTTGCCGAAGAGTGCCGCGAGGAAAAACATGCAGCCAGCGGTGATGAAGAGATAGCCGCTGCGCTTTATATTCTGTGGATTCGACACTTCACGCTCCTACTGAAGGCCTAACGCTTGAGGGAACCGGCACGAACCCGCGCAGCGGGTGAGCGTCCGGTTGACCGAATTGTTGGGCGGCACCGCTGTGCTGACGCGCTACACGCGACGTGTTGCCCGAAAGAGAAATGCCTCAATTGCGACGAATAACACAATTACGGCGGCGACGCCGAAGGAGCCAGCGACATCAAACCCGGCACGGCTGGTGACATACAGGAGAACGAGCATGCTAAGCATCATTCCAGGCGCACCCAAGCCCCGCATGGCTGCACTATGATGATAGCCAACCCAGAATGCGAAACGAGTACAAATCCAGACGATGGCGGTAGCCAGTACCGCGCGCATTGCTGATCCGTCACTTGAGTACGCCGCGAGCCCGAACAGTGCGGCACCAAAAACAACTATTTGCTCCAAGGTATTTTGAAGATAGCGTTGGTTCACCCGCAATCTTTTCGTTTCGAATCCAACAAGTGGATCAAAGGCTGGAGATACCAGCCGCTCGTGTGCTACGGCTTCCACGCCCATGACGAGACAGAACAAAACTGCGAAGCAGAAGCACTTTAATGCAAAGAGCATGCGGGTGCTGACGGTTTCCATCCCTGTCAACGGCGGCGAAAAAAAAGGTTCTTCACCCAAGTCCGGGGAAGGCAGCACGGATCTTGAGGAAGAAGTAGGCGTCGTCGCGATAACCGTAGGCGATGCGCTTGATGACCTTGATCTTGTTGTTGATGCCCTCGACCAGGTT